>NZ_JBEZKG010000032.1:0-28409 GCF_040651535.1 Streptomyces sp. NPDC048420
CGCCAACCTCGCCCGAACACGGTTCACTTCATGTGCGTCCACCCAACCCAACATGCACCCGAACAGGCCGGACAGGAAGACCTAACGGAGTCCTACTAGCCTCGCGCTTTCACGAAGTGGGCTGTCCATCTGGTGATCAGGACAACAGAAAGTGCCTCTGACCAGCGAGAATGAGGATTGTCTAGGCCCTTGTTCCCGCCCCTGTCGGAGGCACTTTCCAGGTGAAGAAGCGTATCGGGTCGTACCCGCGTGTCCGCGCTGAGGGCGGAGGTCGCGGGGTGGTCTCGCAGGCTGGGGCCGTGCTGTTGCTGGAGACGGTCCGTAAGTCCGGGCTGGATCAGGCGATATCTGCGGCGCTGACGCCGTGGCGACGTCCGAGGGCGGTGCACGATCCGGGCAAGATCCTGCTGGACGTGGCCCTCGCGGTCGCGCTCGGCGGCGACTGTCTTGCCGATGTCGCCATGCTGCGGGCCGAGCCGCCCGTGTTCGGGCCGGTGGCCTCCGACCCGACGGTCTCCCGGCTCATCGACACCCTCGCCGCGGCCGGGACGAAGGCCCTGTCCGCGATACGGGCCGCGCGGGCCGAAGCGCGTGAGCACGTCTGGAGCGTGGCCAAGAGCGCGGCCCCGGACGCCGCAGGGCAGGTGATCGTGGACCTGGACGGGGTGCTCGTGCTGTCTCACTCCGAGAAGCAGGACGCCACCGCGACCTGGAAGAAGACCTTCGGCCACCATCCCCTGATGGGTTTCGTCGATCACGGCAGCAGTGGCAGCGGAGAACCGGTGGCCGGCCTGCTCAGGCCGGGCAACGCGGGCAGCAACACCGCCGCCGACCACATTGCCACGGCCCAACTCGCTCTGGCCCAGCTGCCGAAGAAGTACCGGCGGGGACGCCAGACTCTGATCCGTACCGACTCCGGAGGCGGCACCCATGAGTTCGTCGCCTGGCTCGCGAAGCGGACTTGCTGGCGCCTCGGCGCCCTGCCGGAGTACGCCTTCCTGCGCCTGCGGGACTGGGCACACACCCTCGGCTACCGCGGCCACATCCTCACCAAATCCCGCGCCTACTCCACCACCTACGCAGCACTCCGCGCCGAACGCGCCCACCACATGGGCCAGGCAGACATGCCCGATGCGGTCACCGAACGGCACTGGCGCTACCTCGGCTCCGGTCACACCTTGGGCGCTGCCCTACTCGCTGTCGGAATCGCGGAAGACCGTGTCTCAAATAGCGAGTTCGCCCGCGAAGTACTGAACGAACAGAGGTGGGGTGAATGAGCTGTCGTAACAAGAAGCAGCCACAGCCTGGCGAAGTGACCTCTCGATGGCGAGCTGTTGAGTGGGGTGATCGCGAAGAACGACGGCTGGCCGATCTCCTATTTAGTCGTCTGCCCAGTGGCTACAAGGACAAGGGGGGTTGTCAAAGAAAGCCCGCCGAATAGCAGGCAGCGCGGCTATCCTGATGGGACATCACCACATGGAGGTCCCAGGGGGTTGCCGCCCCCTGGGACCAGGCCAGTCAAGGACCGGCCTGCCAGTCACGGAGGGACTGACATGGGGAAGAGTACCGTCATGCGCGGGCGTCGGACCGCTCGGGGCGTGATGCGGGTAGCCATCTACCTTCGCGTATCGACCGCAAAACAGATTGAGGGATACGGCCTCGATGCGCAAGAAAAGCAGTGCAGAGCATGGCTCGACTACACGGTCGGCACCGGTAAGTACGAGATCTACAAGATTTACGTTGATGGTGGGGAGTCGGGAAAGAAGGCTTCCAGGCCTGATCTCGACGAGATGACCGAGGCAATTGAAGAGGGCTTCATCGATCTCGTCGTGTTCGGCAAGTTGGACCGCATCGGACGGACCATGGAGGACATCCACCTTTGGGTGTTCAACGCCACCAAGCATCACAAGATCAGGGTCGCCACGGCGGATGGTCGCCTGGACAGTGACGACGAACTGTTCGGCATCATGCTCAGCCTGCTGTCGTACATGGCGGAGTTGGAACACACCCTCATCCTCGAGCGAACCATGGGCGGCCGTGACCAGAAGTTGGCTGCCGGTGGCTGGCCTCTTGGGCAGCCCCCATACGGCGTGGCCCTCAACGGCAAGGGCAGCAAGGCGATTCCCGTCCTCTGCGAGGACGAGGTGAGCGTGATCGACATCGCCACGAATCTGATCGTGGACCTCGGCTACTCGCGGGATGAGGCCGCCGAGCACCTGAACACGCTTGGCTTGCGTTCCCGTAAGGGCCTGTCGTGGACCGGAACGAACCTCGCCAGGCGACTCAACTCGACTGCGCTCGACGGGTATGTGGAGTTCCGTATTGAGCGCACGGCTGAGGACGACGAAGAGGAGACCTTCGAGGTCTTCCGGATCGAGGTTCCCCGTCCGATCAGCGATCCGAAGCGCGTAGAAGCTCTTCGCGCGGCCCTCAACCGGCGGTCGTTCAAGAAGAAGAATCTCACTCACTACCTGTTCACGGGGCGACTGCACGCGCTGTGCGGCGGCCACTACACAGGAGCGAAGCCTGTCGACTCTCCCATTGGTTACTACCGATGCATGGGTAAGCGGCTGGGCCTGAAGTGTGAGTGCGCGGAACTCCCGGCGCCCGACGTCGAAAGAGCTGTCTGGGCCGAGGTTGAGGCTCTGCTGTCCAACGTGAGCAAGTTCAGGGCACTCGCGGGAACTTGGTTGGGAGCGATCCCGGCCCGCGCCGAGACGTATCGGCGGCGTCTCACTGAGCTGGACGTGCAGATCGAGAAGAAGAGGACCAGCCGCAAGGGCCAGCTTCTTGCCAAGCTCACTCAGCTCTTCGAAGACGAGATGGGCGACGGTGCGGGGGACGGCATTGACCAAGACACGATTCGTGAAGTGAAGCAGGCCCTCCGGGCTAAGGAAGGCGAACTCCTCGAAGAACGTGACCGTGTGGCTCGCTGGCTGAGGGAGGCCGAAGAGCAGCAGCAACGCGCGGACGAGATCATTGCCCTGGTGGAGAAGCGGGCGACCGAGATGGAGTCCTTCACGGCAGTGCAGCGTCGAGACCTGCTTGATCTGCTGGACGTCCATGTGCACGTGACCGGCAAGGGGCAGTCGCACCGGAAGGGCATCGCCGACCCCCTCACGGAGTGGCACCGGGGGACAGGCACGCTGGTGCCTCTCAAGATCAGCGATGCGGAGTGGGAGACGGTTGATGCCGTGCTTCCAAACTCTCGCCAGAACTGGACACCCAAGCGCGAGATGTTCGAAGCGATCTTGTGGAAGCTTCGGACTGCTGCCCGATGGAGCGATGTAGAGGTGTCCGGGAACTCCTGGAGCGCGGTCAGGCGGCGCGCGGAGGTCTGGCGCACTACTGGCGCCTGGGCGTCGGCCATGGAAGCTCTGAAGGGCTCTGGCGGGGTCCCTGTGCCACCGCTCATGGTCCTGCCCCATGGAAGTCTGGGGCAGCATCGATCCGAGGTTCGCGGCGCTGGAGCTGGAGACCTGCGACGGGGACGGGGAGGTCTGTAACCAGAACCACACCCACGCACACTTGTCTTCGGCGGCTCCATGAACATCGGCGGTACCACGGACTCCTCCGTCTACCGCGAGTTCCTGATGGCCGGCATCTTCGCGCAGACCGTCACCTTCGCCACCGCGGGCGCCGGCGCCGGCATCGCCGACGACATGCACAAGGGGCTCATCGACCGCTTCCGCTCACTGCCCATGGCCCGCGGGGCGGTTCTCACCGGGCGGACGCTCGCCGACCTGGTGCAGACGGCCCTGACCCTGTTCGTGCTGGCCATGGTCGCTTTGCTGGTCGGCTGGCGCACCCACACCAACATCGGTGAGGTCCTCGGCGCCTTCGGTCTGCTGCTTCTGCTCGGGTACGCGTTCACCTGGGTCGGAGCTCTGATCGGCCTGTCCGTGCGGACGCCGGAGGCGGCCACCTCGGGAGGGCTGATCTGGCTCTTCCCGGTGACCTTCATCTCGAACGCGTTCGTGGACTCCAGCCGCATGACCCCTTGGCTGCGGCACGTCGCCGACTGGAACCCGTTCAGTGCCACGGTCCAGGCCTGCCGCCAGTTGTTCGGCAATCCCGGAGTGTCCCCCTCGACCGCCTGGCCCATGCAGCATCCGGTCTGGGCCTCGCTGATCTACTCGGTCCTGATCGTCGTCATATTCAGGACCCTCGCGGTCCGCAAGTACCGCTCGGCCACGGCATGACAAGACCCCCGGCGCCGCAGGGGCGCCGGGGGTCCGTCAAGGGCGAATCGTCGGCCCGGGTCAGCCGTTGTAGGGCTCGGCCTTGAGGATGGTCACGGAGGCCTTCTTGCCGTTCGGCAGTTCGTACTCCGCGTCCTCGCCGACCTTGTGGCCGATGACGCCGGAGCCGAGCGGGGACTGCGGCGAGTAGGTCTCGATGTCCGCGCTCGCGTATTCGCGCGAGGCGAGCAGGAAGGTCATGGTGTCGTCCTCGTCACCGTCGAAGGCGATCGTCACGACCATGCCGGGCGCCACCGCACCGTCGGCGGACGCCGGAGCCTCACCGACCTTGGCCCTCTCCAGGAGCTGGGTCAGCTGGCGGATGCGGAGCTCCTGCTTGCCCTGCTCTTCCTTGGCCGCGTGGTACCCGCCGTTCTCGCGCAGGTCGCCCTCCTCGCGCGCGGCCGCGATCTTCGCGGTGACTTCCTCGCGCGCGGGACCAGACAGGTACGCCAGCTCTTCCTTGAGCTTGGTGTACGCCTCCTGGGTCAGCCAGGTGACGTCTTCGCTGGTCTGGGTCACAGGTGCTCCTCGTAGGTACTGGGAATACAAAGCATCGCCCTACCCAGAAGAATGTTCCTTCACGGAAGGGCGAAACCACGAGCCTAACAATTCAGGAGCCGAAGGGGGAGGACATAAGCCATCAGAAATACGTCGACGCAGGCCAGCGGCTACGTATCGAGGGTGATGTCAGTCGGCGTGACAGCCCAGCAGCTCGGCCGTGGTGCCCGGGGCCGTCGTACGGAGTGTGACGACCTTGTCGATGCGGGTGGCGTCGCCGTCGAAGCGGAAGTCGGCCCGGCCCACCTCGTCGCCGTCCGCGGCCTGGGAGCGGATCGTGCAGTAGCCGGAGGCGCCGGAGTCCTTGCGGACCTCCAGATGCACCTCGACCGCGGAGGCCTTCGCGTCGAAGGCGATCACCTCGCCGCTGATCTTGTTCTCGCCGACGTAGTGATAGGCGAAGTAACCGATCAGCGCGAGCAGGAGGGCGCCGAGCACGGCACCGGCGATCTTGAGTCTGTGGTCGGCGCGCTCGTCCGAGGAGCGGCCGTAGCGGCCCTCGGGCAGCTGTGTGCTCGCCGTACTCATGATCGTCTCCCTGGGAAACCAAGGCCGTGGAATTTATCGCCCCCCGATTCGGTCACTATAGAAGCCGCCGTTCGCACCCGAAGACACCGGGGGCGCCGACTTACTGAGGATTGAGTCTTGACTGACCAGCTGCGACTGATGGCCGTGCACGCCCACCCCGACGACGAGTCGAGCAAGGGCGCGGCCACCATGGCGAAGTACGTGTCCGAGGGGGTGGACGTGCTGGTCGTGACCTGCACGGGCGGGGAGCGCGGCTCCATCCTCAATCCGAAGCTGCAGGGGGACAAGTACATCGAGGAGCACATCCACGAGGTACGCAAGAAGGAGATGGACGAGGCTCGCGAGATCCTGGGTGTCAGGCAGGAGTGGCTCGGCTTCGTCGACTCCGGTCTGCCCGAGGGTGACCCGCTGCCGCCGCTGCCCGAGGGCTGCTTCGCACTGGAGGACGTCGACAAGGCGGCCGGCGAGCTGGTGAAGCAGATCCGCACTTTCCGTCCCCAGGTGATCACCACCTACGACGAGAACGGCGGCTACCCGCACCCCGACCACATCATGACCCACAAGATCTCGATGGTGGCGTTCGAGGGTGCGGCGGACACCGAGAAGTTCCCGGAGTCCGAGTTCGGCCCGGCGTACCAGCCGCAGAAGCTGTACTACAACCAGGGCTTCAACCGGCCGCGCACCGAGGCGCTGCACCACGCGCTGATCGAGCGGGGCATGGAGTCGCCGTACGGGGACTGGCTCAAGCGCTGGGACGAGTCGCCGATGCGCGACCGCACGCTGACCACGCACATTCCGTGCGCGGAGTTCTACGAGATCCGTGACAAGGCCCTGATCGCGCACGCCACCCAGATCGACCCTGACGGCGGCTGGTTCAAGGTCCCGCTGGACCTCCAGAAGGAGGTGTGGCCGACGGAGGAGTACGAGCTCGCGAAGTCCCTCGTCGATACGTCCCTCCCCGAGGACGACCTCTTTGCGGGCGTCCGGGACAATGCCTGACATGAGCGCAAGCGCAAGCCTGGCAATGACGCACCTCGCGACCCTCGCCCAGGAGGTCGACGAGGACAAGGTGACCCCCGGCGTCCTCGGGTTCATCGTCTTCGCGGCGATGGCCCTGGCGGTGTGGGCCCTGATGAAGTCCATGAGCAAGCACATGGGCAAGGTCAAGTTCGAGGAGTCCCCGGACGAGGGGCCCGCCGAGGACGGCACCACCACGGGCTCCTCCGGCAAGGCGTCACCGGCGAAGGGCTGAGACCACGGGGCCTCAGACCAGCGGGTCCGTCCGGCGAAGGTCCCCTGAGACCGGCCGGGGCCCTCTTCCGGCTGGCACGTGGCCGCCGGCCGGTGGCCCGGTCGTGCCGCGCGTACATCGCGACGACGGGCTGCGGCAGGGGGTACGGCATGTTCTGGTGCGCGGTCTCCGGTCTCCGGTCTCCGGCCGCCGGTCTCCGGCCCCCGGCCGCTGGTCCCCGGCCCTCCGGCCCTGGCTGTCGTTTCCCGGCCGCCGGCCGCCAGCCGCCAGCCGCCAGCCGCTGGTCCCCGGCCCTCCTGCCGCTGGTCCCCGGCCGTCCGGCCGTCGGTCCGCGGCCGCTGGTCCCCGGCCCTCCGGCCGTCGGTCCGCGGCCGCTGGCCCTCGGCCCCCGGCCTCTGGCCGCTGGTCCCTGGCCCCCCGGCCCCCCGGCTGTCGGTTCCCGGTCGCCAGCCGCCAGCCGCCAGCCGCTGGTCCCCGGCCCCGGCTGTCGGTTCCCGGTCCCGGGTCTCCGGCTGCTGGCCCTCGGCCCCCGGCCGCTGGCCCCCGGCCCCGGCCGTCGGTTCCCGGTCCCCGGCCGCCAGCCGCCAGCCGCCAGTTCCCGGCCGCCGGCCCCCCGCCCTCCGGCCGTCGGTCCCCCGGCCGCTGGCCGCCGTCCCCGGTCCCAGGTCGGCCCTCCGGTCGTCGGCTCCCGCTCTGGGTACCGGACCCGAGCTTTCGGTTTCCGGTTCTGGGTTCCCGGGCTCCGGCTCTCGGTTTCCGACCCGGCCGTAGGTTTGCGGTTCTGGGTTCCCGGGGTCCGACGGTCGGTCCTCGGTTCGCCGACCCCGGCTGTCGGCTCACGGGTAACGGCTCCCGGTTCCCGCCCCCGCCCCCGCCTCCGCCCCCGCCCCGCAGGGCCCCGTCTCAGCGTGCAGCCGTGGACGCCACCCCCATGACCTCCCGCGCATGCCGGTTCGGGACCATGCCCAGGCGCCAGGCCTGCCAGCCTGCCTCCAGGTTCACGCCTCGTTCCAGCAGCAGGGCGTACGCCTCCACGTAGTCGTCCAGCTTGCCGTCCCGGGTGGCGTGGCCGCGTCGGCCGAGCTCGGCGAGTTCCTCCTGGGCCACCGCCGAACCCACCTCCACCCCGCCCGCCGCCGCATACGGCAGCAGCGTGCAGCGCAGGAAGCGGGCCCAGTCCTCGCCGCGGCGGTCGCCGTAGGAGGTGAAGAGGGTGATCGCGTCGTCGCAGAGGGTCAGGGCCTGGGGAGTGCGACCGTTGCCCGCGTCCACCACGGCCAGTTCGAGGCAGGTCCAGGCCTCGCCGTGGGCGACGCCGATGCGCTGGAAGTCGGCGCGGGCGTCGACCAGGAGCTGACGGGCGAAGCCGGAGTTGCGCAGCGAGCCGGTCTGGGCGGCACGCTGGTCGCGCGTGACGCGGGCCGAGTGGTGGCGGGCGCAGGCCAGACCGTAGACGTCCCGCATGCGGGAGAACATCGTGCGCGAGCGTTCCAGTTCACGGACCGCGAGGTCCAGGTTGCCCGTCTCCTCCAGCGCCTGGCCCAGGTAGTACACCGTCCACGCCTCGCCCCGCGCGTCCTCGCTGTCGCGGTGGCGGGAGGCCGCCTGGCGCAGCCCGTCCACCGCCGCGGACGGGTCCCCGGCCACCAGACGGGCCCGGGCCAGCTGGGTGAGCGCCCACGCCTCGCCCCGGGCGTCGCGGGTACGGCCGTACAGGTCGAGGGCGGTGCGCAGTTCCGCCTCCGCGCGCGGTATGTCACCCATCCGCAGGGCCAGTTGGCCGAGCTGGAAGTGCGCCCAGGCCTCGCCGTGGACGGACTCGCCGGCGCGGTGGAGGTCCAGGGAGCGGGTGAGGAGGTCCAGGGACTCGGCGACGCGGCCGCGGTCGCGTTCGACCGCCGCCAGGGCGTGCATCGTCCAGGCGCGGTCCGTGGCCAGTTCGGGGACGGACTGCAGGCGCAGGGCCTCCTCCAGCCTTGCCGCCGCCTCCGTCAGCTGGCCCTGGTGGTGCAGCGTGATGCCCAGGGAGCACAGCGCCCTCGCCGCGCCCGCGTCGTGGTGGGCCTCCATGTACAGGTCGACCACGGAGGTGAGCGTCGTGCGCGCCTTGTCCAGTTCGCCCAGCTGGCGGGCGGCGATGCCGGTACGCCACTGCACCGAGCGGACCAGCAGCCCCTGGTCCACCGCCTGCGCCAACTCGCTGATCTCGCCCAGGCGGTAGAGGTCGCCGCGCAGAAGGCAGTAGTCGCACAGCGCGCCCAGGAGGTTCAGGACCGCCGCCTGGTTGACGCCCTCCGCATGCCGCAGCGCCGCCGTGATGAAGCTCGACTCGTCGTCCAGCCAGCGCAGCGCCTCGTCGAGGGAGGTGAAGCCGTGCGGGCTGAAACGGTCGGACCGGGTCGACATGTTTCCGTCGACCAGGCGCAGCACGGAGTCGGCGAGGTCGGCGTAGTTGACGATGAGCCGCTCCTGCGCGGCCGTGCGCTCGGCCGCTTCCTCCTCGTCCAGCAGTCTGGCCTGGGCGAAGGCGCGGACCACGTCGTGGACGCGGTAACGGCTGCCGCGCACGTTGTCGATCAGGCCCGCGCGGGCCAGCGCGACCAGGTGCCGGGTCGCCTCCGTCTCGTCGGTGGCCAGCAGCGCGGCGGCCGCGGCGGCGCCGAGGGAGGCGCGGCCGGCCAGCGCGAGCCGGCGCAGCAGCCTGCGGGCCGGCTCCGACTGATCGGTGTAACGCAGCCAGAGCACCCGCTCGATGGGCTCGACCGGGCCGTAGGCGCCGAGGTCCGTGGCCAGTTGGCGGGGTGAGCGGGGGCCCAGCGAGGAACCGGCTATGCGCAGGGCCAGGGGCAGACCACCGCACAACTCCCTGATGAGATCGGAGGATTGGGCGTCGTACGGTCCCGTGGCCGACTGCGCTGCCGCGTCCAGGAGTTCCTCCGCGCCCGCCGAGTCCAGGGCGGCGACCGGGAGTTCGTACACCTGGGCGGCGAGGTCCGGCGGCAGGTTGAGCGGCTCGCGCGCGGTGACCAGGACCAGGCTGTCGGAGCGCTCGGGGACGAGGACGCGGACCTGTTCGGTGTCCGAGGCGTCGTCCAGCACGATCGTCACCGGCAGGCCTCTGAGATGCTGGTGGTACAGCTCGCTCAGCCGTTTGACCTGCTGGTCCGGTGAGGAACGCTCACGGAACAGCAGTTGCTCGCGCGGGGCACCGAGCCGGTTCAGCAGATGCAGCAGCGCGTCGCGGGTGGAGAGCGGGGACTCCTCCGGGCTGTCGCCGCGCAGGTCCACCACGCAGGCGCCGCGGAAATAGTCCTTGAGGTCGTGGGCCGCGCGGACCGCGAGTGCCGTACGGCCGCTGCCGGGCGGTCCGTGCAGCACGACCACCGTGGGACGGGTCTCGGTGGTCGCGCGCGAGGCCTGCACCCACTGCCGGATCCGGCCCATCTCCGTCCGCCGGTCCGCGAACTCGCCCAGCGGCTCGGGGAGTTGGCCGAACGACTGCTCCAGTACGCTCCTGCCCCGGGCCGCCGCGCTCTTGTCCGTACCGCGCAGTCGCGGGCCCGCCTTCTTCGGGCCGGTGGACGCGCTCAGCACCCGCTGCTGGTCGAGGAAGGGACGGATGCCCCGTACCTCCAGGGCCGTCAGCCACTGGAGCCTCAGCTGCTCCGGACCACCGGGCTGGCCGATCGCGCCCGCCCGGTGGTGCGCGGCCGGCAGATGCGAGCCGGCCACCTTCACCACGGTCGCCGCCGCGCCCACGACACCCACGGCCACGCCCGCGCCGAGTGCCGTGCCCGCGTCGGTGCCGAGCGCGAGGTCGGCCACGGCGGCCGCCAGTGCGGCAACTCCCGCCACCAGCATGGGAGTTCCGGACGCCTCCTTGGAGTACCGCTGCCTGAAGGTGAGTTGACCAGCCTGTGCCTCGTCGAGCGCGCTCGTGTAGGCCTCGTACTCCTCCGCGGCCGTCTGCGCCATCGCGTCCAGCGAGCCACGGGCCCGCGACAGCAGCACGGCGCCGTCGGTCCGCCCGCCGGACCGCCGCACCTCCTCCTCCACGGCCCGGGCCAACAGCCCTTCGGCTTCCGCCCGATGGCTGTCCCGCATGTCACTTCCCCCTCCGGCGGCAACGGCTTTCTTGGTCAAGTGTGCTGCGGACCGGGCATCGGGGCGAGAGGGCGAGCGTGCTCCACATCGACACGGCGGCTCTGGGACCGAGCACACAACCGCGTAGACCACCATCACAGGTGCCGGTGAGCGGGCCGGAAACCCGACGTCACCGTCCGCGGCCCGCCTGACGCCCGATCCCCGGGGTACTGCGGCAGGATGGACCCCATGCCGAACCGACTGGCCCACGAGACGTCCCCCTACCTCCTCCAGCACGCCGACAACCCCGTCGACTGGTGGCCCTGGTCGGCCGAGGCCTTCGAGGAGGCGCGGAAGGCGAACAAACCCGTTCTGCTGAGCGTGGGGTATTCGAGCTGCCACTGGTGCCACGTCATGGCCCACGAGTCCTTCGAGGACCGGGCCACCGCAGAATTCCTCAACGAGCACTTCGTGAGCGTGAAGGTCGACCGAGAAGAGCGCCCCGACGTCGACGCCGTCTACATGGAGGCCGTACAGGCCGCCACCGGGCAGGGCGGCTGGCCCATGACGGTGTTCCTCACGCCGGAGGCCGAACCCTTCTACTTCGGCACCTACTTCCCGCCGGCCCCCCGCCAGGGCATGCCCTCCTTCCGGCAGGTCCTGGAGGGCGTCCGCGCCGCCTGGACCGACCGGCGGGACGAGGTCGCCGAGGTCGCCGGGAAGATCGTGCGGGACCTGGCCGGACGGGAGATCTCCTACGGCGACTCGCAGGCGCCCGGCGAGGAGGAGCTGGCCCAGGCACTCCTCGGGCTCACCCGCGAGTACGACCCGCAGCGCGGCGGATTCGGCGGGGCGCCGAAGTTCCCGCCGTCCATGGTCGTCGAGTTCCTGCTCCGGCACCACGCCCGCACCGGTTCCGACGGCGCCCTCCAGATGGCGCAGGACACCTGTGAGCGGATGGCGCGCGGCGGGATCCACGACCAGCTCGGCGGCGGGTTCGCGCGGTACTCCGTCGATCGCGACTGGGTGATCCCGCACTTCGAGAAGATGTTGTACGACAACGCCCTCCTGTGCCGCGTCTACGCCCACCTCTGGCGCACCACCGGCTCAGACCTCGCCCGCCGGGTCGCGCTCGACACGGCCGACTTCATGGTCCGTGAACTACGCACTGCCGAGGGCGGGTTCGCCTCGGCGCTCGACGCCGACAGCGACGACGGCACCGGCAAGCACGTCGAGGGCGCGTACTACGTGTGGACGCCGGAGCAGTTGCGCGAGGTGCTCGGGGACCAGGACGCGGACCTTGCCGCGCAGTACTTCGGGGTCACCGAGGAGGGCACCTTCGAGCACGGTCAGTCCGTGCTGCAACTTCCGCAGCAGGACACGGTGTTCGACGCGGAGAAGATCGAGTCGATCAGGCGGCGGCTGCTCGACGCCCGCGCGCAGCGCCCCGCCCCCGGCCGGGACGACAAGGTCGTCGCCGCCTGGAACGGGCTCGCGATCGCCGCGCTCGCCGAGACCGGCGCGTACTTCGACCGGCCCGACCTGGTGGACGCCGCGCTCGGGGCCGCCGATCTTCTCGTACGGCTGCATCTGGACGAGCAGGCCCGGCTGTCCCGTACCAGCAAGGACGGCCACGTCGGTGCGAACGCCGGGGTGCTGGAGGACTACGCCGATGTCGCCGAGGGCTTCCTCGCGCTCGCGTCCGTGACCGGGGAGGGCGTCTGGCTCGACTTCGCCGGGTTCCTGCTCGACCATGTGCTGACCCGGTTCACCGGGGAGGAGGGGGCGCTCTTCGACACCGCCGCGGATGCCGAGCGGTTGATCCGGCGGCCGCAGGATCCGACCGACAACGCGGTGCCCTCCGGGTGGACGGCGGCGGCGGGCGCGCTGCTGGGTTATGCCGCGCAGACCGGGGCCGAGCCTCATCGGGCCGCCGCGGAGAAGGCGCTCGGGGTGGTGAAGGCGCTCGGGCCCCGGGTGCCGCGGTTCGTGGGGTGGGGGCTGGCGGTGGCGGAGGCCCAGCTCGACGGGCCGAGGGAGGTGGCGGTCGTGGGGCCGTCGCTCGCCGACGCCGGCACGAAGGCGTTGCACCGTACGGCACTTCTGGGGACTGCGCCGGGGGCGGTTGTCGCCTTCGGGACTCCGGACAGCGATGAGCTGCCGCTGCTTGCCGACCGGGTGCTCGTCGACGGTGAACCCACCGCGTACGTCTGCCGGCACTTCACGTGTGATGCGCCTACGACTGACGCGGATGCGTTGCGGGTGGCACTTGGGGGTTAGGCGTCTGGCGCGCCGTCGTGGCTTGTCGCGCCCCGCGGCGGAGCCGCAAAACGATACGGTCCCGCGCCCCTAGGTCGGAGGCGCGAACTCGGCCAGGACGCTGTCCACGATCGCCTTCAGCTGGTCGTGGTGTGCGCCCTTCCAGTACGCGCGGCCGCAGTCCTCGCACTGGGCGAAGACGTCGTACGAGCGTTCCGTTCCGTGCTCCAGTTGGTCTGCCACCTGGTCCTTGGTGGCCTCTCGCAGCAGGCCGTTGCAGGCCGTGCACCGGGTCCAGGGATGGAGCGCGGGACGGAAGCGGTCCAGGACGTCGTGGAGTTGGTCTTCGGGGCGGGTGCTGTAGACGAAGGCGCCCGCCCAGAGTTCGCGGCGGTGCAGGAGGCCCCGGTCGCGGCTGAGCATGACGCGTTTCTCGGTGGCCGAGCGGGCGGCGAGGGCCGGGTCGCCGATGTCGGTGGACTCGTAGGCCGTGTCGACGCCGAGGAGGCGCAGGCGGCGGGCGAGGGTGCCGAGGTGGACGTCGAGGAGTAAGCGGAGCGGGGCGCCGGGGACCTGCTGGGGGCGGGCGACCGGGTGGACGTCCACGGTGTCGCCCGCGGAGGGGACGTACGACGGCGGGACCTCGCGGCCGTTCACCCGCAGGGCGCCCACCTCGGTCAGCGGGACGCCGGTCGACTCGACGACGTGGCCGAGGGAGGCGGAGCCGTCGGTGGTGAGGGCGGTGCGGCCCCGGCGGCGGCCGCCGGCGACGAACACGGCCAGGCCGGGGGCGAACTCGACGTGGATCTCGGGACCGTTCACCTGGTCAGGATGGCATGGGAGGGGGGAGCGGGCTCAGGGCTTTTTCGGGGGCAGGCCGTGTTCCAGGACGTCCAGGGCGTGGTCCAGGTGGTCGCTCAGCTCGCCCTCGAAGTCGTTCTCCGCCCAGTACAGGGAGACCTCCACGAGGCCGCCGATGAGGGACATCGCGCAGACCCGCACTTCGAGGCTGTCCGGGTCCAGGCCGGAGCGCTCGCCGAGGGCCTGGCGGAGCATGCGTCCGGTCTCCGACATGCTCTCGAGCATCCGGGCGCGGACCGCGGGGACCTGGACCCCGAGGTGGGCGCGCATCCGGGCCACGTCGGGGTCCTCCGCCAGGTTGCCCTGGATGGCGATGCGCATCACGTGGCGCATCGAGTCCATCCACGACTCGTCCGCGGGCCGGGCCCGCAGTTCCTCCAGCATCAGGGGGTCGTACTCGTCCGTGAGGACGATGTCCTCCTTGGTCGGGAAGTAGCGGAAGACGGTCGACGGTGACACCTCGGCGCGCTCGGCGATCTGCTCGACGGTCGTGGCGTCGTACCCCTGCTCCTTGATCAGCGCGTAGGTCGCGGTGCGGATCGCCTCGCGGGTCTTGATCTTCTTGCGCTCACGAAGGCCCAGTTGGGGGCGGTCGGCGGGGGGGAGGGGGGAGCGTGCGGCCGTCATGAGTTCATTGTCGGGCATCGGCCTCCTCGACAGCCATGTCCGGGGCCGTGGAGGTCTTGGTCGGTCGGGGTGTGCCCGGCAGGAACGCGGCGGCGAGCAGTGCCGATACGAGGGCGGCGAGGCCGCAGACCAGCATGACGACGCCCATGCCGTGGACGTAGGCGCTGTTCGCGGAGGCCAGCAGTTCCGCGGAGCCCGTCTTCTCGGCGACGATGTGGGCCGCGACCACGGACTCTCCGGCGGTGTCGGCGGCCTGCGCGGGCAGCGCGGTGACGTCGAGGCGGTCCCGGTAGGTGCTCGCGAGCAGGCTGCCGAGCAGGGCGATGCCGATCGCGCCGCCGACCTGACGCATGGTCATGAGGAGCCCGGATCCGCTGCCGGCGCGGTCACGGGGGAGGGCGCCGAGGGCCCCGGCCATGGCGGGCATGAGCGAGAAGCCGAAGCCGAGTCCGGTGATGGAGAGCCACAGGGCGGTGAAGCCGTAGCCGGAGTCGGTTGTCGTACGGCTGGCGAGGAGCGCGGAGAACGCGAGCACCACCAGGCCGGCGCTGACCGTGGCGCGGGCGCCGAAGCGGGTGACGGCCTGTGGGGCGGTGCGGGAGGCGATGAGGATGCCGCCCATCATCGGCAGCAGGCGTACGCCGGTGCCGAACGCGTCGTTGCCGAGGACGGCCTGGAGGTAGGGCGGCAGCACGAACAGCAGGCCGGACAGGACGAACATCACCAGGGTGGCGGCGATGGTGTTGAAGAGGAAGCCGCGGTGGGTGAGCAGGGTCATGTCGAGCATGGGGCGTTCGACCCGGCGTTCCCGCACCACCAGGGCGGCGATGAGGGCAACGGCGGCCACGAACATGGCCGGCACCAGGGGGTCGCCCCAGCCCTTGGCGGGCGCCTCGATGATCGCGTAGATGAGGGCGCCGAGGCCGGTCGCGGTGAGGGCGGTCGAGACGGTGTCGACCTTGGGGGAGGCGGGGTCACGGGTCTCGGGGAGCAGGAAGACGCAGGCGGCGATGCCGATGGCGGCCATCGGGACGTTGACCAGGAAGACCGAGCCCCACCAGAAGTGGTTCAGCAGCCAGCCGCCGATGATCGGGCCGAGTGGCAGGCCGAGCGCGGAGGCGCCGGAGACGATGGCGTTGGCCTTGGGCTGCTCGTCGTGGGCGAACAGGGTGGGCAGTACGGAGAGCGCGAGCGGGGTGATCAGGGCGGCGCCGACGCCCATCAACGCCCGGGCGGCGATGACCCAGTTCACGTCCCCGGCCAGGGCGCCGATCAGCGAGCCGCCGAGGAAGACCGCGAGTCCCGCGATCAGCATCAGCCGCCGTCCGAAGCGGTCGCCGAGCAGACCGGCGGGGAGCATCAGCGCCGCGAAGACGACGACGTAGGCGTCCGCCATCCACTGCTGCTGACCGGTGCTGGCGCCGAGGTCGGCGGCCATCGTCGGCAGCGCCACGTTGAGGATCGTGGTGTCGAAGCCGAGCGTCAGCATGCTCGCGACGAGGGCACCGAGAGCCCACCAGCGGCGGGGGTCCGGAGTGAGAGTTTCCATGAAATGAGAGTAGCTCGCAAAAGATGGTTCATGTCAATATAGAGTTGCTGTCAACGAAAAAGGGCCACGGCTCTCAAGCCGTGGCCCTGCGAAGAGGTGGGGGTGCTACCCGTGCTGGTATGCCACGAGTGAGATCCCGACGTAGTGGACGATGAACGCGGCCAGGGTCAGGGAGTGGAAGACCTCGTGGAAGCCGAAGTAGCGCGGTGACGGGTTCGGGCGCTTGATGCCGTAGATCACGCCCCCCGCGCTGTAGAGCAGGCCGCCGACGACGACCAGGACGAGGACCGCGACACCGCCCGCGCGCATGAAGTCGGGCAGGAAGAAGACGGCGGCCCAGCCCATCGCGATGTAGCAGGGGGTGTAGAGCCAGCGCGGGGCGCCGACCCAGAAGACCCGGAAGAGGATTCCGGCCAGTGCGGCGGCCCAGATGCTCCACAGCAGCCACTGACCCTTGGCTCCCGGCAGGAGCAGCATGGTCAGCGGGGTGTAGGTGCCCGCGATGATCAGGAAGATGTTGGCGTGATCCAGCCGTCGCAGGACGCCGTCCATGCGGGGGCTCCAGTCGCCCCGGTGGTACAGCGCGCTCACGCCGAACAGCAGGCAGGCCGTCAGGGCGAAGATCCCGCAGGCGATGCGTCCTCTGGTGGAGTCGGCGAGGGCGGTGAGGGCCAGGCCCGAGACGAGTGCGGCCGGAAACATCCCCAGGTGCAGCCAGCCGCGCAGCTTGGGCTTGATCGGCTCGGCGAGCTCCTGGGCGTGCTGCTTGATCTGGTGCGGCAGGGAGGGTGCTTCGGCGTCGTGGGCGGGCGGCGTCATGCCCGGCATCGTACCTACGGGACCGTAAGTTACGCATGAGTACGACGTGAGGAACGGCCAAGAGTGGCCATCGTCTCACGGGAGTTGACCAGTAAAGAAACAGCTGGCTGAACGCTACGTGCACGCAAATAAACGTGCTGTGCACAAAGAGAGCGTGGCGATCCTCACTCCGCTCACCTGTGACGCCTTCTGGACAGATGGGCGCTCGCGTCGGATGATCAGATGAGTGCGGTCGGCACCGGATGAGCGCCAAGGTCACCACCGAAAGGCACGAGCCACCGAAAAGGCACGTGAAGCATCCGGGTCGCAGCCCCCACGGGGCCTCCAAACAAAAAATCCCTCATCTAGGAGCAATCGTGGCGCGCGACATCGCGGCTCCCCCCGTCATCCCCACCCAGCACAAGGAACTGATCTCGTGGGTGAACGAGATCGCCGAACTGACCCAGCCGGACAACGTGGTCTGGTGTGACGGATCCGAAGCGGAGTACGAGCGCCTGTGCGAGGAGCTCGTGGCGAAGGGCACCTTCAAGAAGCTCGACCCGATCAAGCGCCCCAACTCCTACTACGCGGCCTCCGACCCGACCGACGTCGCGCGCGTCGAGGACCGCACCTTCATCTGCTCCGAGAAGGAGGAGGACGCGGGGCCGACGAACCACTGGAAGGCACCGGGGGAGATGCGGGACATCTTCGCCGGGGAGAAGGGCGTCTTCCGCGGTTCGATGAAGGGCCGGACGATGTACGTCGTCCCGTTCTGCATGGGCCCGCTCGGCTCGGACCTGTCCGCGATCGGCGTCGAGATCACCGACTCCGCCTATGTCGCGGTCTCCATGCGCACGATGACCCGCATGGGACAGCCGGTCCTCGAAGAACTCGGCTCCGACGGCTTCTTCGTGAAGGCCGTCCACACCCTCGGGGCGCCGCTGGAGGAGGGCCAGGAGGACGTTCCCTGGCCGTGCAACTCCACCAAGTACATCTCGCACTTCCCGGAGTCCCGCGAGATCTGGTCCTACGGCTCCGGCTACGGCGGCAACGCCCTGCTGGGCAAGAAGTGCTACGCCCTGCGCATCGCGTCGGTGATGGCCCGCGACGAGGGCTGGCTCGCCGAGCACATGCTCATCCTCAAGCTGACCCCGCCGCAGGGTGAGTCGAAGTACGTCGCCGCCGCCTTCCCGAGCGCCTGCGGCAAGACCAACCTCGCCATGCTGGAGCCGACGATCTCCGGCTGGACCGTGGAGACGATCGGCGACGACATCGCCTGGATGCGCTTCGGCGAGGACGGCCGCCTCTACGCCATCAACCCCGAGGCCGGCTTCTTCGGGGTCGCGCCCGGCACCGGTGAGCACACCAACGCCAACGCGATGAAGACGCTGTGGGGCAACTCGGTCTTCACCAACGTGGCGTTGACCGACGACAACGACATCTGGTGGGAGGGGATGACGGAGGAGACTCCGGCGCACCTGACCGACTGGAAGGGCAACGACTGGACCCCGGAGTCCGACGTCCCGGCCGCCCACCCCAACGCCCGCTTCACCACCCCCGCCGCGCAGTGCCCGATCATCGCGCCCGAGTGGGAGGACCCCAAGGGCGTGCCGATCTCGGCGATCCTGTTCGGTGGCCGCCGCGCCAGCGCCGTACCGCTGGTGACCGAGTCCTTCGACTGGAACCACGGCGTCTTCCTGGGCGCCAACGTGGCCTCCGAGAAGACCGCCGCCGCCGAGGGCAAGGTCGGTGAGCTGCGCCGCGACCCCTTCGCCATGCTGCCGTTCTGCGGCTACAACATGGGCGACTACATGGGGCACTGGGTCGACGTGGCCAAGGGCAAGGACCAGTCGAAGCTCCCGAAGATCTACTACGTCAACTGGTTCCGCAAGAACGACGAGGGCAAGTTCGTCTGGCCCGGCTTCGGCGAGAACAGCCGGGTCCTGAAGTGGATCGTGGAGCGGCTGGAGGGCAGGGCCGAGGGCGTCGAGACGCCGATCGGTGTCCTTCCGACCAAGGCGGCCCTCGACACCAAGGGCCTCGAACTGGCCGACGCCGACCTCGAGTTCCTGCTCACCGTCGACAAGGAGGTGTGGCGGGAGGAGGCCTCCCTCGTTCCCGAGCACCTCAACACCTTCGGCGACCACACACCGAAGGAACTGTGGGACGAATACCACGCGCTGGTGCGGCGCCTGGGCTGACGCCCCCCGAATACCCCCGCGGCCGGCCCCGATGGGAGCCCTGACCCGTGATCGTCACGGGCCGGCCGCGGGTGGCGGCACAGTCACGAACCGGCCCCGCACAACGGCGTGCGGGGCGTGCTGCCACCTCTCACACACCGGGCGGCCCGCACCCACCTGCCGGGCCGCCCCCTCTGACGTACCGGCAACCCGCCCTCACGTACCGGCAGCCCACCCTCACGTACCGGCAACCCGCCCTCACGTACCGGCAGCCCACCCTCACGTACCGGCCGCCCCGTCTCACGTACCGGCAGCCCACCCTCACATGCGGGCCTGCCCCCTCACTCGCGGGCCTGCCCCCTCACTCGCGGGCCCGCCCCCTCACCCGCTGGGATGGAACCTGCGTCCGGTGAGGGCAACGCCGCTCGTGGCGGCCAGTCGTGCGCGCGCACGGCGAAAGGCTGGCGGGCATGCTCACAGTTCATGCGCGACCGGCGCGACGGCGACAGGACGCACGCCGCCGCCGGTCCCTCCTGGCCCGGGCCGGGACCGTCACGGCGACCGTCCTCGCCCTCCTTCTGACCCTCCCCGGCACCGCGGCCGCCGCCCCCGGCGACCTGGACACCTCCTTCAGCGGCGACGGCAAGGTGCTCACCCGCTTCGCCGACGACGACCAGGCCTACGACGTCGCGGTGCAGCCCGACGGGAAGATCGTCTCCGTCGGTTCCTCCGGCGACCACTCGGTGCTGGAGGGCCGCTGGGCGCTCACCCGGCACAATGCCGACGGCACCCCGGACGCAGGGTTCGGAGACGGCGGCACCGTGACCACCCCCATCAACAACATGGACCCCGACCTCCAGTGGAGCGAGGCCAACGCCGTGGCGCTCCAGCCCGACGGAAAGATCGTCGTGGCGGGCTACAGCTGGCGCGGATGGGAGAACTGCTGCTGGTTCACGGTGGCCCGGTACAACTCCGACGGCAGCCTCGACAACGGCTTCAGCGGCGACGGCCGGTACTTCGCCGACATCGCAGGGCCGACCGAGGCCCGAGACGTGGCGATCGACTCGGCCGGCCGGATCGTCGCGGCCGGCTACACCGGCGGTCAGGTGGCGGTACTCCGCCTCAACGGCGACGGCACCCCGGACACCTCGTTCGGCGGCGACGGCACGGTGACCACCGGCCCGGCCGGGGTGCAGGAGGGCGGTGACGGCCGGGCCCTGGCCCTGCAGAGCGACGGGAAGATCGTCGTCGGCGGCCAGATCGGCTCCACCCTCTTCGACTTCTTCCTGATCCGCTTCAACATCAACGGCGACGTGGACACGAGCTTCGACGGCGACGGCATGGTCCGCACCGACTTCGGCGACTACGAGGAGGTGGAGGCACTCGCGATCCAGGCGGACGGAAAGATCGTCGCCGCGGGCGGCAACAGCGTGGCCCGCTACCACCCCAACGGCTCCCTGGACACCGGCTTCGACGGCGACGGCAAGGTCGTCCCCTCCGGAATCGGCGCCTGGGACATGACCCTGCAGCCGGCCGACGGCCGGATCGTCCTCGCCGGTGGCGGCGGGCAGGGCGGCGACTTCGCCGTGCAGCGCTACAACCCCGACGGCAGCCTGGACGGCGGCTTCGGCACCGGAGGCACCGCCACCGCGGACTTCGGCGGCGGCGACTCCGCCCGTGGCGTCGCCCTCCAGGCCGACGGAAAGATCGTCGCGGCCGGCCGGGGCGGACCGGACAGCGGCTTCGCCCTGGCCCGCTTCCTGGGCGGCGGCAGCGCACCGCCACCACCCCCGGCCGGCGTGGACCTGGCGGTGACGAAGTCCGGCCCCGCCGCGGTCAGCATCGGTGACCGGGCCACCTACACGGTGACCGTCACCAACAACAGCACCACGACGAACGCCACCGGCGTCGTGCTCACCGACACCTTCACCGGCCCGGTCGGCTCGGTGATCTCGGCGACCGCCTCCCAGGGCACCTGCACCACCGCCGTCAGCTGCGCCCTCGGCACCCTCGCCCCCGGCGCGAAGGCCACGATCACCGTCGTCGCCGAACCCCGTGCCACCGGCACCCTCACCGAACGGGCCTCGGTGACCGCCACCCAGACCGACCCGGCCACCGCGAACAACACCGCCACGGTGACCACCACCGTCAACAACGCCCGCGGCTGCACCCGCATCGGCACCAGCGGCAACGACAGCATCACCGGCACCTACGGCAACGACGTCATCTGCACGCTCAGCGGCGACGACACCGTCAACGCGAGCTACGGCAACGACACCGTCCACGGCGGCTACGGCAACGACCGCGTCGACGGCGGCCTCGGCAACGACACCCTCAACGGGGGCCCCGGAAACGACACCCTGACCGGCAACTACGGCACCGACAACCTCAACACCGTCGACGGCGTCTCCGGCAACGACACCGCCAACGGCGGCCCCAACACGGACACCTGTACGACGGACTCGGGCGACACCCGCATCAGCTGCCCCTGACCCCGTGGTGCCCGCCCCGGTCCTCCAGATACCGGGTGTGGGTCTCCTGGCGGCGGGCCTCCGTGTCCCGGAGGGCCGCCGCCAGGTGCTGTGCGTCCTGCTTCATCAGACCCAGCTGCTGCTCCAGGTGGAGTTCCGGGGACTCCGTGCCCGGAGTCATCCGCGTCCACCACCGTGTCCGTACGAAGCTGTCGACGGCCTCGGGCAGGTCGCGCCGCACGATCCGGGACAGGGAGTGCACCCCCTCCGGGTCGTGGGCCAGCAGCTCCTTGCTCCAGCCCTGGTCGAGCAACGCGGTCAGCAGCTCGGTGAGTTCGCGCAGCCGGGCCGCCGCCGTGACCGACAGATCGATGTCCGTCAGATACGCCCGCAGCTTCTCGAAGTCGCCCCGGAGCTCGTCGAGTTGGGCCGACGGGTCGGGGAAGTCCGGCAGCTCGGGCCGCTCCGGCGGGGCGATCAGCGCGCCCGCGCCGTACAGACCGGCCACGACCACGGGCCAGTACGGACCCGCCACCCCCGCGAAGGTCAGCACCAGCCCGACCAGACCGCACGCGCTGCCCGCGATGTTCTTGCGGGACTCCAGGTACCTACTGATAGCCACGGATCTCCTCGAAGGCGCCGTCCAGCGAGCCCTTTTGGGCGTCGAAGAGACGGCCGCCGGTCAGGTCGGCGATGTGGGCCAGTTCGGAGCGGTCGGAGTCGCCGAAGAGGATCGGGAAGACGGGGATGTCCCGCCGGTCCCGGCTCAGGCCGGCGTAGAAGGAGTCGAAGTCCTTCGCCTCCGCGCCCGCCGTGTTCTCGCCGTCCGTCATCAGCACGATCGACGTGAACGTGTCGCGGTCGGCGCCGAGATGGTCGTACGCCTTCTCCAACGAGGTGTAGATCGCGGTGTCGCCGTCGGCGGAGAGCGCCGAGGTGTCCTCGCGGATCGCGTCCAGGCCGGTCCGCGGGTTGGCCGGGTCGACCACGTGGGTCCGTACGTCCTTCACCTCCGAGCCGAACGGCATCAGCGTGACCTCCTCGCGCTCGCGGAAGTCACCGGTGAGGGAGGTGAGGGCCGTCTTCAGGCGGTCCAGGCGGTCGCCCTCCATCGAGCCCGAGGTGTCCAGCACGTACACGGTCCGGGAGGGGCGGCGCAGCTCGTTCTCGTAGGAGTCGAGCAGACCGTCGGCGACGGACCGGGTGCCCGGGAAGGGGAGTTCACGACGCCGGGTGGTGTCCAGGCCGCTCGCCGGCGGGACCGAGGCGACGACCGGACGGCGGTGGGTGCGCTCGGTGATCAGCCGCTGGATCTTCTCGGTGCGCAGGTCCTCCGTCACCCGGCGGACGTCCTCGCGGGTCTCCGCGCTCGTGGACTTGAGCGAGGTGAGCGGGTAGTCGGCGGTGATCACGCCGTCGCGGGGGCGGATCACGGTCAGGCCCGGGACGCCCTTGAGGACGGACTCGTAGTTGAGCAGGGCGTCGACGTCGCCGCGCCGGTCGTAGGCCGCGGCCAGCCAGCCCGAGGAGCCCGAGGTCAGCTTCTGGCCCTTGAAGAACTCCTTCAGGCGAGGGGTGGCCTTCCCGACGTCCGCGTCCGTCAGCGCCGACTGCGCGCCGGACAGGGCGGAGGCCACCGAGACCAGCGTGGAGAAACCGGAGTTGGAGCGCGCCGGATCGGTCATGCCATAGGTCAACTTGCCGTCCTGGACGGCCTGTTCGACCTGGGACCAGGTGACGTCCTCGGGCTTCCAGCCGAGCGCCTCGACCGTCGCGGACTTCACTCCGATCGCGACCGGGCTCGACATGACCGGCGCCTCGGAGACGACGTTCCCCGCCGCGTCGGGGCGCAGCCGGAGGTAGTCGTTCGAGGACAGCCACAGGGCGTCGTACTGCCCGTCGGTCTTCCCGTTGGCGAGCATGTCCACGGCGTCCAGGGTGCCGATGGGGTTCAGCTTCACCTTGACGCCGGTGTCCTTCTCGACCTGGTCGAGGACCGGGGTCATGTCGCTCAGCTCGCTGGAGGCGAGGACCCGGAGCGTGCCCGGCGCGGCGGGCCCGGGAACACCGGGCGTCGAGACGTCGATGCCCGGGCTCTTCTGTGTCGTACAGGCGGTGAGCAGGCCGACGGCCGCGAGGCAGAGGGCGAGTGCGTGTCGTCTCATCCGAGGCCCCCTTCCAGGGCACCCTGCGAGCGGCTGCGCTCCAAGTACCCGCTGGCGTGCTGAAGTTCGACGGTCAGCGACTCCACGGTCGCCGCCATCGCCTCGGTCGCCTGGACCTTGTAGGTGTCGATCGCGTCGAGCGTGCGGTAGATCTGCTGGAAGGCGCTGCGCAGGGTCTCGGCGCCGACGGCCGGGTCGGCGGCGATGCGCTGGATCTCCCCGCTCTGCGTCGCGAGCATCTCGGCGTTGCCGCGGATGAGGTCCTCGGTCGTCCCGCGCAAGGCGTTGACCTGCTCGATCACCTTCTTCTGGTGGTCGAGCGCGGAGGCCAGCATCACGGAGATGCGCAGCGCCGACACCGTGGTGGTGGCGGCGCGGTCGACGCCCTTGATCAGCTCCTCGTTGTTGCGGCGTACGACGTCCATGGCGAGGTAGCCCTGGGCGCAGACCGCGAGCTGGGTGAGCAGGTCCTGGTGCTTCTGCCGGACCGGGAAGAGCACGTCGGCGCGGAGCGAGTCGGCCGCCTCGGGATCTCCTACGGCGGTGATGTGCTGCTCGACGGCCGTGTCCAGGGCCTCCGTCAGCACGACGTACTCCTGGAGCTTGCCCATGGTCTCCCACAGACGGACCCGCTCGGTCTGCAACGCCGCGTTGTCACGCCGGAGTTCGTCCTGACCGCCCCGCAGCGAGCCGACGATCCTGTTCAACGTGCCTTGCGCGGAGGCGTACTTGGCGACGTGATCGCGCAGTTTGTTGCCGCCGGGCAGCCGGGAGAGGAACCTGCGTCCCTTGGCGGCGGGCAGGTCCCGGGGGTCCAGGTCCTCGACCACCCGACGCAGTTCGACGAGCGAACCCGCCACCTGGGACTGGGCGTCCCCGCCCTTGTCCGGCAGGCTGCGCACGGTCCGCTCCAGCATCCGGTTGGACTGCGCGGCCGCGCTGCGCATCTCGCCGGCGCCGAGGCCGGTGATCTCACCGACCTTGCCGGCGAACTCGGGGGATCGGGCGTCGAGTACGGCGAGTCCCTCGACATACGCGGAGGCCTTGCGGGCCATGTCCGTCCGGACCGAGTCGTCGACCGGGACGAGTCCGCCGGCCTTCTCGCGCGGCACGGCGGCCACCGGCTCGGGCGGGGTGAGCAGGAAGGTGTCGTCGTTGTTCATGGATGTCATGGCTGTGTCCCCCGTCATCCGCGCGCCCGTCGCGCCAGCTCGTGCAGCACCGCGGAGGTGGGCACGGGCGCCTGGCGGACGCCGGTCAGTTCCTGCTTGAGATAGGTGCCGGCCGAGGCGAACTCGGTGGCCTCGCCCTGCGGCCGGAACCCGTGCCGCACCTCCAGCTGCCGCAACCGCGGGTCGGTGGAGAGGAGTTCGGCGAGGGCCGTGCCGTCTTCGGTCAGCGGTACGACCGTGTGGTCGCTGTTGACCGTGGTGTCCGGGTAGAGGACGACCAGGTCGTCGGGGTGCTGCCCGTCCGCGAGAAGCGAGGCGACCTGGGACTCGTAGACCAGGACCAGCGGGTTGCCGGCGCCGCTGACGAAGTCCCGGAAGGCCGCGTCCGTGCTGGACTGCTGGGCGCCCTGCACGCTGACGAGCTTGTGCAGCAGGGGAGTCGTCCTCTTGACCTCGGTGTCGCTCGCGACGACCTTGCCGCCGTTGGCCACATAGGAGGCGGCGGCGAGGTAGAGGGCACCGGAGTTGGAGGTCTCCGGGTCCGTGCTGGAGAGGTAGAGGGTGCCGGTGAGCTCCCCGTACTTGCTCGCGCCCTTGAGCTGCTGCCAGGTCCGGTCCGCGCGGGCCGCGTCGAGATAGGCGGCCATCTTCAGCGTGCCCAGGTGCTCGGCGTCCAGCGTGGCCAGCCCGTTGCCCGCGAGGACCCCGGCGGCGCTCCTGTGCGCCACGACGACGAGGGGCGAGTAGAAGGGGCGGGGGAGGGTCCCCCGTACCTTGTACTTCGCGGCGAGTTCGGCGGCCGGGGCCTGGCTGGACGGGAAGGCGAAGTCGTACCCCTTGAGGTCGAGGCCCTCCATGGCCCAGGACCCGGAGGTCTCGGCCTTCACGGTGTAGCCCTTGGCGGCGAGGGCCTTCACCACGTCGGGATCTTCGAAGAACTCGGCCTTCTCCGACCCGATCACTGCACGCACGGTCTTCGTTGCCGTGCCCTTGTCCTCGTTGCTGCGGCCTGCCACGACGGCGGCCACCACGCCACCGATCAGCAACACCGCGAGGACGATTCCTGCGATTCGTCTCACAGAGGCAGAGTGCTCGCGGAACCCAACATTCCCCGGTGAGGGGGATGAACGGAGGGTGACGTACCAGCCCCGGCACTGCAACGCCCTGAGGGGCGCGGGGCTGTATCCACTAGCGGCTCCGCCGCGGGGCGCGACAAGCCACGACGAACCCGCACCCGCGATACGACACGAACCCATATGGCGAACAGGCGCCCCCGCTCAAGCCAACGCAGTGCGTGGCACCCGGTCCGCACGTCGCTGTGGGTGCGCGCGGACCGGGGCCGTCGGAGGGGAGCCGTCAGTGGGAGGTGAGTTCCCTGGGCTCGATGGCTGCCGTGTGCGCGTCCATACGCTCGGCCGCCAGAATCGCCGCCGCGGTGTCCGCCCGGGACGCCGCGACCACCAGCGCCCGCCCGGCGAGGGCATGTGCACGCTCGTGCAGCGCCGCGAGGCGCGGACCGGCGACGGTGAGAGGTGCCCTGGTCGGCGTACGGCCTCCCCGCAGCCGGGTCACCTGCTCGGCGAGGCGTTCGGCTGCGGTGTCCAGCTCGGCCGAAGGCGAAACCGCCCGCAGCTCGTCGGTGACTGCCAGCAGCGCCGCCAGATGACCCGCGAGCTGGATGTCCAGCTCCTCCTCACGGGAACGGTGAGGAAAGTCGGTGGGGGCGTCGGCCATCGTGCTGTGGACCGACTTGGTGCGGATCGGTTCGTACATGGGATGGCCTCCTGTGCTGTCAGGAAACCATCCTAGCTTAGATTTCGTCTAAAGTTCTACGGCTGTCCGTACCCGTCCAGGAAGTTCGCGATCCGCCCCACCGCGTCCCGCAGGTCCCCCACCGTCGGCAGGGTCACCACCCGGAAGTGGTCGGGCTCGGGCCAGTTGAAGCCGGAACCCTGGACCACCATGATCTTCTCCTGGCGCAGCAGGTCCAGGACCATCCGCCGGTCGTCCTTGATCTTGAACACCTTGGGGTCGAGCCGCGGGAAGAGATACAGCGCACCCTTCGGCTTCACGCAGCTCACCCCGGGGATCTGGGTCAGCAGCTCGTACGCCACGTCCCGCTGCTCGACGAGCCGTCCCCCCGGCAGCACGAGGTCCTTGATCGACTGGCGTCCGCTGAGCGCGGCGACCACTCCGTGCTGCCCCGGCATGTTCGCGCACAGGCGCATGTTCGCCAGGACGGTCAGGCCCTCGATATAGGAGTCGGCGTGGGCGCGGGGGCCGGAGATCGACATCCAGCCCACCCGGTACCCGGCCACCCGGTACGCCTTCGACATGCCGTTGAAGGTGAGGGTCAGCAGGTCGGGGGCGACCGCGGCGGTCGGGGTGTGCGTGGCACCGTCGTAGAGGATCTTGTCGTAGATCTCGTCCGAGCAGACCAGCAGGTTGTGCCGGCGGGCGATGTCGGTCAGCCCCTTGATCATGGTCTCGTCGTAGACCGCGCCCGTGGGGTTGTTGGGGTTGATGATGACGATCGCCTTGGTGCGGTCGGTGACCTTCCGCTCCACGTCCGCGAGGTCGGGCATCCAGTCGGACTGCTCGTCGCAGCGGTAGTGCACGGCCGTACCGCCGGACAGCGACACGGCGGCCGTCCACAGCGGGTAGTCGGGGGCCGGGACCAGGACCTCGTCGCCGTCGTCGAGCAGGCCCTGCATGGCCATCACGATCAGCTCGGAGACGCCGTTGCCGATGAAGACGTGCTCGACGTCGGTCTCGATGCCGATGGTCTGGTTGTGCATCACGACGGCTCGCCGGGCGGCCAGCAGTCCCTTCGCGTCGCCGTACCCGTGGGCCGTCGACACGTTCCGCAGGACGTCCTCCAGGATCTCCGGCGGCGCCTCGAACCCGAAGGCGGCGGGGTTGCCGGTGTTCAGCTTGAGGATGCGGTGCCCTGCCGCTTCCAGGCGCATCGCCTCCTCGAGAACCGGGCCCCGGATCTCGTAACAGACATTGGCGAGCTTGGTCGACTGGATCACCTGCATGTCTGGGAGCTTACGGCCCGGTAACGCTCCCTGGGTCGTGTTTTCCGCCACGTGAGACGCGGAGGTTTGGGCTGTTATCGCCGGTAGCTGCCCCGCCCGTCCCTACAATGCGAGGCCATGTCGAGGCCAGTCGAATACGAGTCCGGGGCGCCGAACGTTTATCAGCCACAGCCCGGACCGGCCCCGGCGTACGAGGAGTACACGGATCCCGCGGCGGCACACGGCTGGCAGAGCGAGTACGACGCGACAGCCGAGCTTCCGCGCGTCGAGCCCGCCGGTTCGGAGTCCGCGGGTTCGGAGTCCGCGGGTTCGGAGTACGTCGGTTCGGAGTACGTCGGTCCGGAGTCCGTCGGTCCGGCGCCCGCGGGTTCGCAGCCCGTCGGGCGGGAGTCCATAGGGCGGCAGCGCACCGGTTCGCCGCCCGCGGGTCCGCAGCCCGTGGGTCGGCGGTGCAGGGGCCCGCAGCCCGCCGGTCCGGAGTCCGCGGGTTCGGAGTACGTCGGTCCGGAGTCCGTCGGTCCGGTGCCCGCGGGTCCGCAGCCCGTGGGTCGGCGGTGCAGGGGCCCGCAGCCCGCCGGTCCGGAGTCCGCGGGTTCGGAGTACGTCGGTCCGGAGTCCGTC
>NZ_JBEZKG010000032.1:28502-100197 GCF_040651535.1 Streptomyces sp. NPDC048420
GTCCGTCGGTCCGGTGCCCGCGGGTCCGCAGCCCGTGGGTCGGCGGCGCAGGGGTCCGCAGCCCGCCGGTCGGGAGTCTGTGGGTCGACAGCACGCCGGCCCGCAGTACACGGGGCCGCAGTACGCAGGTCCGCAGGCAGCCGGTCCGCGGCCCGTCGGTCCGGAGGGCGCCGGTCCGGAGCCTTCGGGCCGGGCGGACCGGCGGCGGGCCGCGCGGGGGAAGGGGGCCGGGCGCTCGCGGCGGGTGGTCGTGGCCGTCGGAGCCGTCGGGGTGGTGTCGGCGGTGGCCCTGATCGCGGGGCTGTCCTCGCCGGACTCCTCCTCGGACCCCTCGCGGGATCCGCGCGACGGCACCCCCTCCGCCTCCACCGGCACGAGCGGCGCCACGGACCCGGCCTCTTCCGTCCGCCCCGCTGCCCCGGGGGTGTCGCCCACCGATGGGTCGGCGACCGGCGGTGTCGCCTCGCCCGGCGTGAGCGCCTCCACGGCCGACTCCGCGGCCCCGGAGTCGAGCGGGAGCCCGTCGGCCGGCAGCTCCTCCGCCCCGGCCGCCCCGTCGCCCTCAGCGAGCTCCACCTCCGCCGACGGCCCCGGCAACTCCGGCAAGGGGCGCGGACAGGGCGCCACCAAGGGTCCTAAGTAGCCCCGCTTCCGGGTAGGTTGACCTCGCCGAACACGACGGTGCGGCCGTGGCCCCCATGTGTGACGGTGTTGCTCGCCCGAAGGCGCGGGCTCGGCACAGCTTCTTGCCCAATCACCCACCCCTCTTCACAATGTGCATGACAAAATCGCGGGCGGCCGGAAAATTTCCGGTCGCCCAAGTCGCAAGAGGGGACCCCCACATGAGAAAGCCTCTCGTCGCCGCACTCTCCGTCCTGGCCTTCGCCGGGATGAGTACGGCACCCGCGGTCGCCGCCGAACCCACGGCCGCGAGCGTGGGCAAGAGCGTCGGCGCGGACACGGTCACCTCCGTGGTCGACGACGTGGTCACGTCCACCACCGCGAGTCTGTCCCAGCTCACGTCACCGTCGCCGAAGCTCCAGGCGGTGACCCTCGCCGGCACGGTCGCGCTCAGCAACTGCTCCGGCTCGGTCATCCGCTTCCCGAACTCCCTGGACACCGACCCGGCGCTGGTCCTCAGCAACGGGCACTGCCTCACCACCGGCTTCCCCGCGCCGGGCGAGGTGCTCACCAACCAGGCCTCCACTCGGACCTTCGGGCTGCTCAACTCCTCCGGCACCCGGGTCGCGACCCTGCGCGCCAGCAAGCTCGCCTACGGCACGATGACCGACACGGACGTGTCGATCTACCAGCTCACCAGCACGTACGCGTCGATCAAGAGCTCGTACGGCATCTCCCCGCTCACCGTGCAGGACACGCACCCGACCGCCGGGACCGCGATAACCGTGGCCTCCGGGTACTGGAAGCGCCTCTACAACTGCAACATCGACGGGTTCGCGTACCGGCTGAAGGAGGGCGACTGGACCTGGAAGGACTCGGTCCGTTACACCTCCGCCTGCCAGACCATCGGCGGCACCTCGGGCTCGCCCGTGATCGACCAGGCCACCGGCAAGGTCGTCGCCGTCAACAACACCGGCAACGAGGACGGCGAGACCTGCACGGAGAACAACCCGTGCGAGGTCGACGCGAACGGCAACGTCACCGTGCGCGAGGGCATCAACTACGCCCAGGAGATCTACAACATCCCGGCCTGCTTCACCACGGGCAACCAGCTGAACCTGAACGCGAGCACCTGCACCCTGCCCAAGCCGTAAGGGCGGCGCGGTAAGGCACGAGCCGTTCCGTCACATGGGACTGTGACGGACCGCTCTGCCGGCAAGTACGTCCGTGCGGCGGCCGTCCTCGATCACGAACCGGCCGTCGACCAGGACGTGCGGAATGCCCGTCGGCAGCTTGCGCGGGTCGGCGAAGGTCGAGCCCGGAGCCACCGTGTCCGGGTCGAACAGGACCAGGTCCGCCCGGTAACCCTCCTTGACCAGACCGCGGTCCGGCAGGCGCAACCGTGACGCCGGGCGCGAGGTGAGGTGGGCCACGCACTCCTCCAGGGAGAGGACGCCCAACTCCCTCACATACGTGCCGAGATACTGCGGGAACGTGCCGTACGCCCGCGGATGCGGCTTCGCGCCCTGGAGGATGCCGTCGGAGCCGCCGGTGTGGACGCGGTGGCGCATGATCATGCGGACGTTCTCCTCGTGGCCGACGTGCTGGAGGATCGACGGGGCCAGCCGGTCGGCGAGCAGCAGGTGCCGTGCGGTCGCCCAACTGTCCAGGCGGCGGCCCACGTACTCCGACAGCGAGGGATCGGTGACCCCCGAGATCTCGATCGTGTCCCACTCCATCGGCACGCCGTGGCAGCCGTCCGAGCCGATGACCTCAAGGTGGTGGCGGATGCGCTCCGCGGTCCCGTCGTCCGCGAGCCGCTTCAGGACCGCCTCGGGGCCGCCTTCGCTCGCCCAACTCGGCAGCATGGCCGCCAGGGTGGTGGAGCCGGGGGTGTAGGGGTAGGTGTCCAGGCTGATGTCGGCGCCCGACGCCAGCGCCTCGTCCAGCAACGCGATCAGCTCCGGCGCCCGGCCCTCGTTCACGCCGAAGTTCATGGTGGCGTGGGCGAGATGGAGGGAACAGCCGGCCTCCCGGGTCAGGGCGACCATCTCCGCGTAGGCCTCCAGGGCTCCCGCCCCGTACGAGCGGTGGTGCGGGCAGTAGTAGCCGCCGTACCGCGCCACCACCCGGCACAGTTCGGTGAGTTCGGCGTCCTTGGCGTACATGCCGGGGGTGTAGGTCAGCCCGGACGACATGCCGAGCGCGCCCTGTTCCATGCCTTCGGCGACCAACTCGCGCATACGGTCCAGCTCTTGCGGAGTCGCCTCGCGGTCCTCCCAGCCGACGGCGAGTGCGCGGACCGTGCCCTGGGGGATCAGATAGGCCGCGTTGACGGCGATCCCGCGGTCGAGGCGGTCCAGGTACTCGCCCACCGACCGCCAGTCGAAGTCGATGTCGTCGCCGTAGCTGTTCCAGCCGGTGATGGCGCGGCGGACCTCCTCCAGGGTGCGGTCGTCGACCGGGGCGTACGACAGCCCGTCCTGGCCCAGCACTTCGAGCGTGACCCCCTGCGCGGCCTTGGCGCTGTGGTCCGGGTCGCGCAGGAGGGCGAGGTCGCTGTGGGCGTGCATGTCGATGAAGCCCGGGGAGAGGACCAGGCCTTCGGCGTCCAACTCGCGGCGGGCCTTGGGGCGTTGGCAGCCCGCGTCGGCCGCCTCCTTGACGATCGAGACGATCCGGCCGGCGTCCACGACCACGTCGGCGCGGTACGAGGGGGCGCCGCTGCCGTCGACGACGTCCACGTCCCGGATGACGAGCTCTTCCATGCCGGACCTCCCGCTCCTGGAAGCTTCTAGAAGAACGTACGGATGTATTCGACGACCGTCCCGTCGGCCTCCGCCACCGGGATCAGCTGCCACTTGTCGAAGGACGTGCACGGGTGGGAGAGGCCGAGGCCCAGCCAGTCACCGACCTCCAGGTCCGCCTCCGGGGCGGTGCGCAGCCAGGCGTGCTGGTCGGAGAGGGCGGTCACCTCGACGCCGGTCGCGGGGCGCTCGGCGTTGTCGCGGCGGACCACCTGGGGGAACGGGAGGTCGAGGTCGTAGGCCGCGTCCCGCTTGCCCGCGTTGGCGAAGGCCTGCTCGGGGGAGGGGCGGGAGACGATCTGGGTCCAGAGGCGGAACGCGGGCTCCAGCGCGCCCTCCTCGGGGACCCGGTTGAAGGGGGTCACCTTGCGGTAGTGGCCGTCGTCGTGCGAGACGTAGGCGCCCGAGCGCAGCAACTTCAGTACGGGGAGCGAGAGTTCGGGGATCTCGGCGAAGACGTCGGCGACCGCGTCGAACCAGGCGCTGCCGCCCGCGCTGATCACGATCTCGTCCAGTCCTGCTCCGGCGAACCGTCCCGCCTTGTCGAACTCGGCGGTCAGGGCGACGAGTCGGCGCAGCCAGGCATGCACGCGCTCCGGGTTCGCCCGCGGGACCTCGCCCTCGTAGCCGACGACGCCGACGAGCCGTAGCGTTCCGGTGGCCGCGACCGCGTCGGCGACCGCCGCGCACTCCGCCTCCGTACGGGCGCCGGTGCGGGCGCCCTCACCGGCGGCGAGTTCGACGACGACGTCCAGGGGGCGTGTCGTCCCTTGCAGGGCCGCGTCCATCAGCTCGACTCCGCGGACGGAGTCGATGTAGCAGACGAAGCGGAAGTCCGCGTCGCTCGCGAGTTCCCCGGCGATCCAGCGCAGGGCTGCCGGGTCCACGAGTTCGTTGGCGAGGAAGATCCGCTCGATCCCGTAGGCCCGGGCGACCCGTACCTGGTGGGGGACGGCGAGGGTGATGCCCCAGGCGCCGTGTTCGATCTGGCGGTGGAAGAGCTGGGGGGCCATGGTCGTCTTGCCGTGCGGGGCGAAGGCGAGGCCGTGGCGGGCGGCGTACGTCTCCATGAGCCGGAGGTTGTGGTCCAGGCGCTCGGCGGAGAGGGCCAGTACGGGGGTCGTGAAGCCGTCGGTGAAGAGGTTGCGGCGCTGGGCGGTCAGCTCGGCGACGGTCAGGCCGTCCGCGTCCGGCGGGAGGCCCTTGAAGCGGTGGTCGACGCGGTCCTCCGCGAGACGGGCGAGCGCTTCGGTATCGGACACGGGGCCTCCCTGAAAGGGTGCGTTGCAGTATGTGCAACGTCCATTGCGTATATCGCTTACTGCTGTCTAACATCCACGCCAAGGTTGGGTCAATGAAGGAGCTACGACCATCGTGAATGCCCCCGACGCCGTGGACGTCGTCGCGCTCGGCGAGTCCATGGTCACGTTCCTGCCCAGCCGGCCGGGGCGGCTCGCCGACGTGCCGTCCTTCGACCGGGCGATCGGTGGGGCGGAGTCGAACGTGGCGTGCGGGTTGGCTGCAGCCGGCTTCGCGGTTCGGTGGGTCAGCCGGGTCGGGGTCGACGGGTTCGGGGATCACCTGGTCGAGACGGTCGGGGGGTATGGGGTCGATGTCTCGGCCGTCGGTCGGGATGCGGCTCGTCCTACCGGGGTGTACTTCCGTACGGCGGGGGATCGGGCTTCGGATGCGCATGAGGTCGCGTACTACCGGGCGGGGTCGGCGGCTTCGGCGATGTCGGTCGAGAACGTGGACCTCTCGGTGGTGCGGGCGGGTCGTTTGCTGCATCTGTCGGGGATCACTGCGGCCTTGTCGGACGACTGTCTCGGGTTGCTGCGGGAGTTGACGGCTCCGGGGGGCGGGCGGCCGGTGGTGTCGTTCGACGTCAATTACCGGGCCGGATTGTGGCGGGATGCCGAGGGGCCTCGGGTGCTGCTGGAGCTGGCTCGGCGGGCCGACATCGTGTTCGTGGGGGAGGACGAGGCGGAGGGGGCGTGGGGGGTCGCGGGGGGCCCCGCGGCGATACGTGCGGTGCTGCCCGAACCTTCAATGCTGGTGGTGAAACAGGGGTCGGTGGGGGCAACTGCCTTCGTGTCGGCCGCGGGCAGTGGTGGGCTGATCGCGCAGTTCCCCGCGCCCCTAGGTGGGTCCCAGGCGCCGCCAGTTGATACGCCGCCGTCGCTGCGGGCAGTCGTGCCGCAGGGCGGCACGGGTGGGCGCAGCGGCACCCCGCAAGCGCGGGCGAGCGAATCCCACCCCCGGCCGACCCTCGCACCGGGCACCTTCGTACCCGCCCTCACCGTCGACGTCGTAGCCACCACCGGCGCCGGCGACGCCTTCGCAGCCGGATTCCTCTCGGCGACCCTCCGCAACCTCCCTGTGAGGGATCGGATAAGGCACGGTCACCTCTGGGCCGCCGCCACCCTCACCACCCCCGGTGACCTCGCCGCACCCCCCTCCCGCGCACACGCCGACCGCCTCGCCACCGTCGGGGACGACGCGTGGGGGACACTTCGACTCGGCCCCGGCTGGACGCAAGCCGACACGGCCCCGGAGGAGGTACGCACCCCATGAGCCAGACCGTCGACCGAGCACTCAGCATCCTGCCGCTGCTCGCCGAGGGCCCCGCCGACCTCGGTCAGGTCGCCGACCGCCTCGGTGTTCACAAGTCCACCGCGCTGCGGCTCCTCCGCACCCTGCACGAGCACGGCATGGTCTACCGCCAGTCCGACCAGCGCTACCGCCTCGGCGCCCGGCTCATCGCGCTCGCCCAGGAGGCGATGGAGAACCTCGACATCCGGGAGATCGCCCACCCCCACCTCGTCGCCCTCAACGAGCAGTGCGGGCACACCGTCCACCTCGCCGTGTACGAGGAGGACGAGGTGCTGTACATCGACAAGGTCGAGAGCCGTTACCCGGTGCGGATGTACTCCCGGATCGGGAAACCGGTGGCCATCACCGTCGCCGCGGTCGCCAAGCTGCTGCTCGCCGATCTGCCCGAGGCCGAGCGGCGCGCCCTCGCCGACAAGCTCGACTACCCCCTGTACACGGCCCGTTCGACACCCAACGCCCCCGCCTTCCTCAAGGAGCTGGAGCGGGTGCGCGAACAGGGCTGGGCCACCGATCTCGGTGGCCACGAGGAGTCCATCAACTGCGTCGCGGCCCCCGTCCGCGGTGCCGACGGCAAGGTCGTCGCCGCGATGTCGGTCTCCGCGCCGAACGTCGTCGTCACCGCCGAGGAACTCCTCACCCTGCTCCCGCAGGTCCGCCGTACGGCCGATGCCATCAGCGGCGAGTACTCCGGCAGAACCCCAGCAAAGGACCCCAAGGACCCCGTATGACGGACAAGATCGCGCTCACCCCCAAGACGCACACCACCCCGCCCGCGAAGTTCTCCCACGGGGTGCGGAAGGGCAACATCCTCCAGGTCGCCGGGCAGGTCGGCTTCCTGCCGGCCGAGGAGGGCAAGCCCCCCACACCGGCCGGTCCCACCCTGCGCGAGCAGACCCTCCAGACCCTCGCCAACGTCAAGGCGATCCTGGAGGAGGGCGGCGCCTCCTGGGACGACGTGATGATGATCCGCGTCTATCTCACGGACGTGGACCACTTCGCCGAGATGAACGGCATCTACAACACCTACTTCGAGGAGCAGGGCCTCACCGCGCCCCCGGCCGCCCGTACGACGGTCTACGTCGGCCTGCCCGCCGGGCTCCTCATCGAGATCGACGCGCTGGCCGTCCTCGGCTGAAGCCCCGTCGGCTCCACCAACTCCCGCACGCGGTACGACGGTACGGCGCCCCACGAGGTGCCGTACCGCGCTCCCCCCTGCCCGAAAGCCGGATGTACTCACCCAGAGGACCCCCCATGACGTCCTTTCCGCTCGCCGCCACCGCCCCCGAGGCCCCACCCCACACCGGTGGCCTGCTCCTTCTGATCGACGGCACCGCGGGTCTGCTGACCGTGGCCGCCCTCGGTATCGCCCTGCTCCTCTTCCTGATCATCAAGGCGAGACTCCAGCCCTTCGTCGCCCTGCTCGGCGTCTCCATAGCCGTCGGCCTGCTCGCGGGCCTCTCGGTCACCGAACTCTTCGGCACGGTCCAGCGGTCGGACGCCGTGTCCACCATCGAGTCCGGGATGGGCGGCATCCTCGGCCATGTCGCGATCATCATCGGCCTGGGCACCATGCTCGGGGCGATCCTCGAAGTCAGCGGCGGCGCCGAGGTGTTGGCGTCCCGGCTGCTCAATCTCTTCGGGGAGAAGCGGGCGCCGCTCGCCATGGGCCTCACCGGCCTGATCTTCGGTATCCCGGTCTTCTTCGACGTCGGCATCTTCGTGCTCGCGCCGATCGTGTACGCGGCGGCCAAGCGCAGCGGCAAGTCGATCCTGCTCTACTGCCTGCCGCTGCTGGCCGGCCTCTCGATGACCCACGCCTTCCTGCCCCCGCACCCCGGCCCGGTCGCCGCCGCCGGACTGCTCCACGTGGACCTCGGCTGGGTGATCCTCATGGGCATCGTCTGCGGCATCCCGGCGGTGCTCGCCGCGTGGGCCTACTCCGCGTGGATCGGCCGCCGCATCTTCGTCGCCGTACCGCAGGACATGGTGGAGGCCGCGGCCGAGGCCAAGCAGGCGGTCGTCGAGGAACAGCGGGCGCAGGGTGTCGTACCGCGCGAGGACCCTGTCCCCCTCGGCACGGTCCTCGGCATCATCGGTACGCCCCTGGTCCTGATCCTCGCCGCCACGTTCTCCTCGATCGCGCTCGACCCCTCCACCGGCCGCTCGGTCATCGAGTTCTTCGGCAGCCCCTTCGTGGCGCTGACGATCGCCCTGGTCCTCGCGTACTACCTGCTCGGCATCCGCCGCGGCTGGTCCCGCAAGTCCCTGGAGACGGTGTCGACGGCGTCCCTCAAGCCGGTCGGCAACATCCTGCTCGTCGTCGGCGCGGGCGGGGTCTTCGGCGCGGTCCTCAAGGCCAGCGGGGTCGCCCAGGCGCTCTCCGACACCTGCAACGACGTCGGCCTGCCGGTGATCGTGCTGTCGTACCTGATCTCCGTGGTCCTGCGGGTGGCCCAGGGTTCGGCGACGGTCGCGATCGTGACGACGGCCGGCATCGTGGCGCCGCTGCTGTCCGAGGGCCACCACTCCCAGGCCTTCGTCGCCCTCGTCATCATGGCGATCTCGGCCGGTTCCATCTTCGCGTCGCACGTCAACGACGGGGGCTTCTGGATGGTGGCCAAGTACTTCGGCATCAGCGAACGGGACACGCTGAAGACGTGGACCGTACTTGAGACGGTGCTGTCGGTGGCGGGGTTCGCGGTGGCGGCCGTACTGAGTGTGTTCGTTTGACCTGCTCCTCGGGCTGAAGCCTGAAGAGCCTGGCCGTCCTCATCCGGACCTGTTCCGCTACGCGGCACTTGTTCGGATGAGGGTTCCGTGGCTTCCTGTTTCTTCGCGCTGTGCCAGAACGGGTTCAGGTCTTACCGGCGCTCCGCAGGCTGATGCCGCCAGTCCGGCGGCCTGTTTCACGTTGATCGCGGCGTTGTGGTCGCGGTCGTGGAGGGTGTTGCAGGCAGGGCAGGTCCATTCCCGTACGCGCAGGGGTTTGGGCCCATCCCGATGCCCGCAGGTGGAGCACGTCTGGCTGGTGGGCTCGAACCGGCCGATCTTGACGAAGGTCCGCCCATAACGCTGCGCCTTGTACTGAAGCATGGCCACGAACTGCGACCAGCCCGCGTCGTGGACACTCTTGGCCAACCGGGTGCGTGCAAGTCCGGAGACCGCCAAATCTTCCACCGCGACCGCTTGGTTATCGCGGATCAGCTGGGTGGAGAGCTGGTGATGGAACTCTTTGCGCGCGTCAGCCACGCCCGCGTGGGCGCGGGCGAGCTTCAGCCGGGCTTTGGCCCGGTTCTTCGATCCCTTCTGTTTGCGCGACATTTCCCGTTGGGCTTTCTTCAGCTTCTTCTCCGCGCGGCGCAGAAACCGCGGCGAGTCGATCTTCGTGCCGTCGGAGAGGACCGCGAAGTGCGTGAGCCCCAGATCGATGCCCACGGCACTGCCCGGCTCCGGTTCGTCCCAGCGGGCCCGGTCCGTCGCGGAGTCGGTGTCGATGACGAACGAGGCGAAGTACCGCCCCGCCGCATCCAGGATCACCGTCACACTGGAGGGCACGGCGGGCAGGGCACGCGACCACTTGACCTTCACGGCACCGATCTTCGGCAGAGCTAGCCGCCCACCGCTGGTGATCTTCCAGCAGGCGTTGGCGGTGAACCGGATCGACTGCCGGGTGTCCTTACGCGACTTGAAACGCGGAGCACCTACCCGCTTCCCCTTGCGCTCCCCTTTGTGGGAAGCGAAGAAGTTCTTGTATGCGGCCTCCACATCCCGCAAAGACTGCTGCAGCACCACCGAGGAGACCTCGCCCAGCCAGCAGCGCTCGACCGTGTGCCGGGCCTGGGTGATCAGCCGTTTCGACAACTCGGCCGCGTTCGGGAACGGCAGACCCGCGGTGCGGGCGTCTTCCCGTGCCCGTACCGCATCGTTGAACACCACCCGCGCACACCCGAACGCCCTGGCCAACGCGGTGCGCTGACCGGGCTCCGGGTACAGGCGGAAGGCGTATCGAAGCTGCATTCGGTGATCGTACGAACACACACCATTCGATGTCGCCGGGAACATCCGTTCCCCGTCTCACCTCTATGGGTGCAGTATCCGGCTCCGCCGGAACGACACCGCGACGCTCTGCGCCGCAGTCACGAGATTCGCTTCGCCGCCGGGCTGAAGCCCGATGCATTGCGAATGAAACTCGGTAGCCCCATGTAGGCGTCCGATAACGATGTAGGGGCTGGCTGTGTCCGGCACAGGATCGTCGACCATACTGCCCGCTGTGGAGCAGCGCATAGGTTCGAGCAGCCAGCCCCTGGAAGGCGCCGGATTCGACCCGGCCTACATCCCCGGGCTCACCTCACCCGTGTCCGGCGAGGCGGAGTCCGTCCCGGAGGACCCGGAGGTGACTCCGGAGGAGGTCGTCGAGGAGCCCGCCGGAGAGGCCGTTGAGGAGTCCGCCGAAGGGCCCGTCGAGGAGGAGGCCCCCGAAGGCCCCGTCTTCGAGGCCTCCGACCGGCGCGCGAAGATCGTCGCCGACCACCGGGGTGTACGGCTCTTCCTCGACGACCAGGCCTGTGAGTTCCGCTGGGACGAGATCGGTGCCGTCGAGACGGAGTCCCCGCGCTTCGGCAAGCGGTTCACCATCACGGTGCACACACCCGACCGCCGCTGGTATCCCATCGAAATCGAGGCCAAGTCGAGGTCGAGCTTCGAGGAGTGGGACGGACAGCTGGACGCGGTGATGGACAAGTACTTCGAAGAAGAGGCTGAGGACACCGACTAGGGGGCGCGGAGAGCTGCGCGACCAGCCCTCACCGGCCCGCAGCTCCCCCCAAACCTCTAGCAGTACTGAGACTCCTTGCCGATGGACCGGTACATGCAGTCCGAGTTCTCCAGCAGTTGCAGCACCGCGTCCCGGTTCCGGGACGTCTCCCGCTCGATCACCTCGTCGGGCGGGTAGAACCCACCACCGGAACTCGACGACGGGTACATCTCGAAGGTGTACGAGAAGATCTTGTGGGTGCCCCAGAGGTAGTCGTCGATCGACCCGTCGGTGATGTACAGGTCGCTGGCCTGCTCCGCCGTGTACCCGTTGCTCGCGGCCATCTTCTGCCCGACCGCCTTGAACACGGCGTTGTCGTCCGCCGTCATCCCGGTCGCCGTGTCGGAGTACGTGTACCCGTAGGGCCACAGCACGAGTTCGCTGTACGTGTGGAAGTCGATGTTCGTCTTGATCTGCTGGACCCCGCCGACGACCCGGCTGCGCACGAAGTTCGCGACGACCTTGACCTCGGGTGCCGACTCGGCCGCCGTACCCCGGTAGGTCTCGGAGGACGTCGTCCCGGACGAGCCGCCGCAGCAGCCCCAGCGGTAGGCCCAGTTGCGGTTGAGGTCGGTGCCGACGGCCGAGGAACCGGAGTTGGGCTGCCGGTTCTTGCGCCACGAGCGGTACGAGCCGGTGGCGACGTCGTACTCGCCGCCGTCCGGGTTGAGGTCCGGGACGATCCAGATCTCGCGGTTGTTCACCATGTTGGTGACCCGGGAGTCGGAGCCGTAGCCCGCGCCGAGTTCGCGCAGCAGGTACAGCGCCATCTCCACCGTGAGGTGCTCACGGGCGTGCTGGTGGTGGGTGAACAGCACCTCGGGCTCGGCCTCGTCGGTCGCCACGTTGTCGCTGATCTTGATGGCGACGATGTCCCGGCCCTGGTACGACGTGCCGATGACCCGCTTGCTCATGATGTTCGGGTAGGCGGCGAGCCGCTGGTCGATCTCGGCGTTCATCTCGGCGTAGTTGTGGTAGCGCGAGTCGGCCGAGGGGAAGTCGTAGAGCCGGACCTCGTCCTCCGCGACCCGGTCCGGAGCGGACCCCAACGCGGAGACCTCGTACCCGAGTTGGCGCAGTTTCCGGATCTGGTCGGCGCGGCCGGAGACCACGACGGTCTCCTCGTCGGCCTCGTCCACCGTGACGCCCGTCTGCTGGATCGCCGTACGGGTCACGGGTGTCGACTGCTGGTGGATCTCGTACTGGCGGACGTCCTCGGCGCTCGGTGCCGCCTTCGCGGCGCTGTCGGCGTTCGCGGAGAGCGGGGCGGCGAGGGCGAGGGCCAGGACTGCGGCGAGGGCGGCGTAGCGGGTGCCGCCGTGGGCGCCGGAACCGCGTATGCGAAGTCGCATGAAGTCTCCTGTGTTCTCCAGGGATTCCGGGGTCTCCGGAAGCGGGGAGTGGAGCGGGGGGTGGTTCAGCGAGCTCTGCGACGTGCTGCCGGTGCGGGTGTGCCGGTGCGGGTGTGCCGTGCGGGTGTGCCGCTCATCGTCCGTGTATGACATGGTCAGGTCAAGAGGGCCGTGCAGTGTACGCGGATCGGTGGGCCGCGGCATGATCCCGGGAGAAGTGCACCCGAGGGTGTGAGCCGGGCGTGCATATATGTGAGGGCCGCCCCCACAGTGGGATCTCCGACCACACCCCGGAGGACTGGCTGATCATGGGGCACCTGCCGGTCGAGACGACCAGTTTCGTCGACCGGCGCCGTGAACAGGCCGCGGGTCGCGAACTCCTCACCCGCGCCCGCCTGGTCACCCTCACCGGCCCGGGCGGCGTGGGCAAGACCCGCCTCGCCGCCCGCATCGCGGCCCGGGCCGAGCGCACCTTCCCCGACGGAGTCCGCTTCGTCCACCTGGCCGGGCTGCGCGACCCGGAGCTGGTCCCGCTCGCCGTCGCCGACGCGCTCGGCCTCCACGACTACTCCGCGAGGCCGCCGCTGGAGGCCCTCGTCGCCCATGTACGCGACCGGAAGGCGCTGTTGGTCCTCGACAACTGCGAACACCTGCTGCCGGCCTGCGCCGACCTCGCGGCCGCGCTGCTGCTCGGCACCACCGGCGTCCGGATCCTCGCGACCAGCCGGCACCGGCTCGGTCTCACCGAGGAGAACCTCCTCGACGTACGACCGCTGCCGGTCCCCGATCCGGACGGCGACCTGTCCGCGGCCGACGGCTATCCGGCGCTGGCCCTGTTCGCCGACCGGGCCGCCGCGGTCGTCCCCGGCTTCGCGCTCACCGCCGACAACCGGGCCGCCGTCGCCCGCCTGTGCCGGCGCCTCGACGGACTCCCGCTCGCCATCGAACTCGCCGCGGTACGCATGCGCGTGCTCGGCGTGGAACAGCTCCTGGAACGCCTCGACGACCGTTACCGCCTGCTCACCTCCGGCAGCCCGGCCGCCCTCCCGCGCCACCGCACCCTGCGCTCCGCGGTCGACTGGAGCCACGAACTGTGCACCGAACGCGAGCAGTTGGTCTGGGCCCGCCTCTCGGTGCCGGCCGACGGCTTCGACCTCGACACCGCGGAGGCGGTCTGCGCGGACGGCGACCTCGTCCACCGCGCCGACGTACTCGAAGCGGTCGCCGGACTCGTGGACAAGTCCGTACTGGCCCGGGAGCCGGGGCCGGACGGGGCGGTGCGCTACCGGCTCCTCGACACACTGCGGTGCTACGGCCTGGAGCGGCTGCGCAGGACGGAGGGCGAGGAGCCCGCCACCCGGCGCAGGCACCGGGACTGGATGCTGCGGCGGGCGGCCGCCTGCGAACAGGCCTGGTTCGGCCCCGGGCAACGGGAGATCGTCGCCCGCCTCCGCGCCGACCAGGACAACCTGCGGGCCGCCCTGCACTTCAGCCTGGAGAGCCCTACCGACGCGCTCGCCGGGCTGCGGCTCGCCGGCACGCTCTGGTTCTACTGGCATGCCTGCGGGGCACCCCGCGAAGGGCGTTACTGGCTCGAACGGGCCCTGGAACTGAACCCGGAGCCCACCGTCGAGCGGGCCCGCGGACTGTGGGTGGCCGGGCTGCTCGCCGGATGCCCCGAGGACCTCACCCGGGGACTGCGCCGCGCAGAGGAGGCCCGCGACCTGGCCCGCGCGCTCGGGGACGCCGCCGAAGCCGCCCACGCCGAGTACGTCATCGGCGTCATCCGTCTCTTCGCCGACGACCTCCCCGCCGCGCTCGCCCACTTCGAGGCCGGAGTCGCCCGCGGCCGCGTCCCCGGGCAGCACCTCAGCCTCGTCGGACTCGACCAGGTCGAACTCGCCTGCGCGCTCGGCTTCCTGGGCCATGCCGACCGGGCCGTCGAGGTCTGCCAGAAGACCCTCCTGCTGTGCGAGGAGCACGGCGAGGAATGGGTCCGCTCCTATGTGCTGCGCATGCTCGCCCTCGCCCACACCGTGAAACAGGACTGGCCCCGCGCCGAGCGGTACGCCCGCGACGCCCTCCGCCTCAAACTCGCCGTCAACGACCTCATCGGGCTCGCCCTCACGCTGGACCTCACGGCCCGGATCGCCATGGAGCGCGGGGCCCACGAGCGGGCGGCGGTCCTGCTCGGCGGAGCCGACCGTGCGTGGGTCGTGGTGGACGAGGGGCGTTGGGGGTCGGCCGCGCTGAACTCCTCGCGTCGGGAGACGGAGGACCGGGCGCTGGGAGCGCTGGGGCGGGCCGCGTTCGTTCCGGCGTACGACCGGGGCGCCGGACTCACCCTCACCGAACTCGTCGGCTACGCCCTTCAGGAACCCGGGCTGCCCGCACCGCGCTCACCGGAGAGCCCACCGGTACGGCTCACTCCGCGGGAGGCGCAGGTCGCGGAGCTCGTCGCGGAAGGGCTGGCCAACCAGCAGATCGCGGACCGGCTGGTCATCGCCCGCCGCACGGCCGAGGGGCATGTCGAGCGCATCCTCAACAAGCTCGGATTCAACACGAGAACGCAGATCGCAACGTGGGTCACGGCCCAGCGTTGACAGGCGCGGCGCAACAAGGAGCCCTCTCCATGACCACCCCCTTCGACCACCGCATGACCGTCTACGGCACCGACGACCAGTTCCTCGCCACCGCCCTCCCCTTCCTCACCGAAGGCCTCAACGCCGCCGGAGAACCACCTCCCGTGGCCATCGCCTCCCCCCACAACCTCGCCCTCCTCCGGGACGCCCTCGGCGCCGACGTCAAGCACGTCACGCTCATCGACCACGCCGAGTGGTACACCGGCTCCGCCGCCAACGCCGTGGCGCAGGGCGCCGGTTACCTCGCAGCCCACGCCGGGCCCGGTGGTCGTGTCCACCTGCTCATGGAGCCCGTCTGGAACGGCAGGGCGGGCCGTTCGCCTCGGGAGGCCACGGAATGGATCCGTTACGAGGCGCTCGCGAACCTGCTCTTCGCGCCGCTCGCCACCACCGCCCTGTGCGCCTACGACACCCGCACCGCGGGCCCCGCGATCGTCGACGCGGCCCGCCGCGCCCACCCCGACACCGGCGTGTACGAGGAGCCCGTACGCCTCGTCGCCGAGCTGGACGCCGTACCCCTGGCACCGCCCCCGCCGGACGCGGAGCTCCTCACCGAGCTGGCCGCCGACGCCGTACGGGACCGGGCGCGGGACCGGGGGCTCGCCCTCGCCGACGCCGAGCTGTTCGGGACGGCAGTCGCCGAGGCGGCGGAAGCCGTGGGGCAGCGGGCCGGTACCGCGCTGCTGTGGGGGGAGGGCGCCCAGTGTGTCTGCGAGCTGCGTTCGGGGCGGCGCGTCGGCGACCCGCTCGCCGGGTTCGTACCGCCGGACGCCGGCGGCCCCGCGCCCGGGCAGGGGCTCTGGTACGCGCGTCAGGTGTGTGCGTACGTCGACGTACGCGACGACCGGGACGGGGCGACCGTACGACTGCAGTACGCGTAGCCGTACAGGTGTGGTGCAGGTATGGAATCAGGTAGTACTCCCCGTGTGCGCCGCACCCGCGGGGGTCACCCTGAGACCATGCTGCGACTCTCTGGGGGACGCCTTCCGGATCCCGACCCTCGATACGCCGCCTACCCCCAACCGCCCCTGGGCGCGGGCCATGTGAGTGTCGAGTACGACCCCCGCCCGTCCGCCGTGCGCGAGGCCCGTGCCGAGGTGCGCAGACAGCTGGAGGGGTGGGGGCTCGCGGAGCGGGACGACGACCTGGTCGACACCGCGGTGCTGCTCGTCAGCGAACTCGCCACCAACGCCCTCCTCCACTCGGCGAGCCGCTTCACCCTCACCCTGTCCGCCGCGCACGGCGTGCTGCGCTGCGAGGTCGCCGACTCCGGCCGCCGCACCCCGCGGGTGCTGGACGCCGGGAACGCGGAGAGCGGCCGCGGGATGTTCCTGGTGGAGGCGCTCGCGCTGCGCTGGGGCTGGCGCCAGGACGGGCGCGGCAAGACAGTCTGGTTCGAACTGGGTACGTGCGGCGAGTGCTGACTTCCTTCACCGCACGCCCTCTTGCCGGTGCGCGATCTTTAGGGTTTCTTGACCTTCATGGCGGACACCACGGACAACACAGCGACCGGTGAGGCGACTTCCGTACCGCGCAAGTCCAGTTGGCGGTACATCGGCCCCGGAATCGTCGTCGCCGCGACCGGCGTCGGCGCCGGCGACCTCGTCGCCACGCTCATCGCGGGCAGCAACTTCGGCTACACGCTGCTGTGGGCGGCGGTGATCGGCTGCCTGGTCAAGATCTCCCTCGCGGAGGCGGCGGGCCGCTGGCATCTGTCCACCGGCCGCACCCTGTTCGACGGCTGGGCGAGCCTGGGCCGCTGGACCACCTGGTTCTTCGCGGTCTACGTGGTGATCTGGGGCTTCGTGTACGGTGCGGCGGCGATGTCGTCCAGCGCACTGCCGCTCCAGGCGCTGTTCCCGGACGTGATGGACCTCGAATGGTGGGCCATCGCCTGCGGTCTGGTCGGCCTGGTGTTCGTCTGGTTCAACAAGTACGCGGTCTTCGAGAAGGTCATGACGGTCCTGGTGGGCGTCATGTTCGTGGTGACGGTGTACCTGGCGATCAGGGTCACGCCGAACCTCGGCGACGCCTTCGCCGGTCTCCTCCCCGTCCTGCCCGACGAGAAGGACTCCATCCTCAACACCCTCGGCCTGATCGGCGGTGTCGGCGGCACCATCACGCTCGCCGCGTACGGCTACTGGGTCAACGCCAAGGGGTGGACCGACACCGGCTGGATGAAGGTGATGCGGCTCGACAACCGGGTCGCCTACATCACCACCGGCATCTTCGTCGTCGCCATGCTCTTCGTCGGCGCGGAGCTGCTGCACAGCGCCAACGTGGCGATCGCGAGCGGCGACAAGGGGCTCATCCAGCTGAGCGACATCCTGGAGGACGAGTACGGTTCGGCGACCGCGAAGTTCTTCCTCATCGGCTTCTTCGCCACGTCGTTCACCTCGCTGATCGGCGTCTGGCACGGGGTGAGCCTGATGTTCGCGGACTTCGTGGCCCGCTTCCGGGGCCAGGGCGAGCAGAAGGGCGAGGAGGTCGCCTCCGGCGCCCGCGAACGCTCCTGGCCCTTCCGCGCGTACCTGCTGTGGCTGACCTTCCCGCCCATCGTCCTGCTCTTCCAGGGCCAGCCCTTCCGCCTGATCATCCTCTACGGCGTCCTGGGCGCGGCCTTCCTCCCCTTCCTCGCCGGCACCCTGCTCTGGCTCCTCAACTCCTCGCGCACACCCGGGCAGTGGCGCAACGGTCCCCTGAGCAACGCGATGCTGGCGATCGCGGGGCTGCTGTTCCTGGTCCTGTGCGTGAAGCAGATCTGGGACCAGCCGTGGTCGGAGTTCTTCTGAGTCGGGCGGATCGCTCGACGTGAGGGCTGAGGCTCCGGGTGCAGCGGGGCGAGTCTGCCCTTCTCGGTCGGCGCGTCCTGCACGGTCGACCCCAAGGCGCACCCCAAGGAGGCACGAACGGGGACCCGGCCCGGACCCCGGCAGGGGAGATATCCTCGGCCACCGGGAACCACACCACCGACGAGGGCCGACGCAGATGACCACGCCACAGGACCCGACTCCACAGTCCCCGGCCTCGCCGGAAGCCCCGGCTCCGGTCGCCCCCGATGCCGCCGCGCAGTCCACCACCCCACCGGCCCCCACGGAAGCGGACTGGGTCCTCGCCCCACCGGCTGCCGCGCCGCCGGTTCCCGTCCCACCCGCTGCCGCGCCGCCGACCGCGGCTCCGCCCGTGTCCGCCTGGCCGCCGCCACTCCACGAGGGCCCCGCCACCGCATCGGGCGCCGCTTCGCCGGTCCCCGTGCCGCCTGCCGCGGCTCCGCCCGTGTCCGCCTGGCCGCCGCCACCCTACGAGGGCCCCGCCACCGCACCGGGCGCCGCTTCACCGACCCCAGCGGCACCGACCCCCTCCGCGCCGCAATCCGTCCCGCAGACTTCCGTCGAGCCGCCCGCCACCCCGCCGGGCGCGCCGGCCCCTCCCGCCGCCGCCCACCCCGGCTTCGGATCCCCGGTCCCCGCGGCCCCCGGGTTCGGTCCGCCGACGCCCCCGCAGGACGGCCCGCCCGCCCCGGCCCAGTACGCGCCCCCGCAGTACGGCCTGTCGGCCCCGCCGCCTCCGCAGTACGGTCGGCCCACTCCACCGCCGCACCCGCAACAGCCCACCGAGGGCCCCGAGTTCATGGCCGTCGACCGGCACAACTCCATCGTCGTCGACTCCGCGGGCGTCGCCTTCGAGGATCACGGGTACGCCGCCGAGTTCCCCTGGCACGAGATCCGCAGCGTCCACTACAAGGCCGGTCCCAACGGCAAGACGCTCATGATGGCCGTCATCCACGTCGACGGCCGTTTCTACGAGTGCGTCGTCGACGCCAAGGGCCGCGACCTGCTGGGCCAGTGGTTCGCCCAACTGGCCGCGATCCTCGGGTACTACAAGCCCCTGGCGTGACGGTGGACGCAGAGCTCCAGATCCACGAGGTGCGCAGCGCCGAGGGGGCGGAGGTGTCCGTGGTCGTACGCTGCCTCCGCGGGCCCGTCCACCTCGGCGCCCACTTCTCCCGGGTCCGCGACTCACAGGCTCCGATCGACCTGACCGTGACACGCATGGTGCGCTACGACCGCCCGGTCCACGTGATCGACCCCGTGCACAGCGGCCTGGTCACCCTCCACGGCACAGGCGCGCACGAGCTGGGTCCGACGCTCGGCACGACCGGGCGGGAGGTCATGGCCGTCATCCAGGGCCGCACCTCACCCACCCCCTGACCACCGACTACGGCAGCCCGTGCACATGCGGCCCCACAGCCCCCGACCACGCGTTCCCCGCTGCCGCGTCCCAGTTCGTCGACCAGGTCATCGCCCCACGCAGGTCCGGGTAGGTCTTCGACGGCTTGAAGGACCCGCACCCCGTGCCCTTCGTCAGGCAGTCCAGCGCGTTGTTCACCACGGACGGCGAGACATAGCCGCTGCCCGCCCCGCGCGGCGACGCCGGCAACCCCAACCCCACCTGCGACGGCGCCAGTCCGCCCTCCAGCTGGATGCAGGCCAGTGCGGTCAGGAAGTCCACCGAGCCCTGCGAGTAGACCCTGCCGTCGCAGCCCAGCATCGAACCGCTGTTGTAGTACTGCATGTTGACCACCGTGAGGATGTCCCTCACGCTCAGCGCGGTCTGGAAGTACGCGTTCGACGTGGACTGCATGTCGATCGTCTGCGGTGCCATCGTCAGAACCAGCCCGGAGCCCGCCTTTGCCGACAGCGATCGCAACGCCTGTGACATGTAGGTGGCGTTGAGCCCGTTCTCCAGATCGATGTCGACCCCGTCGAACCCGTACGTCTGCATCAGCGCGTACACCGAGTTCGCGAAGTTCGTCGCCGACGTCGAGTCGCTCACCGACACCGTGCCGTTCTGCCCGCCCACGGACACGATGACCTTCTTGCCCGCCGCCTGCTTCGCCCTGATGTCCGCCTTGAACTGGTCGACCGTGTACCCCCCGAGCCCCGCCGAGTCCAGGTTGAAGGTCACGGCACCCGGAGTCGTCGTCGCGTCCGCGAACGCCACCGCGATGATGTCGTACTGCGCCTGCACGTCCGACAGCTTCTGGACCGTCGCCCCGTTGTCGAAGTTCTGCCAGTACCCGGTGACCGCGTGTCTCGGCACCGCCCCGCCCCCGCCACCCGGAGCAGCGCTCGTCGTCCCCGTCACCACACCCGACCTCACGGACTCACCCGCCGCGTTCACGGCCGTGATCTGGAAGCTGTACGACGTCGACGCGGCCAGCCCCGTCACGGTCGCCGAGGTCCCGGTGACCGCCGTGACCTTCGTACCGTTCCGGTAGACGTGGTACCCGGTCGCCCCCGACACCGCGTTCCAGGACAGCGAGACGGACGAGGCGGACGTGCCGGTGACCGTCACAGCGGCCGGCGCCGCCGGGACCGTAGGAGAAGGGCCGCCTCCGCCGCCTCCGTCGGGGCCGTACACCGACACGTCGTCGGCGAAGTACGCGGCCTGGCCGTACCAGCCGTGGGTGTACACCGTCACCGAGGTCGTCGAGGCGCCGGTGGTGAAGGTCGTCGACAGCTGCTTCCAGGAGGCCGTGTCCGGGGTCCAGGCCGACACGTCGGTCGTGCCGGTGCCGGTCGCGCCCAGGTAGGCGTAGCCGCCCTGCACCCAGGCGCTCAGCGTGTACGTCGAGCTCGGCTTCACGGCCACCGTCTGGACGCAGCGCGCGTTGTCCTGCCCGGCCGGGGTCGCCTTCAGCGCGGCCGAGCCGCCGTGCACGGGGGAGGAGACCGTCGTACCGCTGCCGGCGGAACAGGTCCACTCGCTGAGACCGGACTCGAAACCGGCGTTCTTCGCGTTGTCGACGTCCGCGGCGGAGGCCGGTCCCGTGACACCCAGGGCGAGGGTCATGGCGAGGGCGGTGGTCCAGAACCGCGTCGGTTTTCTGCTGAATATGGGCATGACAAGAGAGTTGGTCCAGACCAATGCCGCTGTCAAGGATGCCGTCAGGGATGGATGCGCAACCGGCCTTTCTCTGGCTCGCGCACGTGGCAAGTGCGCCCCATCTGGGCGGTAATCGACCGCTTTTGGTCCGTCGGGCAGGACAGGAAGTCACAGAATCGCTGTTCTCCGGTCACAGAGGCGTGGTTACAGTGCTGAGGTAGTCACGCAGTGAAGTCGACCGGGTGCGCCGGAGTGATCCGTCGGACCCTCGGGCATGGGATACGGGGAGCTGCGCGTGCCAACTGCCATCGCAGTGACCGGTGCCGACATGGCGCTGCCGGCGCAGGACGAGCGGACCCTGCCCGCCGTCGTGCTCGACGGCCTCGACCGGCAGCCGCTGGACCACTCGCTCGCCGCGCTCCAGACGCTGATCGACCAGCACGGCCATGTGATCGTCGTGTACTCCCAAGCCGTGCCACCCGCGGTGGACCAACGGCTGCGCACCGTCCGGTCCCTCCTGGAGAGCGACCGGATCGCCCTGTTCCGTCCCGAACTGCCGCCCCTCGGAATCGCCGTCCTGGCCCGCCAGTTGAGACAGCTCGCCTCCTGCGACCTCAGCCCGGGCGTCCTCGCCTCGGCGGGCCGGCTGCTCACCCACTACCTCCACGCGGGCGCCCTCCTCGGCTCGGTGGCCAAGCTCGACCGGGTCCCCGTCGGCCTCAAGTCGCACGCCAAGTCCTGGGTCCCGGGCAGCCAGTTCGCCGTCCTCGCCCACCCCCAGCCGCAGCTGGTCAGGCTCGCCCCGGACGCCACGCTCGCAGGGCCGGAGTTCGCCACCTCGATGCTCGTCGCCCGCGGCCAGCTCCAGTCCGACTGGGTCTCCGGGGCCCTCGCGAAGTCCTGGCGGATCCAGGGGCTGCGCGAGACCCCGCTGCCCGCCGAGTCCGCCGAGTGGTGGGGCACCGGCAAGCTGATCGAGTTCTGCACCTTCCTGCCCGACCTGTCCGTCCTTTACCAACTGGTCACCTCGGTGCGGCAGAACATCTGTCACTGGTGCGGTATCGACGTCATCGGAGACCGCTGCGTCTTCTGCTCGGCCACCGCACCCGTGACACCCGCCCCTCAGTACGAACAGCACCAACTGCCCGCCGGGTGACCCGTACGCCGGATCGCCCCCGTCCCCGATTCCGCCCGACCGAGCCCCCCAACGAGGTCCACGGTTCATGAACTCCCGTCAGCGCCGCGGCGTGATACTCCTGCTCCTGTCGGTCCTGGGCGCCCTCGCGGCCTTCGCCGGCGTGCTGTCCGTCATCAACGACGTGAAGTCCGAGGTCGGCCCCGAGGTCACGGCGTACGAGGTCAAGAGCGACATCGAGCCCTACACCCGGCTCACCGCGGCGCAGTTCGAGAAGACGGAGATGCCCAAGCGCTGGCTGTCGGCGAACGCGGTGACCGACCTCGACGCCGTCCGCGACAAGATCGCCGTGACGACCCTCAAGAAGGGCTCCCTGCTCCAGAGCGACATGATCGTCGACCAGCCGGCCCTGCAACCCGGGCAGCAGGAGATCGCCATCATGATCGACGCGGCGACCGGCGTCGCCGGAAAGATCACGGCGGGCTCCGCGGTCAACGTGTACGCCACCTTCGAGGGACAGAAGGAGGGCGACCCCGACCAGTCGAAGATCATCGTGACGAACGCGCGCGTCCTGGACGTCGGCGACCTCACTCCGCTCCAGCCCGACGCCGACGACCGCACCCGCGCCGCCACCGAGGCCCGCCCCATCACCTTCGCCCTCTCCGCCCTCGACGCCCAGCGCATCACGTACGCCGAGTCGTTCGCCAAGCGCGTCCGGCTCGCCCTGGTCGCCCCCGGCGAGACCGGGACCGTGCCCGAGCAGGAGCGCACGTACGAACTCGCGAAGGACAAGTGAGAGGCCGCCATGCCCACGAGGATCCTCCCGGCAGTCGGCGACGCGGACGCGGTCCGCTCCCTCACCACGCTGCTCAGCCAGCTCCCGGACGCCGAGCCGGTCGCCCCGGTCACCGACTCCACCCAGCTCATCGACACCCTCGCGCGCCTGGCCGCCGAGTCCATCGACGAGCTGCCGGAAGTGGTCGTCGTCCACGAGCGCATCGGCCCCGTCCCGGCCCTGGAGCTGATCCGCGACGTCGCCCTGCGCTTCCCGGCCGTCGGCGTCATCCTCGTCACCTCCGACGTCAGCCCCGGCCTCTTCCAGGCCGCCATGGACTACGGCGCCCGCGGCCTGATCTCGCTCCCGCTCGGCTACGAGGAGCTCGCCACCCGGGTGCACGCGGTCGCCCAGTGGTCGACGGGCGTACGACGGCACCTGGGCGCCGCCACCGACGTGTTCACCGGCGTCGGCGGCACCGTCGTCACCGTCAGCGGCGCCAAGGGCGGGGTCGGCGCCACCACCACCGCCATCCAGCTCGCCCTCGCCGCCCAGGCATCGGGGCGCACCACCGCCCTGCTCGACCTGGACCTCCAGACCGGTGACGTCGCCTCCTACCTGGACGTCCAGTTCCGCCGCTCGGTCGCCGACCTCGCCACCATCACCGACATCTCCCCGCGCGTCCTCGCCGACGCCGTCTTCCCCCACGACACCGGCCTCGCACTGCTGCTCGCCCCGGGCGAGGGCGAACGCGGCGAGGAGGTCACCGAGCGCGCCGCCCGCCAGATCGTCTCCGCCCTGCGCTCCCGCTACGAGGTCGTCGTCGTCGACTGCGGGGCCCAGCTCAGCGGAGCCGGCGCGGCCGTCGTGGAGATGGCCGACACGGCCCTGCTGGTCACCACCCCGGACGTGGTCGCCGTCCGCGGCGCCAAGCGTGCCGTGCGCATGTGGGACCGGCTCCAGGTCCGCAAGGCCGAGGAGACCACCGTCGTCGTCAACCGGCACAGCCGCGGTACGGAGATCCAGGCCCCGCTCATCCAGAAGATCACCGGCACGGGCGTCGCGGCGACCGTCATCCCGGCGAACTTCAAGGAGCTCCAGGGCGCGGTGGACGCGGGCCGGGTCCACGAACTCGACGCCAAGGGCACGGTCAAGCAGGCCCTGTGGACGCTCGCCGGTGAACTGGGCCTGGTCAAGGGCACCGAGGCGAACTCCCATCGCAACGGGGGCCGGGAGCGGGGGTCGTTGACCTTCCGGCGACGCAGGGAGCTGGGGAGATGAGGGCCGCGGCCGTGTGGGCCCGGCCGGCGGACCCGGGCCGTCGGGGCAAGGGGCGCTCCCCGGTCGAGCCGGGCGTGGGCCGGTGCGGACAGCCGCGGGGCGGGGCTTCGGCAGCCGACGACACCGTGGCCGGAGGCGCGTTCTCCGCGGGGCCGGGTATCTCCGGAGGGCCGGGCGCGGGGGGACGGCTTCTCGGGGGCATGAGTACCGCGGGCGCGCTTCCGGCGGGTCCGGGTGTCGGGGGCGTGCTTCCGGCGGGTCCGGGTGCCGTGTCCCGTGCCGCCGCCGGGCCGGACGGCCGGACGGCTTCTCGGCGCTCCCGCGGGGACGAGGGCCAGGTCACCATCGAGTTCCTCGGGATGATCCCGCTGATCCTGATCACCCTGGTGCTGCTGTGGCAGTTCGTGCTGCTGGGGTACACGTTCACGCTGGCGGGGAATGCTGCGGACGAGGCGGTACGGGCCGCGACGGCGGCGGCGCCGGGGGAGCGGGAGGCCGCGTGCGAGCAGGCGGGACAGGACAAGCTGCCCGGCGCCTGGAGCGGCGAGGTCGACTGCAGCACCGGCGGCGGCTATGTCAGGGCCGATGTCCACCTGGACGTCCCGGTCCTCTTCCCGGGTGCGCTCGCCTTCCCCTTCCAGGTCGACGGACACGCGGGCGCCGTGGAGGAGGACAGGGACTGAGATGTCGGACTCCCACAAGAGCCTTCGCGACCGCGGCCAGGTGGCCATCGAGTACCTCGGCTTCCTCCCGATCCTGATCCTCGTCGCCATGGCGGTCGTCCAGCTCGGGATCGTCGCCTACACCGCCCAGCAGGCCGGTACGGCGGCCAGGGCCGGGGCGCGGGCCGCCTCGCTGGACCTGAGCGCGCAGGACAGCTGTGTGAACGCGATCAGCGACTGGCTGTCCGTCGACTGCGCCGAGGGCGGGGGCGGCGACTCGGTCACCGTCACCGCCACCGTCCAGATCCCGTCGATCGTGCCCGGGTGGGACTTCGACCCCGCCGTGAAGTCCGCCACCATGCCGCTCGACCACTGAACGAGGTACCCCATGAGCCTGCGGTCCCGCATCAACACCCCCGAGGAGAACGGCAGTCGGGGCGAGGACGGCCACCTCGTCTCCTCCTACCGGGCCAAGCTCCTGGAGGAGATCGACCTCGCGGAGATGAGCTCGCTGGCGGCCGCCGAGCGCCGGGCGCGCCTTGAGCGGGTGCTCGGGCACATCATCAGCCGTGAGGGTCCGGTCCTGTCGACCGTCGAACGCTCGCAGCTGATCCGGCGGGTGGTCGACGAGGCGCTCGGACTCGGCATCCTGGAGCCGCTGCTCGAAGACGCCTCCATCACCGAGATCATGGTCAACGGCCCCGACTCGATCTTCGTGGAACGCGGCGGCCGGGTCGAGCAGTTGCCGCTCCGCTTCCCCTCCCACGACCAGCTGATGCAGACCATCGAGCGCATCGTCTCGACGGTCAACCGGCGCGTGGACGAGACGAACCCGATGGTCGACGCGCGCCTCCCGTCCGGCGAGCGCGTCAACGTCATCATCCCGCCGCTGTCCCTGACCGGCGCGATCCTCACCATCCGCCGCTTCCCGCGCTCCTACACACTTCAGGAGCTGGCGGGCTTCGGCTCGCTCGACGAGCACATGCTGTACCTGCTGGCGGGCCTGGTGCAGGCCCGCTTCAACATCATCGTCTCGGGCGCGACCGGCACCGGGAAGACGACCCTGCTGAACGCCCTCTCGGGGCTGATCCCCGAGGACGACCGGATCATCACCATCGAGGACTCCGCCGAACTCCAGCTCCAGCAACGGCATGTGGTCCGTCTGGAGTCGCGCCCGCCGAACGTGGAGGGCCAGGGCCGGGTCACCATCCGTGACCTGGTCCGCAACTCGCTGCGCATGCGCCCCGACCGGATCGTGGTCGGTGAGGTCCGCGGCGGCGAGTCCCTGGACATGCTCCAGGCGATGTCGACGGGCCACGACGGCTCCCTCGCCACCGTGCACGCCAACAGCGCTGAGGACGCGCTGATGCGGCTGAAGACCCTGGCATCGATGTCCGAGGTGGAGATCCCCTTCGAGGCACTGCACGACCAGATCAACAGCGCGGTCGACGTGATCATCCAGCTCACCCGGTTCGCCGACGGCGCCCGCCGGATCACCGAGATCGCGCTGCTCGAGAGCAACGGCAGCGAACCGTACCGGCTGGTGACGGTGGCCCGCTTCAACGCCCAGCCGATGGCGGCGGACGGCCGGATCTACGGCCAGTTCGAGTACTTCCCGCTGCCGCGCCGTACCGTCGACCGCCTCTACATGGCCAGTCAGCCCACCCCCCAGGCCTTCGGGGTGGCCCAGTCCGCAAGCCAGTTGGCCATCCGAGAAGCCAGGTAGGACCCACCCTCATGGACCTCGACTCCCTGATCATGCTCACCACCGGCGCGACCCTGCTGGCCCTGGTCCTCGCCGTCGTGGGTATCCACGTCTTCGCCAAGGGCCGGGCACAGCGGGCGGCCCTGGTGGACCGGCTGTCGTCGGCCGGCCAGGTCACGTACGTGGGCCGCCGCCGGTACTTCCGGGACCTGGACCGCCGGCTGCGCCGCACCCGGCTGGGCAGACAGCTGGAGCTCCGCCTGGCGGCGACGGGACTGGACGTGACACCGGGCGAGTTCTTCGCCGCGATGCTCGCCGTCGTGGCGGGTCTGTGGCTGGTCGGCCAGGAGACCATGGCGCCCTTCTTCGGCCCGATTCTCGGTCTCCTCGGTATCTGGGCCGCCCTCCAGTTCCTCAACTGGCAGCGCCAGAAGCGCATCGAGAAGTTCATCAACCAACTCCCCGAACTGGCCCGCATCCTGGCCAACGCCACCCACGCGGGCCTCGCCCTGCGCACCGCGATCGGCATGGCGGCGGAGGAGCTGGAGGCACCGGCCGGGGAGGAACTGGAGAAGGTGGCCAACCAGTTGGCGATCGGCGTCTCGATGGAGGACGCCCTGGACGAGATGGCGAAACGGCTGCCGTCCCGGGAACTGGTCGTCCTGGTGACGACACTGGTCCTGTCGAACCGGGCGGGCGGCCAGGTGGTCAGCGCCCTGCGGAACCTCACCGAGACGCTGGAGGAACGCAAGGAGACCCGGCGGGAGGTCCGCACCCAGCTCTCCCAGGTGAACATGACGTCGTACGCGGTCCCGGTCCTCGGCATCGGCTCGCTGTTCCTGATGAACGGCGTCAAGGACGGAGCGCTGGCCCGGATGACGGGTTCACCGCTGGGCCAGGCGGCCGTGCTCATCGCCTTCGGCCTGTACGCGGTGGGCTTCGTCCTGATCCGCCGCCTGTCCCGGATCGACGTGTGAGGGGGGTGCGGACATGATCGCCGTCGGACTGGCGCTGTTGATGGCCGTGAGTGTGTGGGGCTTCTTCGCGGGCCTGCGCATGTACCGCGCGGAGGCGAAACTCCCGAGCGACCTGGTGCTGGCGCTGGAGGTCGGCTCGACCCGCACCGGCGCGGTGGACTCGCTGATCGACCGCATGGGCATGCGGTACGCCCCCGCGGTCCTGCGCCTGATGGGCCCCAAACAGGTCGCGAAATACCGCCGCAAGATCGACCTCGCGGGCAACCCCGGCGGCCTGACCATCAACCGCTACGCGGCCCGCAGGGCGGTGTACGGCTTCCTCGGCGCCCTGGGCTTCCTGGTGTTCCTGCTGCGGGGGCAGGTGTTTGTGGCGTTGTTGCTCCTGGCCTTCGGGGCGTTCTGGACGGAGGTCGGCATCTGGTCGGCGATCCGGGTCAGGAAGGACGTCATCGAGCGCACGCTCCCCGACTTCCTGGACGTGCTCGCGGTGGTGGTGAGCGCGGGCCTGGGCTTCCGGCAGGCACTGGACCGGGTGGCCTCCAAGTACGAGGGCCCCTGGGCCGACGAACTGCGCATCACGCTCCGCCAGATGGACCTCGGAATGAGCCGCCGCCAGGCCTTCGCGGAGCTCCGCCGCCGCAACGACTCCGAACAGGTCGCAATGTTCGTGACGGCACTTCAGCAGGGCGAGGAACTGGGCGCGCCCATCGTCGACACCCTGGTCTCCCTGGCCAAGGACATGCGCCGCACGGACGCCCAGAACGCCCGCCGCAAGGCCGCCCGCGCGGTCCCCAAGGCCACGATGATGATCACGACGTTCATGGTCCCGGCGACGATGCTGCTGCTGGCCGCGGGGTTGCTGCTGGGTTCTGGCACGGACTTCGGCACGATTACGGGGAAGTAGGGGGGCCGGGGATGTCGGTGACGGGTGCGCGGCGGGTGGGGCGGGGGCTGGAGTCGTGGCGGCCGATGGGCCCGCGCGGACGCGCGGCCGCCGACGGCGGTCAGCCCCCGCAGGGGCCACCTGCACCCGACGGCGATGGCCGCACGGGTGGTGCGGGTGGGAACACAAAGGACGCGCACCCCCACGCACCCGCACTCGACATCCAGGTCAACGCCCTCCAGGCCATGTGCCGCCAGGTCTTCGGCTTCCGCCTCGCGATGATCGCCCTCGCCGCCCCCGCCGCCCTCCTCAACGCCAACCCGGGCATCGGCACCCGCCTCGTCGGCGCCGCGGTAGTCGTCACCTTCATGGTCTCGTACGCGCTCTTCAGGGACTGGGAACGCTTCGGTCCCCTCCTCCTGCGCCACCCCACCCTCCTCGCCGCGGACACCCTCTTCGGCAGCCTCCTGCTGATCTCCGCGGGCCCCGACACCACCCTCGCCTACGTCAGCGTCTGCACTCCCCTCCTCGCCGGCATCGCCTACAGCTGGCGAGGCGCCGCGGTCTTCGCCTCCCTCCAGTCCCTGATCCTCCTCGTGGCCCAGACAGCCCTCCCGCACCCGAACACCACCCCCGCCGACACCCTCCTCCTCCCCGGCTTCTGCGTGATCACCGGGGCGGTCGGCTCCACCCTCCGCAACCTCCTGCTCCGCTTCGGCACAGCGACCCAGGCCCTCACCGCGATGAAGGCCCGCCTCGCGGTGACGGAGGCGATCAGCGAGGAACGGGCCCGCCTGGCAAGGGAGATGCACGACTCGGTGGCGAAGACGCTCCACGGCGTGGCACTGGCGGCGGAGGGCCTGGCGACATCGGCGGCAGCCCCCACCCCGGACCCGACCCTCCTCAGGCAGCAGGCGGAACTCGTGGCCCGAGCGGCCCGCAGAGCGGCGACGGAATCCCGGGAACTCCTCACGGACCTACGGCGCGACCCGGACCCGGCTCCCACCACGGACGTACTGGAAGAACTGGCGACCCGGACAAGGGACTTCAGCACCCGTACGACGCTCCCGGCGACCTACCGTCCCCCCACCCGTCCCCACCCCCCACTCGACGTCCCGCACCCCGTGGCCCGCCAACTCCTCTCCATCACGGAGGAGGCGATGGAGAACGCCCACCGCCACGCCGGGGCCACGCACCTCGACGTGACCGCGGAGATCGACCCCGAACACCACCTGCTCCGCATCGGCGTCCACGACGACGGCCGCGGCCTCCCCCCGCACGCCACCCTCGACGAACTCCGCAGGTCCGGACACTTCGGCCTGGTCGGCATGGTGGAACGCGCGGAGTCGGTGGGAGCCCGCATCCACATAGGCGCCGGCACGGAGGCGAAGGGCACAGAGGTCCTCCTGGAACTCCCCCTGGCACCCCCACCGGCTGCCGCGTAACAGCCCTTACCCCCTGAGAGGAGGCCAGGAATGCAGAACGAACCCCCACCCCCGGGGACGCCCCCCACCCCGTTCGCGCTGTTCCCGACGGCACCGCAGCCCGACCCCGTCCGGATCGTCGTCGCCGACGACAACCCGGTGATCCGAGCGGGCCTCACCGCCCTCCTCTCGGGCCGCGAGGACATCACGGTCGTAGCGGAGGCGGCGGACGGGAGGGAGGCGTACGAGGCCGCGCGCCGGCACCGCCCGGACGTGATCCTCCTGGACGTCCGGATGCCGGGCGTGGACGGGATCTCGGCGCTGCCCCACCTCGTGCCGATCGCCCCGGTGCTGATGCTGACGTACAGCGGGGAGCCGGAGACCGTACGGGAGGCGCTGCGCAGGGGCGCCGACGGCTACCTGGTCCACGGCGAGTTCACGACGGACCAACTGGTCACGGCCGTCAAGGACACCAAGGAGGGCCGGTCCCACATCACCCCCACGGCGACGGCCGCACTGCTGGCCCAGCTCCGCGAGCCCGGTGCGACTGCACACGTCACCGCGCAACTCCCAGCTGCCGTCTCCACAATTTCCCCGCAAGGGCTTTCGCAATTGCAACCACTTGTGGGACAGTCCTTGTCGGACAGGTCGCGTTTCCAACTCAGCGCGAGGGAGGCGGAGATCATGGACCTCATCGCGACCGGCATCACCAACCAGCAGATCGCCGCCGCCTGCTTCATCAGCGAGAAGACGGTCAAGAACCACATCAACCGCATCTTCGCCAAACTCCACAGCACGAGCCGCTCCGAAGCCGCCGCCAAGTGGCTGGGCACGGCGCCGGGTTCGAACCGGGGAGTGGGGTGACCGTGAAGATGCCGACATGGGCCCGGATTTGGGCCCAGGGACCCTCGGCCGAAGCGAAGACCCCGGTCTACGTTCCGGAGGTCGACAGCGATGACGCCGAAGGGGCCCACCATGAGCAACCGGTTCAACGACGACAAGGGTCAGACCGCGGTCGAGTACCTGGGGATCATCGCCGTGGTGGTGGCGATCGTGCTGGCGATCACGGGGACGGACATCGGCAACACGATCTACGACGCGATCACCGAGCAGATCGCCAACGTGACCGGCGGCTGACGCGCCTCTTTCCGCACAGCGACGCGGGGCAGGCCTTCCCCATCTACATCACCGTGGTGGGGGGCCTGCTCCTGCTCGCGTTCGCCTTTCTCGCGGTCGGCCAGGCAGCGGCCAACCGGAACAGCGCCCAGACCGCGGCCGACGCGGCGGCACTGGCGGCGGCCCTGGACACCCGGGACGAGCTCACCGACGAGTGGGTGGCGAACGTACTCGATCCGACCAAGTGGCGGGACATCTTCAACGGCGTCGGAGTGCCGTTCGAGGGGTGCGCACGGGCGACCGAGCTGGCCGCGCAGAACGACGCGAACGTGCAGTGCGACGGGCACCCGGAGTGGCCGCTCCCGGGCTACGAGGTCGAGGCCACGACCAACCAGAGCGTCGGTGACTCCATCGTCCCCGGTACCGAGGATGCGCACTCGACCGAGACGGCCAGCGCCGTGATCGAGCCGCGCTGCGATTTCAAGCTCCCCGGAGCGGGCGCCGACCCGGATGTGCTGCCCGAGCTCAAGTGCGACAACGACGTCGACTGGACCCTGGACCCGACGGACCTCACGGATCTCCCGAAACCCGAGGATCTCTTCGACGTCCACCTGGCGGACTGACAAGCTGACGACACCAGTGACGAAGGAAGCAGAGTGATGAGCATTCGGTTCACGGCGAAGGCCCGCAGGGGGATCGTCGCGCTGACGGTCGCGGCCGGACTGGCCGTCGGCGTGGCCGGTTGCGGCGGAGGCGGCGACGACAAGAAGCCGGAGTCCTCGGCCTCCGCCACCAAGGGGAACGGCTCCCAGCCCAGCACCCAGGAGGGGCAGTCGGACGTACCCCTGGCGGAGCTGAAGGGCCAGGACGGGCTGCTGCTCCAGATCACCTCCGCCGAGCGGGACGCCGGCGGCTTCGTCACGGTGAACGGCACCCTGAAGAACGATGGTGGCAAGAGCGTCGTCGTGCCGGCGGCGGTGCGCGGCGACGAGACCGAGATCGTCAGGAACGGCCGGTCGCTGGGCGGCGCCACACTCGTCGACTCGAAGGGCAAGAAGCGTTACTACGTGCTGCGGGACACGGACGGCCGCCCGCTGACCACGACAGGCTTCTCGACCCTGAAGGCGGGGGAGAGCCTCGCGGTGTTCATGCAGTTCCCGGCACCGCCCGAAGGCACGAGCGAGGTGGCCTTCCAACTCCCCACCTTCGCCTCCGCCACCATCCAGATCTCCGGGTGACGCCCACCATGACCGCCACCCGAACCCCACCCCGCCTCGCCCTGACCGTCAGGGCCGCCTCGCTCATGGCGGCCCTGACCCTCACCCCCGCCTACGCGGACGACGGCGACCCCAGCTATCCCCCCGGCACCGAACCCTCCGCCACCGCCCCCGTCGAAGTCGACCCCAACGACCCCGACCTGAAACTCCCCGAAGACGCCACCCTCGCAGAGCCGAAGGTCCTGGACATCAAGCAGGTCGTCGAGGACCAGAGCGGAGACGAGCGCCGCGAAGACACCAACGCGGACGTGAAGTTCGCCCTCCAGGCGGAGGTCCTGTTCAGCAAGGACAGCTCGAAGCTGAACGGCGAGGCGAAGGCCCGTATCTCCGCGATCGCGGCGGAGATCAAGAACCAGAACGCCACCCAGATCCGCGTCTTCGGCTTCACCGACAACCTCGGCAGCTACGCCCACGGCCTGACCCTCTCCCGCCAACGCGCCAACGCCGTACAGGACGTCTTGGACCAGGAACTGAAGGACTCCGGCATCACCTACGAGGTCCGCGGCTACTCCGAGGACTACCCGATCGCCTCCAACACGACGGAGTCGGGCCGCAAGAAGAACCGCCGGGTGGAGGTGTCGTTCCCGCGGGGGGAGAGCTGAGGGGGCGAGCGAAGAGGGGTCTTGGATATAGACGAGGGGCCGCTGCTGCTGCGCCGGCTTTGGTCTCCGTCGCCATTCCCGGCGTCGGCGGTGTGGTCGACGCGGGACGGGCCGGACTGGAGGCGGCCCTTGCCACCGGATCCACCCCAGCAGGCAGTCTGGAATCGCTGCGGACGGCCATGACCCATCAGTTGGTCGAAGCGTTGCTGGCGGAGGCGCGCGACGGCGCACCCCTCCTCCTGCTGATCGATGACATCCAGCTGTTCGACGAGAGCAGCCGTCAACTCCTCCACATGCTGCTGCGCAGACTCGATGGTGAGCCGCTCGGTCTGGTCCTGGGCCTCGGCTCCCACGAGTCGACGACGGCGAGCGGAGCGCAGATCGGGGAACTGCTCCATATGTGGGAGACCAGGCACAATCTGCTGGTCGCCCGCCACAAGGTCCCGCCCCTGCCGGACTGGGCCGTCGGCGAGTTGGTGTCGGCCAGACTGCAGGGCCAGGACGTTCCCGCCGGATTCGCCGAGCAGGTGCACTCGGTGACCGACGGGAGCGCTGTTTTCGTGGACCAGGTACTCAAGCTGTGGCGTCCCGGCTACGGGGCGGACGTACCGCTCCCGCGTGAACTGCCGCACGCGTTCAGGGAACGCTTCCTTCGTATCGACCCCGAAGTGCGCGAACTGCTTGTTCTCGGCGCCACCGTAGGCCAGTTCTTCTTCTCGCACACGCTCGCCGAAGTGACCGGAACGCCCCAGCTCCGCGTTCAGGATCTGCTGCACCGCGTGGCTCGCGAGCATGGGCTGGTGCGCGAACGGCGCCGCGCGGACATGCCGCGATGGGCGGACGGACTGCACGTCGACTGGTACGACTTCGAGCACCGCGCCCTCCAGTCGTGTATCCGGCAGGAGCAACAGGACGAGGGGGCTCGGCTGTCGAGGCACGCCCACATCGCCGAGGCCATGGAACGGCTGCCACGGGTCGGCGAGGATCTTCCGCGTTAAGTGCGTGTCATGATCGCCGGCCATCTGCGCGAGGCAGGCCCCGCCCGTGCCGCCGCCAGCGCGGAGGCCCACTACCGGCTCGCACGGTCCGTGGCTGTGGACGAACTGGCGTTCATCCAGGCCGAGAAGCCCTGCCGGACGGCTCTCGACTCGGCCCGGCAGCTGCCCGTGGGCGACCCGCAACGCGACCGTCTGCTCGTGGAATCGGCCGAACTGCTGCTGAGCCTCACCGAGGTGCGCTGGAAGGGCAGCGAAGACCGGGTGGACTCGCCCGGTATCGACATGCTGGCGGCCGAGGCCGAGGAGGCGGCCCGCCGCCTTGGCGACCCTCTGCTGACCGCCCGCACCGCGTTGCTCGTGGCAAAACCCTGCTCGCGGTACACGGTCTTGAGCCCTCACTCGAGAAAGTCCACGAGGCGGTCGAGCTTGCCCGGGCATGCGGTCCGGACGGCACCGAGGCGCTCTACGTGGCGCTCGTCGAGTACGGCCGTCAGCTTCCCAAACGCGACCTGGAAGCCGGCCTGCGTGTGCTGTTCGAGGCTGAGGAACTGTATGCCTCCGCTGCCGAACTCGGCGATGCCGCGAGCCCGGTGCTACAGCATGCCCGCAACCTGAACGAGATGCAGATCGGCGTCAACCTCTTTGACGCGGGCCGGTTCGACGAAGCACTGCAACGGTTGGTGCGCTGTGTCGAGCGGTTGAGCAGTGAGTCGATGCGTGCCGAGCTGCCCATAGCGTTGAACTATCTCGCCCAACTCCACATCGCCATGGGCGACATGGCGGAGGCGGAGGCCGCACTCACCAGGGCGCTGACCTTCGAGGAGGAATACCAGGAGACGGGCGAGACCATCAGCGGCTGGCACGCGTACAACAACGCTCTCCTGGCGTCGATCGCCTCCAGCACACCCGACCGCGCGCCGGAAGCCCTCAGGCGGATCCGGGCGGCATGGCTCGAAACGCAGGAGACGTGGCTGGTCAACCTCGTGCCCATCGTCCGTAACCTGCACGTGAACGTGCTCATGGCCGTAGGGGAGCACTTCGGGCAGGCACTCCGGTTGATTGGAGACACGCTCGTCGAGACCGAGACCACGAAGATGGACCGCAGCCGCATCGCCGCGTTCTGTCTGCGCAGCCGCCTCCGGCTCGCGGAGGGCGACGTCCGGAACGCGGCCGACGATGCCCGCGAGGCTTACGAGCTCCTCGAAGAGCGGGGCGCGATGCCGGCCCTGCGGACGGAAGAGGTCTTGTACGAGGTCACGCGCCCTGGCGGCCGTCGGTGCTGACGAAGAGGCGGCCGAGCTGTTGGAGCGGGCCCGCGCCGAGGTACGCCGCAAGGCGGACAGCATCGCCGACCCGCGTCGACGGGAACGCTTCCTGAACGCCGTGCCGCTCAACCAGTCCCTGTTCGCGGACGTGCCGTCGGAATCCGACGACCCCGCGGCTACAGTTCGGGACCAGGGCGATGCGCGTACGCAGGGATAGAGGGAGGCGGAAGGCGTGTTCACGATAACCAAGGAGTTCCACTTCTCCGCCAGCCACGTCCTCGACCAGCTGCCCGCATGGCACCCCTGCGCCCGCATGCACGGCCACAACTACATCGTCGTCCTCGAACTCTCGGCGGAGGACGACGCTCTGACCCCGCCGGGATTCGTCCGGGACTACAGAGACCTCGACACGTTCAAGAAATGGCTGGACGACACGCTCGACCACCGGCACCTCAATGGAGCGATGGGGGGGGGGTGCGTCACCTTCAGCGGAGAACGTGGCCAAGTGGATCTTCGACAGATGGCGCGACGAGCTGCCCGAACTCGCGGCCGTGAAGGTTTCGGAAACACCCAAGACGTGGGCGGTGTACCGGCCGTAACCGTATTCAGCGGTTCAGCCGTCGGTCGGACGCGCGGGGAACCGTCGGCGCCCCGAGGCGTCTCCAGAGCGCGCAGAATGACGGGGATGTGGCGCACCGTATCCGAGACCACCGCGGTCACACACTCACACAGCGAACCGCGTCCCCGCACAGCATGGTCATGTCGTCCAGGTCTGAGGTCACGATGATGCGAGAACCGGAGTAGCCGAGCGCGCTGGCGGCCACCACCGAGTCGATCGCGTACTTGTGGCCGTGTAGGGCAGCGTTGCGCAAGAGCTCGACAGCCCGCCATGTGATGGCCTCCGTGACTGGCGGAACCTCCAGTCGCGACACGTGCCAGCGGAGGCGATCCATGCGAATCCTGGAACGCGCCAGAGCGCGTTTCTCGTGCGCTGCGCGGTCAGCCGTTCGTCTCGTCATTCTCGACGGCGATATCTGCAGCGGTCTTGGGCAGTGGGTCGGCGACGAACGTGCCACGTCCGTGCACAGTCTCGATGAGCTCTCGGTCGCGCAGCACCTGGGCGGCTCGCCGGACGGTGAGGTAGGCGACGCCGTATTCCTGTGCGAGATCACGCTCGGCGGGTAGGCGCGCACCGGGCTGCAGCTCTCCGGCTCGAATCCGCGCCTCGACGTGGTCGGCTACGGCGACGTAGATGAGCTGGGATCCCTGCGGGGCGAAGTCGGGCACCTTGCTGCGGTCACTCACAAGGGCAACGTAGGTCGATGCCGAGCTACGCGAATCTCCAGAGAGCTATACATAGCTCTACATGGCTTAGTAAGGTCATGAAGACAGATGAGACCCCGGCGGCCGCGCGAACGGCCCCGGGGCACGGCCACCAGCCCTGAGGAACTGATGACAGTGAGCATTATCCATGCAGTGTTGTGCCGGATCCTGGACGTGTGCGTGCCGGGGAGTGGTAGACGGAGGGTGGATGTGCGCTCCGTCGTGCCGGTTTTCGCGGGGGAGGCGGAGGTGCCGGGCCCGGTCGCGGTACGGCTGCCCGTGCACCGTTCTCCGTACGGGCTGTTCGCGCCGCTGGACGGCTCGGCGGCGGCCTCGGTGCGGCCGTACGTGATCGCGGCGGAGTGGGCCTGCCAGGTACGGGAGCGTGAGCGGGTGCGGCAGGCGCGGCGGCGCGTGGCGCTGGTTCTCGCGGACGACTCCGGGATCGACCTCGACCGTCATGTCGTCGGTGCGGAAGGGGTGGCGTGATGGGAGCGCAGCGTGAGACATGCGGCGCAGAGACAGCGGTGCCGTTGGGTGTGGGGAATCCGGGTAAAGCCGAGAAGCCCGGGGCGGTTGCGTCGCCAGCCCGGGGACGACAGAGCAGGCCGGAACCCGCCCCGGCGCAGGACCCCGCGCCGCCGACCGAACCTCGGGCGCGGTCTCGTAAGCCGGTACGGATGTGTGTCCGCTGCCATGTGACCACCGAGACCCCGGTCGTGGTGGCCGTGGTGCACCAGAACTCGGGGCCGGGCTTCGTCGTGTACGCGTGCCCGGCGTGTGCCGTGCACTTCCCGCCGGCCGGACGTCCTGACCGCCGTGCGACCGTCCTGCGGAGCCAGGAGGAAGCCGTGAGTGTGCGATCCGTAGATGCAGCGGATTCGGGGGAGTTGTCGCTGGAGTGCGCAATGGCCCGTCGCCCCGGATACGAGGACGTGCACGCCGAGTGTCACCAGCAGCGGGACATTCCACTGCCGTATGGCAAGGGCCTGTTGCTGGCGCGCGCCTGTGAATGTGACTGCCACCGTCCGACGGTAGAGCGAGGGGGGCCGGAGCCGGAACTCCGCCCGGCCCAGGCACCCGCCGCTTGACGCAGCGCGCTCACCGGTAGATCCGGGCGGGCGGCGCCTCGACCGGGTCTGCGTTCACATCCGGAATCCCGCCTCGGCGATGACATCGGGATATTGCTAGATATACGGTGTGATTTGACCGTAGCTGACGCTGATCTGTCTGTGACCCGAGTGGCCAAAAGCCGCGCGAAAGCTTCGGGTGGCCAAGCATCGTAGTGATATTTTTGCTGACGCATCGCCGACGAATTTGCTGCTCACATCGAAGGCTTCGCCCAGCACGAAGCGGAAACAAGCATGGGGGACGAGACATGTCTGGCGGCACGGACATCGACGATCCGGCAGCCCTGAATCGTGCGGGCACCGGCGCGCAGGAGATCGCGGGACGGACGCGGACCAGCGGCGCGCATCCCGTGGACGAGACGCGCTCGGCGTCCCGGGATTTCGGTAGCGGCAACTGGGACGGCGGGCTCGGCGGGGCGTTGAGCGGCTTGGCCGAGACCTGGTCGAGCCAGGTCTCCGCGCTCGCGGCCAGCTGTGACGGCCTCGCCAGGCAGTGTGGGAGCTCAGGAATGCTGTTTCAGAGCACCGAAACGGCGAACACGCAGACCATGAACTCGCTGTCCGTCAAGCCCTCACCCTTCGGCTGACCGGCCCCAACTCACCACCCGCCTACGGCAACCGCCGTCTGACGAGCCACACCACTCCACGGGGGATCCACCAGCGTCATGCCGACGTACGAGCAGCTCTATCACCTCAACCTCAGCAACCTCAAAGCGACCGCTGACCGTTGGGAGGAGACAGTCGGCAAGTTCAAGGGCCTGCACACCGCGTTCGGCGACGAGGTCGCGGGGCCCTTCAAGAAGGCCGGCTGGCGGCAGCCGGTGCTGACCGCTGCCAAGGCGGACAACGACGTACGCGCCGCACACCAGGAGTTCGCGGACGCGCAGAAGGAAGCGGAAGGCATCGCCGGTGTCCTCACCACCCTGCACGCCGCGCTGAAGAAGGCCAAGGACGACCTCCACCACCTCGCCGAAGTCGAGGCCAAGAAGGAGGACCTGCACGTCAGCGCCACCGGCACCGTCACCCCGCGCAACGACCTCTCCCAGAACTTCGCCGCCCGCCACGACCCCGACGGCCAGGCCCTCATCCGTGAGCAGCAACAGGCCTGCGACGCCTTCGTCCGCCGTATCGAAGCCGTCCTGCAGCGCGCTGCCGACGCCGACGAGACCGCCTGCTGGGCCCTGCGCCGCGACCTCGGCGGCTACACGGACAACTTCAACTCCAAGGTCGTCACTTCCCTGGACGCCGCCGATGCCACCCACGCGGCAGAGCTGATGAAGAAGGGCGACAAACTCACCGACACGGAGCTGACCGAGCTCAACCACCTGATGAAGGCCAACGCCAGCGACCCGGTCTTCGCCACGAACTTCTACAAGCAGCTGGGCCAGGAAGGCAGTCTCCAGCTGTACGGTCAGCTCGCCCTCCAAACCGCCGACGCCAGCGACGAACGCAAGGCGCTGCTCCAGCAGATGCAACGCAACATGGGCAACACGCTGGCCACCGCCACCGACCCGGGCAAGGAACCGCACCTGTCCGAACAGTGGACGGCGGAGTTCCGCAAGCTCGGCACGCAGCACGTCAAGCTGCACGAGGACAGCATGAACGAGGGCCCCTACGGCTACCAGCTCCTCGGCGGCATCCTCCGCTACGGCGACTACGACTCCAGCTTCCTGACCCCCATCGCGGAACACGTCACCCAACTCCACGCCGAGAACCCGTACTTCTTCGCCAACACCAAGGCAGACTTCGGAGACCCCGAGTACGGCTTCAACCCCTCGGGTAAGAACGGCGCCGGATACGACCCCATGAACAGCGTCCTCGAAGCCCTCGGCCACAGCCCGCAGGCGGCCACGGACTACTTCACGCCGCCGATGGAGGCGTACGCCCAGGACGGCACCCACAAGGGCGCACTCGCCGACATCGACGGCGCCGGGAGCTACCTGGACTACCTCGTCAACAAGGACTACGACTCCTTCCCCGACATCACGGGACACGACCCCGACGCCGTGGGGAAGTCCATGAACGACTTCCCTGACTCTCTGGGGCATGCCCTCGAAGCAGCGACCAATGGCCGTCCATGGGACGGCGATCCCAACGCCGACTCCGTCCCGCACACAGAAGACCAGGCGAAGCTGGCCCGCCAGATCGTGGACAAGTTCGGTGGCCAGGGAGGCCCCGAACTACTCAACGACAAGGACGGCGCCCCCTACGAGGCAACCCGCGACAGCCTTGGCAACATCGCCGCCGAATACATGGGCGACGTTCAAGCTGCTGTTTCTGGGCACGATGATCTACCCGTGTCCGGCGCGTCAGCGGGGTTGCAGGCCGCTACCGCCGAGCCATTCCTCGCTGCCGTCGGCCAGGACCCGGATGCATACGCAGCGATCACAGGATCACAACAGGCCTATACCAGCGGAGTGGTTGACAGTGTCATCAACGGCGATTCGCACTCCACCGTTGATGACGCCGAGCGCGTCAAGCAAGCTGTCGCACCTGGTTCCATCGTGTCGGGCATCATGAGTGAAGCTCGCGCGGAGGCGATCTTCGAGACCCATCGAGCCACGGACGCGGATTTCAACGAGTCGGCTGAGACGGCCAACAAATGGGTGGGCCGCGGCCTTGGCTTGGCAACCGGAGCTATCAAGGTGCCGGTTGTCGGGGATGTCGCAGGTTGGGCAGTCGAAGACATCCAGAGCAGTGTCATGGAGAGCATTCAGCGGGACACGACTACGGAGGCGCGGTACGAAGCAGGCCTTGAGTACTCCGCAGGTCGGGAAAGCACACAGGATGCGGCAGCAGCAGCCATCGACCGAGCGACATCGAACAGCCGACTGGATCAGGACACGATCGGTGATCTCCGTAAGGCGGCCATCACCCAGGCAGGACTGAGCCACTCTGAGGGGTCTCAGTGGGAGGATTCGCGGAATGGCTGAACGTCGAAGGAATGGACCAACGGTATTCGGCGTGATGGCGGTCATCTCTGTCGTACTTATGACGTCCTGCAGCAAGGGGAAAGAGACCCGAGAGTACGCTGTCCCGAGCAAGATCTGTGGAGTATCCGTCAGCGCCAAGCTCGTGCAGCCGCTCCTGCCGCCCGGAAAGGCCATCGATCCAGGCGAGTCGCTGACCGGACCTGACGACACACAGCGGTGTGCCGTGTCGATCGATGGCGACACGGCACTCGAAGTCACAGGCCAGCGGTATCCGGATGTTTTGGGAGCGAAGAACATCGCTCTGAACTATCTCGGCGTTCCCGCCGACGAACTCGGGGAGGTAAACGCTGATGATTCGGTCATGGTGTGGGACTCACGGATTGTCGGCGTGACGGAGTGCACCGACTATCCGACGGATGCCGCTGGCCGGAGCACCAGGCGGTACTCCATCGCCATCAATGCCACCTACCCGGACGACGCGAAGGCCAGGCGGGAGGCCCTGCGGCAACTCCTCTCGCCATATCTGACAGCTGCCGCTCGCGCCCTGGGGTGCTGACGAAGGGAACAGACGATCTTGCTGCCCCCTCCAGGTCTCGGGTGCGCCCTCCGCGTCAGTTACGTCTAGCTGTAGGGATTGAGTGCTTGAACGCCGGTGAAGCGGTACGCCTCGTCTCGCAGCGACAGGACGGTGACTGGCTCGCCCGCTGTAGCCATCTGCCAGGCCACCGCGGCCGCATGAGCCACGGCAGGTTCGGCGCGCGGCCAGGACAATACCTCTACAGCATGGGCCGTGGTGAAGGGAACGCTCTGTGCGTACCGTAGCCCGGCCGCGTACTGACCGCAGCCGGGCTTCAGTCGGTCGGAGGCCAGTACGCACAGTGACGGTACGAGGATGTGCCCGCGCTGATGGCTGGCCTCGACGTACAAGCCTGTGAAGAAGGGGTCGCCCTCGTACAGTGCGACCAGGGAAGTGTGGTCCAGGACGACGGTTTCGACGTAGTCGCTCACGCGGCGCGGCCGCCTTGGCGCGCGCGGTGGGAGCGGACTTTCGCCCAGGCATCGGTCCCCTGAGCCTTTACCTCCGGCGTGTACTCCACACCGAGCTCAAGGGCGGCGTCCCGGGCTCGCTGCTCGCGCTCCTCCTCGGTCAGCTCTCGGAACGCAAGTTGCTCAAGAAGCCCGTCCATCGTGGTGCCGTGCTCGGCGGCGAGTACCCGCAACCGGGCGGCGACCGCCTCCTTGGTCTTGATGCTGGTCCACTTCTGGTCACTCATGCCAAGGATTCTACCGCTGGTAGAAACGCCCCGTCTGCCACTTCGGCTGATTGCCTTCCCACGCCGCTGTGAGCACCGGTGAATGCCGCAGTGCCAGGGCATCCACCGGTGAGCGTGCCTACTGCTGGGGCGGCCAATGGCCCTGCTGCGTGGGCTGCTGGTACGGGTCCTGCTGCGGAGAGACGTGCTGTTGGTAGGAGCTCTGCTGGGGCTGGCCGGGCTGCTGGGTGTAATGCAGGTAGGCCGGAGGGTTGTCGGGGGCGCCGCTGTCGTTGCTCCTCCGCCTGGACCGCTTGACGATCAAGAGCACGATCAGGCCGATGACGGCCAGGCCCACGACACCGATGACAGCCCAGATGATCACTGCCTTCTGGTCGGCCTGCGCCTGATCCTCATCGGAATCACCAAGTGAAGAAGTGCTCGACTTCTCCTTCAGGGACTCCGGAACAGTGAGTGGACCGTACTTCGAGCCGGCCGGCATGCTGTCCTTCAGGGCGGCGAGCGGCTGGATGATGCCGTAGCCGTAGCTCTTGTTCGGGAGGGACAGGCCCTTCTCCGAGTCGGGCAGTGCCGCGGTCTTGACGAGGCGGTTTGCGATCTGGCCTGCCGTCAAGTCAGGGAACTTTGATCGGAGGAGGGCGGCTGCTGCCGAAACGTAAGCAGCGGAATCAGATGTGCCGGTTCCGCTGCGGTATCCATTGCCCGTGCCCTTGGCGCTGACAATGTTAGTTCCGGGAGCCGTCAACGAAACAAAATCACCAGGGTTTGATCCCTCCCAGATGTACCCGTCGTTCTTTACGGCACCCACTCCCAGGGCGCCTGGTGAGGCTGCTGGATAACACTTACCGCCCTTATCCGAGTCATTACCTGAAGAGCCCACGACCAGCACATCGTGCTTCAGCGCGTATGCGACAGCGTCATTCGTCTTATCTAGTTCATCTTGATCGCTGGAATCGAAACATTCAGATGCGTTGATCACGGATGCGCCGTGGTCGACTGCGTATCGGATGGAGGCGGACAGCCCAGTCCCTTTTGTGCCGTAATCCCGAATGGGGAGGATCTTCGCCTTCGGTGCGAGGCCTGTCACACCTTCGTTCGTCCCATGGCCGTGACCGGCAATGATCGAAGCCATCGCTGTACCATGATCTACGCCTGGCCCGGGCTCTGGGGTTGCGCTACCCCCATTGAGGAAATCCTTCCCCTGAAGGACGTTTCCCTTGAGATCGATATGATCGGCGTTTACTCCGGTGTCGATGACTGCGACTACGACACCACTGCCCTGGGAGAGTTTCCACACGGATTCGGAATTCAGTGCCTTCAGCGCCCACTGTATATCTCGGATCTGGTCCGCCGCCACAAGTGGTGCGGAGGCAAACAGTAGTGCGCCGGTCAATGCGCCGCAGCCTGCTGCGCGAAATACCTGGGTGAAGCCCATCCGTATGTCCTCTCTCAGGTCAGTGCGGGGATGTCGCCGCAGCCTGCATCCCCGCACCTTCCTGCCAACTGCGGCATGCCGCGCGGCTTACTCCTCGATGACCCGAGGAGCCACATTACGTTGTGGCGCCCAGGTCTCCTCGTCCTCTACCAGATAGTCGGGACGCTCCCCCTCGCGACGCTCATCCTTCGGGCGGCCATTGCGTGCACCGGGGGCGCCGACGACGCCACCCTTGCGGCTGGCGCTGGCGCTGGCGCCCCGCCCCGCGGCACCGCGGCTACTGTGCAGGCCTGAACCACCGGCAGTGCCCTTCCCCGAGCCCGCACCGGCCTTGGGCGTTCCGCCCGCGACGCCACCACTCTGGCGACCCAATCCACCGGCGCGTGCGGCACCGCCCCTCGCAGCGCCTGCGCCAGTGGAACCGCCTACGCCTCCGGTTCGCCCTGCCATGCCTCTGGTTTCGGCCCGACCGGCCAAGCCGCGAGCGGCACCGGCCCCAGTTGCCCCGCCCGCAGCGCCGCCGACGAAGCCAGCACCACCACCGACGCCACCGCCACCAGAGGCTCCGCCCCCGACCATTCCGGAGCCGCCAATCGAGGGCCCTCCGGTATGGCCACCAGCAATGCCGTCAATCGCCGTGCCGACATTTTGCGTCGGCGCAATCGGCTTATGTGCTCCGCCAGTGACGCCTGAAGGCGGAGTAACAGACCTCGACGTACTGATCGTTCCTGTCTGGGCACGCCTGGCTGTGCTCGACGACACACTCTGCGGGCTTCGAGGGGTGCTGGTCGTGGGAAGGGCGACGGGAGTGGGAGTAATGCCGCCGGGATCCCCTGGTACATCGTGACCATCGTCTTTGATGGGCTGCTTTTTCCACGACCCCATAGCCTTCGCCTGCGAGTTGTACGCAGCCCCCAAGAACTCCATCTTGGAGGCCATCCTCAGCTGCGCCTCCCGCCCCGCCGAAAGGTCGTCGTGGTTGTTGTCGAGCGCTTCCTGCGCGCTCTTCCCGGCGGCGACGTCCTTCCTCATACCGCTGTCGTCGCCGGTGAAGCCGTCGCCCGCGCTGTTGAAGAAGCTGGACACCGCGCCCGGCTTCTCCATCGCCAGGACCTCGTCCTTGATGGGCCCCAGCGCCGCGCCGGCGTTCGTCATGGCGATCGACGTATGGCTGGCGTACTTCGCCGTGTTGCCGATGCTCCTGCTGAACTGCGCGGCCTTCGCGGCGAATCCGTCGGCGGCCGCGCCCGTCCAGTGGGCCTGGATGCGGGTGACCTCCTTCTCGAACTCGGTCTGGATACTGGCCAGCTGGGCCGCCAGCCCCTTCCAGCCCGCCGCGACGCCTGTCACGAGGTCCGGCCTGGCATGGCTGAGCATGGCCTTCATCTCGTCCATGTTCTTGCCGAGCGCGAAGTTTGTCGTGTGCTTCTCGTTGAAGCACCTGTTCATCTCGGTGTAGTCGTAGTCGATCTGGCCGTCGCTGTCAGCCATGCCCCTGTGCCCCCTCGTAACCGCACATCCCGCCGCCGCACATCACGCCCTGCACCCCGTCCATGGACCTACTGCCCCGCGTTCGGGAAGCTCTTCTTGGCCTCGTAGTCGGTGTCCTGGTACGCCCCGTGTGTGTACTTCGTCTTCCGGCCGAACTCGTCCATGACGGTGTTGAGGTACCTCACGGCGTCCTCGATGTACGTCTTGATCTCGTTGTGGGCGTTGGCGAGCTTGTCCGCCTCGTCGAAGCCGGTGCCGAGGGCGCCCGGCGGGAGGTAGGTGTTGGTCGCCGTGTCGGTGCCCGCCTTGCCGAGACCGCTCAGCACCTGGTTCAGCGCGGTGACCGTCTTCTCCAACTCGTCGAGATCGACGCTTACTTCTTCAGCCATGCCTGCCCGACTCCCCGTTGTCACCTGCGCCCAGCTCGCGCCACCAGCCGCTCAGAACCACTCCGTTCGCGGAATGCCACTACCGAACGCCATCTGGTGTATCCAACCTGGCCAGGCGCCACTCTAGTTACGTCCAGTGACAGAACGATCATCGATCGAGCTCGTTGGCGAGATCGCGATCAACCCAGCTCACTTTCTTCACACTCAGTGGAGCCGCCGTACGTCCCGGCACTCGACCTCCACGGACGCCCCGTACGGCTCGACAGTGGTCCTGCCGTCGGCCGTGACGCCGTCCAGGCACAGGGAACCGCCCAGCAGACGTAGGTCCAGGGTGAACTTCACCCGGTTGGCCGCGAGTTCGGGGCCGTGGATGCGCTCGTCGATGTAGCCGAGGGTGTGGAGGGTTCGCCTGACCTGCTCAGGGGTGGTGGCCGGTGTTGTCGTCAGGGCTTTGGTGATGCGGCGGTCGTGGATGTCGGCCTCGCACTTCTCCACCGACGCCAGTTCCAGCTCCTTCCTGGGATCCACGGGGTCCCCGGTCTCCTCGGTGGGCAGTGGGTCGGTCGGAAGGGGCGGCTCGGGCGGAAGGTCGGTGGGCGGTGCCACGGAGTCCAGTTCCTCGGCCAGTTCGGACGGGTCAGTGGCCGGGGGCAACTCCTCTTTCGCGCAAGGCTCCATGAGGGTGACGAGGAGTTCCATGAAGGGCAGGAAGTCCGGCCCCTCGGTGTCACTGGGCGCGGCCGAGTCCGCTGGGAGGGGCGTGCTCGTGACAGCCCCGCCCCTCCCGGCGGACTCGGCCTTCATGTCGCCGCCGCCCGCCCGTTCCGTCCCGCAGGCGGTGAGGGCGAGGGCACACAGTGTCCCGAGGACAACCAGTGCGGAACTGCTGCTACGGGGCTTCCCCCGGGAAAGTCGGCTCATGTTCGCAGTGTCGGTTCAAGCGTTGACCCGGGCATGAGTACGGCTACTCAAACGGGCCGCCGGTGTCGGCGAGTACGCCCCGACCGGGGGTGCAGGACCATCGTGGGACACCTGGACGCTTCCTGGTCCCGTCGACAGTGCGGGAACCGCGCATGCCATCCCCCGTACGCGTCCTGGACGGCGATCGGCAGGGAACCGGCTCTGCGCGGTCACTGCCGAGGTCTGATCCGGATGGCCAGTGGCGGGCGGCACCCGTCGCCGCCAACACCCGTCAAGCCGAACTGGACTGACACGCGATCATCGGGCGCCCGCGACGCGGTCGAAACGGTTGCCGGGCACACGGGGGAATCAGCCGCCGAGGCCGCGTCCAAGTCCGCGGGCAAGGGCGCGCCGCTCCCGGACAGTTGGACCTCCTACAAGCACCCAGGAGATCTCGCCGACGCCACGGCGGACACCGCCAAGGACGCCGCTCGTGGCGAGTGGGACGAGCCGGACGCAGGCTCCGCGGACGGTTCCCCGGCCACGGAATCCGGCGCCGGAAACCCCGTCCAGGACACCGCCAAGCACCGAGCGGCGCTGGCCGAGATCTCCGACAACGCGGTCACGTTCGACAGCAACACGGCCGCGGAACAGTACGGCGCCAAGCACTGGAACGACTACGCGGACAACCTGCCCGCCGAACAGAAGGCAGCGGTGCACAGCTACACGGGGCCCGACCACTTCCGGATCAACGGGTTCCTGAGGGAGGGCGAGGGCAGCTACCACGACATCCCTGAGGTACGCCGACACGTGGAACAGCTCGACAAGGCACCCGCCGGGAGTCGGGTCCCCGAGGACGTCGTCGTCAGCCGCGGTACGGGCCTGAGGCACTATCTGGAGCAGATGGATTCCGTGAACCCGGCGCACATGGTTGGTAAGAAGTTCACGGACGATGCCTACATGTCCACCTCATTGGGAGACGCCGTTTTCACGAACAAGGGCGCTGTCCTCCATCTGCGCGTGCCCGAGGGGACCCCGGGCCTGTACGTGGAGAACCTGGGCCGCTATGGCGCCAAGGAACGCGAACTGCTGCTCGGCCACGGCAACGAATACACGATCACCGAGGCGTTCAAAGACAGCAACGGTACGTGGCAGATCTACGGAAAGATCCATCGATGAGCGAGCGACACGAGCCGGACGAGCACTCCGAGGAGAGGCCGTTCTCCCGGCTGGCGGATGACCTGCAAGTACGGGTGACCGGAGGCCCGGACGACTACGCGCATCGGGCCAAGGGCCCTGTGCAGTATGTCCTGTTGGCCAATATGGACGGGATTCTGGGGGCCCTGTTCGCGTCGGACGCGGAGGGGGCCGTCGGCGATGTCGTACGACCGGAGCTGGGGCCCGATGCCAGCAACTCCAGCATCCACTGGATGAAGCTCCGGCGATCCGCGAAGCAACGGGGCCTCGCTCCCACCGAGGCGTTGGCCGAGATGGCGCAGCAGCCGGGCGCCTATCCCTTGCCGGGGCGAGTCCTGCCCGGGTCGTGGCAGGAGGCTCCCAGCCTGGCCGCCCTGGAGGAAGAGATCGTGGGCGACGGCGAGTGGGTCCGGGGACCGCGCGATCTCAAGATCCACGTGTATCCCGACATCCCGATCCGTGGCCCCAAGATGCTGCCCCCCAAGGTGACGGAGGCCATGCGGGTGTCCGCCCGACGTCAGCCGGGCAGGGCGATCTTCGCCATCGACCCGGCCTACACCAACCCGCACGGCGAGGTCCCGGAGCACGGAAAACTGGGCGGCTGGCCCATCGACGAGCACGGTGAGATCGGCGACTTCCACTTCAACCCCGGGTACGAACCCACCCTCACCGCGCTGGGATACCGGGTCCCGGAGAACGAGGTGGAGCGCACGCTCCAGGCTCTGCGCTCACGCCGCGGCTCCCCCGAGGCACTCCTTGACGCCTTCCGGGAAGGCACTCTGCTGGTCTCCGTGGAGGCGGACGGCAGGCAACTCCGCTTTCGCCAGGGCGACGCCGGCGAGCGTTTCCTCGACGTCTACACAAGCACCCAGTACGTCCCGCAGGACGGCCGACAGGTGCGGGCGATGAACGGAGGAGAGATCTCCAAGGGCCTGTACGGCTGCCTTGTGTGGATCAACCCCGGCAGCCGTCCGAGTATGTACATCCCGTCAGCCGATCTCGCCGTCAGCGCGTTCGGCTGACACCGGCACCCCCCGCCACGAGACCGTCACTCCACAACAACCTCCACCCGCACCCCCACCCGAACCCCCCACCCCTCCATCACCCCGGCCCCCGCCTCCAGCACGTGCCGGGACCGCACCCGAGGCCACCCCAGCCGCCCCGGCTTCATCGTGCGTACGGCGATCACGCGGAGCCCGCGGTCGAGGTAGGCGACGTCGATGGGGAACCGCATCCGGAAGGTGTGCACGCTGTTCGCGGGGGAGAGGAGCAGGGCCCCGTCGACGGAGTCCCGGCCGAGCAGTCCTCTCGTCCGGGCCCGGTAGGAGGAGGCGATCTCCAGGGGGACGGCGAACTCCTCCCGCTCCCCGCGCACGATCAGCTTTCCCCGCCCGTCCTGCCAGCGCCCCATCCCGGACCCACCCTTCCGCCATGGCGTTCCCACGCCGTCCGTGCCGCTCCCCGGTACCGTGGGAGTCGATCCTCTCTCTCCTGCTCAGATGAGGTGTCCGATGCGGAAAATCATCCTGATGATGGGCATCTCGCTCGACGGCTACATCGAGGGCCCCGACCGCGACATCAGCTGGCATCGCGTCGACGAGGAACTGCACGCCCACATGAACGACACGATCGCAGGGATGGGCGGGCTGCTCCACGGCCGGGTCGTCTACGAGCTCATGGCCGACTACTGGCCCACCGCCGACGCCGACCCCGACGCCCCCGCGGCCGTCAGGGAGTTCGCGCCGATCTGGCGTGATCTCCCCAAGGTCGTCTACTCCCGGACCCTCACGAAGGTCGACTGGAACTCCACCCTCGTCCGTGAGGTCGTACCGGAAGAGGTCCGGGCCCTGAAGGAGCAACCAGGCGGTGATCTCTTGCTGGGCGGGGCCGGCTTGGGGGAGACCTTCCTGCGGTACGGCCTCGTCGACGAGCTGCGGATCTACGTCCACCCCGTCCTCGTCGGCCGGGGCAAGCCGCTCTTTCCGAGCGCCGACACGCTGACCTCCCTCCGGCTCGTCGAGTCGCACACCTTCGGCAACGGGGTCGTCCTGCTGCGGTACGAGACGGAGAGGTAGAGCAGCCGGGCCCCCGCCCGCCGTCACCGGGTCCGGACCCCAACACCGCACCCCCGCCGGGAAAATGAGCGGCGCCCACCCCCACCCTCCTGCGACGATCACCCCATGGCCTCCCACCACTCCCGCACCTTCGAGGACCTCGTGGCCGAGGGCGCCGCCGTGCCCACCGACGGATGGGACTTCTCGTGGTTCGAGGGGCGGGCCACCGAGGCGCGGCCATCCTGGGGGTTCGCCCGCTCGCTGGGGCGTCGGCTGGCCGGTGCCGTCGCCTCGCTCGACATCCAGACCGGCGGCGGCGAGGTCATGGACTTCGCCCTCGGCACGGCGAAGGCACCTGTACTCGCCGCGGCCACCGAGGGCTGGCCGCCCAACGTCGCCAAGGCCACGGCGCTGCTGCGCCCGCGCGGCATCGTGGTCGTCGCCGTTGCCGAGGACGCCCCGCTACCCTTCGCCGACGACACCTTCGACCTCGTCAGCAGCCGGCACCCGGTCAAGCCCCAGTGGGCGGAGATCGCCCGGGTGCTCCAGCCCGGCGGCACCTACTTCGCCCAACACGTGGGCCCGCGCAGCGTCTTCGAGCTCGTCGAGTACTTCCTCGGCCCCCTGCCGGAGGCACAGAGCTCCGACCGTCATCCCGACAACGAACGCGTCGCCGCCGAGGCGGCCGGGCTGGAGATCGTCGACCTGCGCGCCGAGCGGCTGCGGATCGAGTTCCACGACCTCGCGGCCGTCGTCCACTTCCTGCGCAAGGTGGTGTGGATGGTCCCCGGCTTCACGGTGGCCGAGTACGAACCACGGCTCCGGGCCCTGCACGAGCGCATCGAGTCCGAGGGGCCCTTCGTCGCGCACAGCAGCCGCCACCTCTTCGAGGCCCGCAAGCCCGTCGGCTGACTTCGCGAACAAGCGTAAAGCGGGCAATGGGTGCATCGCATGGCGATCTGCCCTGTATATCCATGGTCTTCACGGGGTTTCCACATCGTTATCCCAGGAAACTCGCACCCGAGCCGCTTCTGACGTAAATTCAACACGAGGCAATTCGCGTCAGCAAAGCTGCGCGGTGGCACCGCGCAGAGGAGGGGGCTGCGCGGTGCCGCGCCCACTTCCCGGCGTCAAAGAAACGTTCCGACCCGGAGTCACCCGCGTGGGCGATGCCCTGTGCCCCCATGATTCCGCCGTGATTCGGCCACGAAACCCCCATGAACAGGCCTTCAACCGGCCACCCGGCCGTCGCCACCCGACTCCGGAGAGTAGTTGTGGCACGCCGATGCACGCAGCATCACTTACGAAGGGTTATGGTGGAAACCCCCCCTCGGGCCGGTCCGTCTCCCCCCCACGGACCGGCCCGTTTTTTCATGACTGGAGCAGGGGCGCGGGGCTGTGTCGATGTGCGGCTCCGCCGCGCGGGCGCGAGCGGACCCGCACTCGCCCAAACACCCGCCGCACCCCCCACATTGGGCGCCCGGTACGCTCAATCCGCGGGGACCGCCATCTCACAAGGGGCTGACTTTCACGTGAACCTGCGCGACAAGCTGCGCGGCCTGCTCGTCAGGCTCTACGCACGCCGGGTGGAAGGCCACCTGGACCACGCCCAGGTGCCCAAGCACATCGGTGTCATCGTGGACGGCAGCCGGCGCTGGGCGAAGGCCGCCGGTTCCACCCCCGTCGACGGCCACCGCGCCGGCGCCGAGAAGATCGAGGAGTTCCTCGGCTGGTGCACCGAGACGGACGTCGAGGTCGTCACCCTCTGGCTGCTGTCGACGGACAACTTCAACCGCCCGCCGGAGGAGCTCGGCCCCCTCCTCGGCATCATCGAGGACGTCGTGCGCACCCTCGCCGCCGACGGCCGCTGGCGTGTCCACCACGTCGGCACCCCCGACCTGCTGCCCTCCCCGATGCAGACGGCGCTGAAGGAGGCGGAGGAGTCCACCGCCCACGTCGACGGAATACTCGTCAACGTCGCCATCGGCTACGGCGGCCGCCAGGAGATCGCCGACGCCGTACGGTCGATGCTGCTGGACGCGCGCGAGAAGGGCACCTCGATGGAGGAGCTCGCCGAGGCCGTCGACATCGACATGATCGGCCGCCATCTCTACACCGGCGACCAGCCCGACCCCGATCTGGTGATCCGTACCAGCGGCGAACAGCGGCTGTCCGGATTCATGCTGTGGCAGACGGCCCACTCGGAGTACTACTTCTGCGAGGTCTTCTGGCCGGCCTTCCGCAAGGTCGACTTCCTGCGCGCGCTGCGGGACTACGCGGCGCGCCACCGCCGCTACGGCGGATGACGTAACCGGAGCCAGTACCCCATTTGGGGCGGAAGTAACAAGGAGTTCACCAGCGCGCCGTCATATGCGCTGGCATGGCACCGCATGTTCGAGGGCATAAGCCAAGCAGGTCGATGCCCGAACCACGGGTGTCGGATCTCAGCGGGCGGCACGGGGCCGTCCCGCCCGGGAGGCCCTTTGCACCAGCTCGACCGTGCGGTATCGGCACGGAAGAAGCAGTGGAGGGCCGGTCCCCGGCCCGTGCAAACGGGCCGTCGACCGGTCCAGCTCCACTCCGTCGCTCCCCGACCTCATCCGAGGGGGTACGTCCTTCCGTGGTGACCAGCACAAAGCGCCGTATGCCTGACCGGCGCACCTATGTTCTCGACACCAGCGTCCTGCTGGCCGACCCGAACGCCCTGAGCCGCTTCGACGAGCATGAAGTAGTGCTCCCCATCGTCGTGGTCACGGAGCTGGAGGCCAAGAGGCACCATCCCGAACTCGGATACTTCGCCCGGCAGGCCCTGCGCCTGCTCGACGAGTTCCGGGTGCGGTACGGCCGTCTCGACGCCCCCATCCCCATCGGGGAACTGGGCGGGACCGTCCGTGTCGAGCTCAATCACTCGGACCCCAGCGTGCTGCCCAGCGGCTACCGCCTGGGGGACAACGACTCCCGCATCCTCGCGGTCGCCCGCAATCTGCAGGCCGAGGGATTCGACGTCACCGTCGTGTCGAAGGACCTGCCGCTCAGGATCAAGGCCTCGTCCGTCGGTCTCCTCGCCGAGGAGTACCGCGCCGAACTCGCCATCACGGGCTCCTCCGGCTGGACCGGAATGTCCGAACTGACCCTGCCCGGCGAGCAGGTGGACATCCTCTTCGAGGAAGGCCACGTCTACGTCCCCGAGGCCTCCGAGCTGCCCGTGCACACGGGTCTGACCATCCACTCCGAGCGCGGCAAGGCGCTGGGCCGGGTGTCGCCCGAGGGCAACATCCGGCTGGTGCGCGGCGACCGGGAGGCGTTCGGCATCAAGGGCCGCAGCGCGGAGCAGCGCATCGCGCTGGACATCCTTCTCGACCCGGACATCGGGATCGTGTCGATGGGCGGCCGGGCCGGCACCGGAAAGTCGGCGCTCGCGCTGTGCGCGGGTCTGGAGGCGGTCCTGGAGCGCCGCCAGCACCAGAAGGTGATGGTCTTCCGTCCGCTGTACGCGGTGGGCGGGCAGGAACTCGGCTATCTGCCGGGCTCCGAGTCCGAGAAGATGAGCCCCTGGGCACAGGCGGTCTTCGACACGCTGTCCGCGGTCGCCAGCCGCGAGGTCATCGAGGAGGTCACCGCGCGCGGGATGCTCGAGGTCCTGCCGCTCACCCACATCCGCGGCCGCTCGCTCCACGACGCGTTCGTGATCGTGGACGAGGCGCAGTCCCTGGAGCGGAACGTACTTCTCACCGTTCTGTCCCGAATCGGCGCGAATTCACGGGTCGTTCTGACCCATGACGTGGCACAAAGGGACAATCTCCGCGTCGGTCGCTACGACGGTGTCGTCGCCGTGGTGGAGAAGCTGAAGGGGCACCCTCTCTTCGCCCATGTCACGCTGACGAGGTCCGAGAGGTCCCAGATCGCGGCCCTTGTGACCGAAATGCTCGAAGACGGCCAAATCTGAGGTAGTACCCGCCAGTTGGCGCCGTCCGGAAAGGCCAAGAGCCTAGCCGGGCGGCGCCTTCGCGTGTTGCTGTTTCTCAAATTCACTGGGGTCAAACGGGATGTGAGCTTTCACACGCAACTCAGAATTGCCACCCGGCGTCCGGTTACGGCAGAGTCTCATTCCTGTCAGGCCCCGCATACGACACACCTGTACCCCCAGCGGTACGGCACCACAGCAACATCACAGCCAACTCCATAGTCGACGTCGTATGCCGCCCGAGCATCACGCGGCGCTCCCCGCAGGGGAGTTGCCCACCGGGCCCGCGCCTCCCGTGACCCCGCAGTTCGGAGGCCAGTGTCCAGGGGCACGATTGCGTCCGCCAGGGTCACCGAAGCGGGCGATGCTGGAAGGAAACCGTGTGAGCCCGATTTCGGTCCGGGGATTCGCAGTGGCCTCTGCCACCGCGGTCACCGCAGTGGGAAGCGTCGTCGGAGTCGCCTCCGGCAGTGTCGCGCAGCCGAACGACGCCGAGGCGACGGCAGCCGACACGACGCTCCTGGCGGACATCCCCGCGGGTGAGCAGGCTCAGGTGCAGACCGCGTCCCTCACGCAGCAGGCCGACTACCAGGCCATCGCCGCGGACGCGAGCGCCAAGAAGGTCGCGGAGGAGTCGGCCCGCAAGGCCGCCGCCAAGTCCGCGATCGAGAAGAAGGAAGCCGCCGAGCAGGCGGCCAAGGAAGCCAAGGAGCGCGCCGAGGCCAAGGAGAAGGCCAGCAGGAGCGCCTCCAGCTTCCCGGTGCAGAGCTCGTACACCGTCGCGCAGATCCAGTCGATGGCTGCCTCGATGGTCCCGAGCGGACAGTTCCAGTGCTTCAGCAACATCGTGGACCACGAGTCCAGCTGGAACTACCGCGCCGTCAACGCCTCCTCCGGTGCCTACGGTCTCTTCCAGGCACTTCCGGGCTCCAAGATGTCGTCGGTCGGTGCCGACTGGCAGACCAACCCGGCCACCCAGATCAAGTGGGGCCTCAACTACATGGACAGCCGCTACGGCAGCCCCTGTGAGGCCTGGTCGTTCTGGCAGGCCAACCACTGGTACTGAGCGCGCCCGGCTCTCAACCTCGCGAGGCCCCTCCCCGTCCTAGGGGGAGGGGCCTTTGCCCTGTACGGTCGGACGCGACGACTCCAGGGGGGAGTGGTGGGGAGAGACGGGGGAAGAGGACGGATCATGTCGCGAGTACCAGGGTGGCTCGGTCGGATCGGTGCCCGACTGACCGATATGGGAGAGCGGTTGGACGAGCGCCGCGCGGAGGTGGCCCGCGAGGAGGCTGAGGCCGACTCGGGCGAGCCGCCCGAGCGCAAGCCGAGGAAGCCGTCGAGGGCCGCCTCCCGCCCGCCCGTCGTGCTGGTCCCGCGTCCCGATCCGGCACAGGCCGTGCCCTGGGGCGTACGGGTCGCCGCCGAGGCCGGCTGGCGGCTCCTGGTCCTCGCGGGCACCGTCTGGGTGCTGATGCGGATCATCAGCTCCGTACAGCTCGTCGTCTTCGCCTTCGTCGTCGCCCTGCTCATCACCGCGCTGCTCCAGCCGACGGTGGCCCGCCTCAGGAGGTACGGCGTCCCGCGCGGCCCCGCCACCACCCTCACCGCGATCCTCGGCTTCGTCATCATCGGCCTGCTGGGCTGGTTCGTGACCTGGCAGGTCATGGAGAACATCGACGACCTCTCCGACCAGATCCAGAACGGCATCGACGACCTGCGGAACTGGCTGCTGAAGAGCCCCTTCCACGTCACCGACAAGCAGATCAACCAGATCGCCAAGAACCTGCGGGAGGCGGTCGGGGCCAACACCGACCAGATCACCTCCTTCGGCCTGGAGGGCGTCCAGGTCGTCGTCGAGGCGCTCACCGGCATCCTGCTGACGTTCTTCTCGACGCTCTTCCTGCTCTACGACGGCCGGCGCATCTGGGAGTGGTCGCTCAAGCTGGTCCCCGCGGCGGCCCGACCCGCCGTCGCCGGTGCCGGCCCGCGCGCCTGGCGCACCCTGACCGCCTACGTCCGCGGCACGGTCCTGGTGGCCCTCATCGACGCCATCTTCATCGGCATCGGGATCTACTTCCTCGACGTCCCGATGGCCGTCCCGCTGGCCGTCTTCATCTTCCTGTTCTCCTTCATCCCCCTCGTGGGCGCGGTCGCCTCCGGTGCGCTCGCGGTACTCGTCGCACTGGTCACGCAGGGCGTGTTCACGGCGGTGATGACCCTCGCCGTGGTCCTCGCCGTGCAGCAGATCGAGGGCCACATCCTCCAGCCGTTCATCCTCGGCCGGGCGGTGCGCGTCCACCCGCTCGCGGTCGTCCTCACCGTCGCGACCGGAGGCATGGTGGCCGGCATCGGCGGCGCGGTGGTGGCCGTACCGCTGGTGGCGGTGACGAACACGGTGGTGAGCTACCTCAAGGCGTACGCCGAGGAACAGAACGCGCCGCCCGAGATCGAGGACGAGGCCGTGGCAGAAGGGGCCGCGGCAGCCGAGGCGGGTCCGGCGGAACCGCCCCCGGACCCTGAAAAACCTGCCTCGGATTCGGTCAAATGAGCGCCGAACGCACTGTTTTGAGCAGCCCGCAAACCCAACTTCCGTCAACTAACGGCAGCTAGGAAAACCGGCACCCGGAATATGCGCCCGGACTGATACACATTCCCTCCTCAGCGCTACGCGTCAGGCGTGTGTGCGAGGCGGCGGGGGGTGTGATGTCGGGCCACGAACACCTGGCACAGGCCCTGGCCACGTGCGGGCGCGACAGCTTCACCGGCGAGCTGCGGGTCACCGGGACGCCCGGCGGCGTCTTCCACTTCGGGGACGGCCGGGTGGTCGCCGTGGAGTCGCCCGGCGCCCCGGGCCCCGAGGCGCTGCTGCTGCGCTCCGGGCGGGTCAGCGGTGAACAGTGGGCCCAGCTGGTGCGCGAATCGGGCGGCTCGCGCTGGCCGGCCACCGCACTCATCGCGCACGGCTACGCGGGAGCCGCGCAACTGCGGGTGGTGTGCGCCCTGGCCCTGCGCGACGCCGCCTTCGCGATGGCCGCGGGGCGGGTGCAGGAGTGCGAACGCGTCCCCACCGCCGAGCCGTTCGCGCAGGTCCCGCTGGGTGAGCCACCGCTGAGACTGCTCCAGGACGCCACCCGCAGACTCACCGCCCTCGCCGCGCTGCCGCACCCCGTCCACCCCGACCGCGAACGGCCCGTGCCCGTCGGCGCGGACACCGCGCTCAGCGTCCTCAGGCGCGATCTGCTCGCCCACGCCGACGGCCGCCGCACCGCCCGCGATCTCGCCTTCCGGGTCGGCCGAGGCGTCTACACCGTCACCGTCGAGGTCGCCCGGATGCTCGACGAGGGGCTCCTGGCGTGTGTCGAGCCGGCCGAGCCGATCCCGGTCCGGGTGCTCCTGGACGGCCAGGGACTACGGCAGCGGCAGCCGGTGCCCGCCGAACCCGCCCCGCTTCCGGAACGCACCGATCTGCCCCGCCGTAAACCAGGAAACTTCTTCGGCCTCCGGAATGGGACACCCAAATGAAAAAGCCGACCAGATGTGAACAGAAATAGGGGAGTTGAGTATATGGATCACAAAGCCCTGGCGCTCGAAATGCGCGGTCTGCGCGAACAGGTCACCGGAATCACGGACACCGCGGTCGCCGCCGCCGACGGACTGCTCATCGCGGCCGACACCGCCGACTCGATCGACCCGGAGGGCCTCGCCGCACTCGCCGCGGCCGGCCTCGGCCTCGCCCGGCGCACCGCCGAGGCCACCGCCCGCGGCACGCTGCGCCGGACGGTGACCTACGGCAGTCACGGCTGCGCCGCCTTCTACGCCGTCGGCGACACGGCCCTGATGGTCGTGCTCGGTGACGAGGGCATGGACGTGGACCACCTGCACCGGGCGACCCAGCCGACGCTCCACCGGATCGGCTCGATCCTCACCGAGAAAGCACCAGAAGGAGTCTGAAGGGATGGCGACGAAGCGCATGGCCACAGGTTTCTCCGACCAGGTGATGGGCCTGGTCAAGTCCCTTCGTACCGACGCCCCCGACTGCGTCGCCTCCGGCGTGGTCGACATGTCCACCGGCATGCTGCTGTCGTACGAGACCGTCGAGAACCACCCGCCGGAGGTCCTGGACCTCCTGGCGGGCGCGACCCTCGACCTGTTCCAGGGACGTACGGTCGTGATGATCGAGGACGTCTTCAAGGAGCGTCGCGGGATCGCCAGTGACAACCACTTCTTCCAGGAGATCCTGGTCAACAGCGAGAACCTCACGCACCTGTTCGTGCGGCTGAACGAACAGCAGGACGTCGTGGCCGTCGTCGTGTGCCGCAAGTCGGTCAACGTCGGCATGCTGTTCGCCCAGGTCCGGCGGGTGGTGAAGGAGTACAGCCTCTGAGGGCCGCTCCGTGGGAGACAGGGCTGCGGGCGGTTACTCCGTCCGCAGCCCGTCCGGCCGCATCAGCCTCAGCAGCGGCGGCAGGCTCAGCAGCGTCACCGCGAGGACGACACCGGCTCCCACGCCGGTCATCGACAGCACGCTCGGCCAGTCCACACGCACCGGCGTGGACGTCATCTTCAGCAACACCGCGCCCAGCGTGAGCCCCACCACCGAGGCGAGCAGCAGACCGAGCGCGATCGGGATCGCCGTCTGCCACAGCACCGACAGGCTCAGGGTGCGCCGCCGGGTACCGAAGGCGACCAGCGCCGACAGCAGCTTCTTGCGCTCCCGCAGCTGCTCCAGCTGGGAGACCAGCAGGCTCGCCCCGATCAGCGCCAGCACACAGGTGGCGCCCACGAACAGGCCGGTGCGGATGGAGGCGTAGGTGTCGTCCTGGGTGCTGGACACCCAGATCATCGGCTGCGCGAACAGGTCGATGCCGGCCGCCGTGTTCCGTACGTAGTCGTTCACGTCCGGCACCGACCGGTCGAGCTGGAGGTAGACCTGTCCCTGCACCGACTTGGCGGCGACCGCGGGCGCGGCGCTCGGGGTGAACAGGAAACCGCCGCGCTCGTTGCCGGTCGGGTCCATGACGGACTCGGCCTTCTTCATGCCCGCGGGGACGGTCCAGGTGAGCAGTTCGCTGCGGGAGTCGTCGTCGGGGGAGTCGAAGTAGACGGTCTGGCCGGGCTTGGACAGCTTCTCGCTGCCGGTGTCCTGGTCGACGCCCTCGACGAAGAAGATGTCGCCGTCCCGGCAGGAGGGCAGCTTCGCCACCTCGCGCAGGGAGGCACAGCCGGCCACGGTCACCTCGGCGAAGTTCTCGTCCTTGCGGTCCCCGACGTACCCCTCGGAGAAGGCGAAGACCCTGCGGACGCCCTTGGTCGCGGCGAACGCCTCGCTGGTCTCGGCGAGCGAGTGCCCGTCGGGGACCGAGACCTGCATCTGGGCCCGCTGGGTGTCGTAGGCGGTGTCCTTGGTGTAGTCGCCCTCGACGCCCGCGAAGAGCATCTGGAGGGCGATCGCCCCGGCCACCGCGACGGCGATGCCGTTGACCATCCGGGCCGCCGAGCCGCTGCTCAACTGGAGCCTGCGCACGGCCAGTTGCCAGGACACGGCGCCCGAGCCGAGCCGGGCCACCACCGTCTCGACGATCCACGGGAGCAGCGCGGTCACGCCGACGAGCAGCATGATGACACCGCCGACGACCAGGTACTGGTTGAAGTCGCCGCCGTCGCGGCCCTGCCCGACCATCGGGTAGAGCATGCCGAGACCGGCCACCGGCGGCAGCAGCCGCCACCACAGCCGGCGGCGCGCGGGCTTGGCCGCACGCACCACACCGAGCGGCTCGATGACCACCCCGCGCAGCGCCAGCAGCGTCACCAGGACGGCCGCCGCGGGCACCGCGAGCGCGACCAGCAGCGCCAGCAGGGGAGAGGGGTTGAGGTAGCTCGGGAACACACTCTCCCCGAACACCTCGACGTCACCCGCCACCTGACGGGCGACCAGGAAGAAGACGGTTCCGAGGACCAGCCCGAGCACCGAGCCCGCGAGCGCCTCGCCGGCCGCGATCCGCCGGGTCGAGCGGCCGTCGGCGCCCACCAGCCGGAGGGCCGCGAGCCGCCGGTCGCGCCGGTCGCCGCCGAAGCGGACGGCCGCGGCGATGAACACGGCGACCGGCATCAGCAGCACCACGAAGACGACCAGGATCAGCAGGATCAGTACCGGGTCGGTCTCCTGCTCGGTCGGATTCGGGTCCCCGAACCGGTCGATGCGGGCGACCTGGCCGCCGTCGAGGCCGTAGGAGGCGAGGTTCTCGGCGCCCCGGTAGAAGGTGAGTTCATGGGAGCCGAGCAGGCCGCTCTCGCCGATCGTGCCGACGATCTTCTGCGGCAGCCGCTCCCGCAGCAGCTTGCCGCTGTCCGATTCGAGGAGCTTCTTCAGCGCGGGGGAGACGATCATCTCGCCCACCGCAGGGAACCTCTCCACGCCGGGCGGCAGGGGCGCCTTCGGGCCCTCGGGCTCCAGTTCCCGGCCGCGGATGTTGTCATTGCGGAACTCGGTGTCGCCGGCGCCGACCAGCAGGGTGTTGTCGGCCTTCGGTATGACCTTCTGGGTGTACGTGATGTCCGTACGGGCCTCGCCGCGGTCGTGCCGGACCGCCAGCGCGTTCGGCAGCGCGGTGGTCAGCAGCAGCAACGCCACCCCGAGGCCGACGCCGACCGCGGTCAGCAGTGCCCGGACCCACCCTTCGCGTCCGCCCGCGAAGGCGAACCGAACCCCCATGGAGAGGTCTCTCCACCACTGCCTCAGGCTCATACGACCCGCTCCATGTCCCGGGACTTCCCGTCCCGTACGACGATCTCGCGGTCGGAGTACGCGGCCACCCGTGCCTCGTGCGTGACCAGGACGACGGCCGCGTTGGTGGACCGGGCCGCCTCGGTGAGCAGCTCCATCACCCGCTCGCCGTTGAGGGAGTCGAGCGCGCCGGTCGGCTCGTCGGCGAACAGCACGCGCGGGTTGGTCACCAGCGACCGGGCCACGGCCACCCGCTGCCCCTGACCGCCCGAGACCTCACCGGGCCGCTTCTTGCGGAGGTCGTCGACCTCAAGGCGCTCCATCCAGGCGAGCGCCGCCTTCTCGGCCTCCTTGCGGGAGGTGCCGTTCAGCCGCAGCGGCAGCGCCACGTTCTCCACGCAGGTCAGCTCCGGGACGAGCTGCCCGAACTGGAAGACGAACCCGAACTCGGAGCGCCTCAGCGCACTGCGCTCGGCGTCGTTCATGGTCGCCATCTCGCGGCCGTTGTACGTGATCGACCCCGCGTCGGGCGGCACGATGCCGGCGAGACAGTGCAGCAGGGTCGACTTGCCCGACCCGGAGGGGCCCATCACGGCGACGACCTCGCCGGGGTGGATGGAGAACTCGGCGCCGTCGAGGGCGACGGTCGGACCGTAGGTCTTGCACAGCCCGTCGGCGACGAGCAGGGAACCGGCCGGGGTCACTTGACCACCTCCGCGAGTTTGTCGAGACGCGCGGCGGTCAGCTCCAGCCAGCGCAGGTCGGCTTCCAGATGGAAGAGGGCGTGGTCGCAGATCAACTGGTCCGCGAGATCGCCCTTGCGCTTCCGGTCGGTGAGGATGCGCATCATCCGCAGATGCTCGGAGCGCTGCGTGTCGAGGATGTCGCCGGCGTCCCGGTGCGTGAGCAGCGCGAGGACGACCTTCGTGTAAAGCGTGGACTGGAGGTACGGCTCCGGCTTCTCCGGCGTCGCGAGCCACCGCTGTACGTCGGTGACCCCGGCGTCCGTGATGGCGTACCGCTTGCGCTCGGGGCCGCCGCCGGGCTCGATGCCGTCGACTTCGACGAGGCCGTTCTTCAGCAGCCGGGACATCGTCGAGTAGACCTGGCCGTAGTGCAGCGGCCGGTCGTGACCGAACTTCTCGTCGAAGGCCCGCTTGAGGTCGTAACCGTGGCGGGGTCCGGACTCCAGGAGCCCCAGGAGAGTGTGACCGATGGACATGGGGAGGACTGTACATGCGGTGTATACCCCGCATGTATACGCGCAGTGTGTAGGTGGCAGTCAGGGGGTGAGCAGTTGCAGGTGGGGGCCGATTGTCACGGTTCTGCTACGCGCGCTCTACGTGTCCCGAGCGTCCCCGGCGTCCTTGGGCGGCCGCCCCCGACGCGGCAGCGGCCCGGTGTCCCCGGGCAGTCTCCCGGCCTCCTTCAGGGCCCTGCGCAACAGGAACTCGATCTGCGCGTTGGCCGACCGCAGCTCGTCCCCGGCCCACCGCGCCAGCGCCTCGTACACCAGCGGGTCCAGCCTCAGCAGCACCTGCTTGCGCTGCTGAGGCCGCCGCTCGGGGGAGCCCCCCTCGGAAGGTGCCGTCACTGGTAGAGCGTCCCGGTGTTGAGGACCGGCTGCGGGGCCCGGTCGCCGCACAGCACCACCATCAGGTTGGACACCATCGCCGCCTTGCGCTCCTCGTCCAGCTCCACGATGTCCCGCTCGGTGATCCGGGCGAGCGCCTCCTCGACCATGCCGACCGCGCCCTCCACGATCTGTCGCCGGGCCGCGACGACCGCCCCCGCCTGCTGCCGCTGGAGCATCGCCGAGGCGATCTCGGGCGCGTAGGCGAGGTGGGTGAAGCGGGACTCGATGATCTGGACTCCGGCCGACTCCACGCGCGCGTGCAGTTCGGTGGCGAGCTTCTGGGTGATCTCGTCGGCGTTGCCGCGCAGCGAGAGCCCGTCCTCGTCGTGGGCGTCGTAGGGGTACTCGATGGCGATGTGCCGTACGGCGGTCTCGGTCTGGGTGGCGACGAACTTCACGAAGTTGTCCACCTCGAAGGTGGCCTGCGCGGTGTCCTCGACCTTCCACACCACGACCGCGGCCAGCTCGATCGGGTTGCCGTAGGCGTCGTTGACCTTGAGGACGGCGGTCTCGTGGTTGCGGACCCGGGTGGAGATCTTCGTACGGGAGGTGAAGGGGTTCACCCAGCGCAGGCCGTCCTGGCGGATCGTGCCCTTGTAGCGGCCGAAGAGCTGGACGACCCGGGCCTCGCCGGGCGCGACCGTGTTCAGGCCGCGCAGCGAGATGAGTGCGGCGATCAGCACGACGACCCCGCCGACCGCGAATCCGGGGCTCTCCCCGCTCGCGGCGAACAGGAAGACCGCGAGCAGCAGGCCGACCAGGCCGAGCAGCAGCGCGAGCGCGCCGCCGATGCTGTGCGCGGCGAACTCGCGTACGCGCGGGGCGGGCATGTCGGGCACCTCGGGTACCTCGGGTACCGAGTCGTCCATGGACACAGGGGTCCCCCATCTATCGAAAGCATATCTAAGTGATATCACTTTACCCCGTTCCGGCAACCTTGACGCCTCCTCGTCGGTCTGGTTCCTAGGAGGCGGGTGCTGATTGTCACGCCCGCCGAAGGCCGGATCGAAGGCCGTGAGTCATATAGACCGGTGTTAGCTTTCTGAGCTGACCTGAGCCACGAACTGTGTGGCCGCCGATGAGGAAGCGGAGCGAGTCGACCCATGGGACGAGCGGAAGAGAGAAGAGCACGTCAGCGCGGTGGCCGCCGCGCGGCGCCGCCCACACGCTCGTCCGGGACGCCGAGCGAGGGCATCACCACCGGCGGCAGAGCCGCGGCACGCAAGGCCGCCGCGCGAGGTAAGAAGGGCGCGAAGAACGGTAAGAGCGGTAAGAGCGGCATACGCCGGCTCTTCACCTGGAAGAAGATCCTCGGCACCTTCCTCGGCTTCTGCCTGCTCGCCATCGGCGCCTTCGTCGTGATGTACATGATGATCGGGGTGCCCAAGGGCAACGCGGCCGCCCAGGAGCAGAGCAACATCTACAAGTACAGCAACGGCTCGGTCATGGCCCGTGAGGGCGACACCAACCGCGAGATCGTGGACCTCTCCGAGGTGCCCAAACCGGTCCAGCGCACTTTCGTCGCCGCGGAGAACAAGACCTTCTACACGGACGCCGGCGTCGACCTCAAGGGCACCGCCCGCGGCCTGATCAACACCCTGTCCGGCAAGGGCAAGCAGGGTGGCTCGACGATCACCCAGCAGTACGTCAAGAACTACTACCTCGACCAGGACCAGACCGTCACGCGCAAGCTGAAGGAACTGGTCATCTCGCTGAAGGTGGACCGCACGACGTCCAAGGACGACATCCTCGCGGGCTACATCAACACCAGCTACTACGGCCGCGGCGCCTACGGCATCCAGGCCGCCGCCCAGGACTACTACCGCGTCGACGCGAAGAAGCTCAGCGTCGAGCAGGGCGCCTATCTCGCCGCGCTGCTCCAGGCGCCGAGCCAGTACGACTGGGCGGTCGCCAGCCCCACCGGCAAGAAGCTGGTGCAGGAGCGCTGGAACTACGTTCTGAACAACATGGTCGAGCAGGGCTGGCTGGACAAGGCCAAGCGCGAGACCATGACGTTCCCGGTGCCCAAGGAGCCCAAGGCCGCCCCCGGCCTGGAGGGGCAGAAGGGCTACTTCGTCAAGCTCGCCAAGCAGCAGCTCGAGAAGCAGCTGATGGCCAAGGAGAACATCACCCAGGACGAGGCCGAGGCCCGGGTCGAGAACTCCGGCTGGACCATCACCCTGAACATCGACAAGAAGAAGCAGGCCCAGTTGGAGAAGGCGGTCAAGAACCAGCTGACCAGCCAGCTCGATCCGAAGAAGCGGACGGTCGACAGAAACGTCCAGGCCGGTGCCGCCTCCGTCGACCCCAGGACGGGGAAGATCGTCGCCCTGTACGGCGGCACGGACTACACCAAGCACTTCTACAGCAACGCCAACCGCACCGACTACCAGCCGGCCTCGACGTTCAAGCCGGTCATCCTCGCCGCCGCCCTGGAGAACGGCTCGGAGACGCAGGACGGCAAGGCGATCGGCGCCAACACGATCTACGACGGCACCAGCAAGCGTCCGGTCGTGGACAGCAACGGCGACAAGGTCGGATTCGCTCCCGAGAACGAGGACGACGAGGACTACGGCAAGGTCACCGTGCAGACAGCGATGAACAAGTCCATCAACTCCGTCTTCGCGCAGATGGGCGTGGACGTCGGCATGGACAAGGTGCTGGCGACGGCCACCAAGCTCGGCATGGACACCGGCAAGCTGAAGCCGCTGCCCGCCTACACCCTCGGCACCATGGGCGCGAGCCCGATCCAGATGGCCGGTGTCTACGCCACCCTCGACAACCACGGCAAGCAGGTCACGCCGACCATCATCAAGTCGGCGGAGCAGGGCGGCACCGAGTTCCAGATGCCCGACCCGATCGGCGAACAGGTCATCAGCCGGGAGGCCGCCGACACGGTCACCTCGGTGCTGACCGGCGTGGTCGACGACGGTACGGCCAAGGTGTCCGTGCAGCAGAACGCGGCCCGTGACGGCCGCAAGGTCGCCGGCAAGACCGGTACCTCCGACGACAACAAGTCGGCCTGGTTCACCGGCTACACCCCGGACCTGGTCACCTCGGTCGGTCTGTTCGGCGAGAACTACAAGACCAAGGCGCAGGCCAAGATGTACGGCGTCGGCGGCGAACCCCGTGTCAACGGCGGTGGCTTCCCGGCGCAGATCTGGGCCGAGTACACCTTCGGTGTCACGGCCGAGAACGCGAAGTTCACCCTGGACACCGACCAGGGCGCCGCGGTCCAGCCCACCTGGACCCCGAGCCCCACGGCCACCCCGTCCAAGACCCCGTCGTCGACCCCGACCACGCAGAAACCCTCGCAGACCCCGACGACCAAGGCTCCGACGTCTCCGGAGGAGACTCCGACCCAAACCCCGACGGAGACCCCGACGACGAGCGCGCCAAGCGCTCCTGAGGTGAGCACGAGCCCGCCGGAGAATCCGTTCGACCCGAACCCGAACGAAGACCAGTAGCAGGCCAAAAGCAAGGGGCGCCCGGCGAGAGCCGGGCGCCCCTTGCTTTTGGCCTCAGGGGCCGACTACCCCCGATTGAGCTCGAACCACACAACCTTCCCGGTACTCAACCGAGTGGCCCCCCAACGCCGAGCGAGCCGATTGACGAGATACAACCCCCGCCCACCCTCATCCGTGGCCCGAGCCTGCCGCAGCCGAGGCAACTGCGGCACATCGTCCCCGACCTCGCACCGCAGCACATCGGTCCGCAACAACCGAAGGGTCACCGGCCGAGTCGCGTACCGCACCGCGTTGGTGACGACCTCACTCACCAACAACTCGACGGAGTCGGTGAGATCCTCCATGCCCCAACGCGACAACGCCCGCCGCGCAAGCCGCCGCGCACGCCCCGGTGCCGCGTCCTCCGGCTCAAGGAACCAGTACGCCACATCGCTGGGCGCGATCCCGTCGAACCGGGCCGCCAGCAGCGCGATGTCGTCGTCCCGGTCCCCCGGTCCCAACATGTCCAGCACCTCGTCGCACAGCGCCTCCAGCGGCGGCGGGTGATCCGGCCCGGTCAGCTGCGCGGTCGCGGCGAGCTTCTCCCGCAGCTGCTCTATGCCGGTCCAGACGTCCCGAAGGCGCGACTCGACGAGCCCGTCGGTGTACAGCAGCAGCGTCGCCCCGGCGGGCGCGTCCAGTTCCACGGCCTCGAAGTCCACGCCCCCGACACCGATCGGCGCGCCCGGCGGCACCCGGAGCACCTCGGCACGGCCGCCCAGATGCAGCAGCACCGGCGGTGGATGACCGGCGTTGGCGATGGTGATGCGGTGCGAGACCGGGTCGTAGACGGCGTAGAGGCAGGTCGCCATACGGTCCGTACCGAGCCGCTGGGCCTGTTCGTCGAGGTGGTGCAGCACCTCCTGCGGGGGCAGGTCGAGCCCGGCGAGGGTCTGGGCGGTCGTGCGCAGCTGGCCCATGATCGCCGCGGAGGTCATGGAGTGACCCATGACGTCACCCACGACCAGCGCGACCCGGCTGCCCGGCAGCGGGATCGCGTCGTACCAGTCACCGCCCACCCGGGCCGTCTCGGCGGCCGGCAGATAGCGCGAGGCCAGCCGGACGCCGGTCGGACGCGGCAGGGTCTCCGGGAGCATCGTGCGCTGCAACTCGTCGGCGATGTACGCCTCACGGCCGTACAGGACCGCCTTGTCGATGCCCAGCGCGCTGTGCGTGGCGAGCTGGGCGGCGACGAGGAGGTCGTCCGGGTCGAAGGGGATGCGGTCCGGGCGGCGCAGGAACAGCGCGGCGCCGATGACCCGGCGCCGGCCGCGCAGCGGGGCCAGGATCGCGCGCCGACCGGTCGGTACGGCGAACTCGCCGCCCTCACCGAGCAGTTCCGGCAGCGCGGCGTGGGCCGCGGGCGTGTCCGTGAAGACCGGGCGCACCCCGCGCAGCACCTCGGCGAGCGCGCTGCCGGGCTGTACCTCGCACAGCTCGGTGCCGAGCGCGTCCAGTTCGGTCGGGTTCTCCGGGACCGGCACCGGCAGGATGCCGTCCTCCAGGTCCCGTTCCTGCTGCGGGATGCGGTCGCTGCGCCGCAGCCTGAGCACGAGCGGGCCGGTGGGCCGCTCGTCGCCGACGGGCAGCGGGTCGCGCAGATAGACGAGGATCGCGTCCGAGAAGGTCGGCACGGTCGCCCGGCACAGACCCATCACGATCTCGTCCAGGTCGATACCGCGGGCGATCCGGCGGGTTGCCGCGCCCACGAAGCGCAGCCGGTCGCCGTCCCGCCGCATGGGCGTGGGCCGGCCCGGGGGCAGTCCCTGTCCGGTACGGCGTTCGTCGCCGCTCTGGGACGTCTTGTCGTCCTCACCGCCGGGCTGGACGGGGACCGCCTCGGGGGCGGGCCGCGGGCGGTGCGGGTCCTGCTCGGCGGAGGCCGGCTGGGAGTGCTCGGGGCCGGAGCCGGCCGGGTTCATACCCATGTCCTTGTTGTTGCCGGGCCTACCGGACGTGCCGGTCGTGCTGTTGCTGCTCTGGAGGACGGGTGCCGTCTCCGGCGGGGCGTCGCCTGAACGCCCCTGGACCGGTAAAGCGGCCGACGCCTCGACGCCCGGGGCGGGGGAGGGCGCCGGGGAACGCAGGAGCGCCCCACGGGGGTCCGTGGGGTCGACGCCCGGCTGGGGGCGTTCGAAGGAGGTCGGGTGCTCCGTCACGCGTGTCGAATCCGTCCGTCCGGGGCTGCGCGCCGTACGCACAGTTGGTCCCGCCGAAATCCCGATACCCGGAATGCGTGTCCCAGGAACGGAATTCCCGCGTGGTCAGGGGCTGTTCCTGCGTTTTTGGTCAACCGTCTGCGGCCCGTACCGGTGTTGCCCTCGTACCCCACGCCCACGTCCTGCCGCCCCTCGGTGACGATCGGTCAAGCCCAGTGCCCGCTCCGGTAGTTGCCGCTGCGCACTCTTGCGGAGGACGATCCTACGTTTGCAGCCCGGGGGCGCATCAAGGGTCTCATGAGGACAAGTGCGCGGGCGTACGGTCCCAGTCTTCCGGAAGGAACGGCACAGTCCAGGACGGATCGGGCCGCCAGTCGGGCCAGCCGTCCGAGAACGGCGGGCCCCAGGCGCGGATCACCTCCACCGCGGACCGCCCCGCCTCGCGGACCTGTTCGGCCAGTTCCGGGCCCATCAGGCCGTCCTGCTGGGCCTGCGCGAACTCGTCCTCGTCGCGCCACTGCCAACTGCGGTCCGGCTCCACGGTGATGTCCAGGAAGTGGTCCTCGGAATCCACACCCCCGCTCCAACGCGCCAGCGGCGCTTCGAGGTTCACGTACCAGTTCTTGAACTGCCAGCCCGGCTCCCAGAACAGCCACACCGACCACGGCAGCCCCGGCCGGGCCAGCTTCAGCACCCCGGTGCCGAACCAGCGATCCCGCTGCACGGTCCGCGGCTTGGTGTAGCGGGACTCCAGCGGCTCCGCGTGCACCGACGTGCCGTCGGCCAGCACCGGCTTCACGCACTCGGTGCCCGGCGCCAGCCACACGGCGAGCAGGTCCTCGTCGTCGCGTACGACCGTGACGGGGCGGGCGATGTGGAAGTGCGCGCCCGCGTTCTCCCGGTAGCGCCACAGGATCTGACTCCCGGGCTCCCAGAAGGCCGTCGACGTACCCGCTTCCACTGCTCTCACCGCTCCACCGTCTGCCATGACCAGATATTAGGTGCCATAGGCATACGACGCTGCGGTGCGCGTCACGGTTCACGCCGAGGTGGGGAAAGGTTACGGCCGTGTCATCCGCAGGACATCCAGCGCCTCGTCGAGCTGTTCGGCCGTCAGGTCGCCGCGCTCCACATATCCGCTGTCCAGCACGACCTCGCGGATCGTCTTCTGTTCGGCGAGCGCCTTCTTGGCGACCTTCGCGGCCTCCTCGTACCCGATGTACTTGTTGAGCGGGGTGACCACGGAGGGCGAGGACTCGGCGTACTCCCGGGCGCGTTCGCGGTGGGCGACGATGCCGTCGACGGTGCGGTCGGCGAGCAGCCGGGAGACGTTGGTGAGCAGCCGGATCGACTCCAGGACGTTCTTCGCGATGACCGGCAGCATGACGTTGAGCTCGAAGTTGCCGGCCGCTCCGGCGGTGGCGACGGTCGCGTCGTTCCCGATCACCTGCGCGGCGACCATGAGGACGGCCTCCGGGATCACCGGGTTGACCTTGCCGGGCATGATCGACGAGCCGGGCTGGAGGTCGGGGAGCGAGATCTCGGCCAGCCCGGTCCTCGGCCCGGAGGACATCCACCGCAGGTCGTTGGCGATCTTCGTCAGCCCGACCGCGATGGTCCGCAGCTGCCCGCTGGTCTCCACGATGCCGTCCCGGGCGCCCTGCGCCTCGAAGTGGTCCCGCGCCTCGGTGAGCGGCAGCCCGGTGGTGCGGGCGATCTCCTCGATGACGGCGGCGGAGAAACCGGGCGGGGTGTTGATGCCGGTGCCGACGGCGGTGCCGCCCAGCGGCAGTTCGGCGAGCCGGGGGAGGGAGGCGTTCAGGCGCTCGACGCCGTAGTGGACCTGGGCCGCGTAACCGCCGAACTCCTGCCCCAGGGTCACGGGGGTGGCGTCCATGAGATGGGTCCGCCCCGACTTCACGACGTCGGCGAACTCCTCGGACTTGCGGGTGAGGGCCGCGGCGAGGTGGTCGAGGGCGGGGATCAGGTCGCGGGTCACCGCGGCGGTGGCGGCGATGTGAATGGAGGACGGGAAGACGTCGTTGGAGGACTGCGAGGCGTTGACGTGGTCGTTGGGGTGCACGTCACGGCCGAGCCGCTCCGTCGCCAGGGTCGCGATGACCTCGTTGGTGTTCATGTTGGACGAGGTGCCGGAACCGGTCTGGAAGACGTCGATGGGGAAGTGCTCGTCCCAGTCCCCGCGCGCGACCTCCTCGGCGGCGTCCTGGATCGCCTCGGCGGCGTCCTTGTCGAGCACCCCCAGCTCGGCGTTCACCTTCGCCGCGGCGCCCTTGATGCGCGCGAGCGCCTCGATGTGCGCCCGCTCGATGTGCTGGCCGGAGATCGGGAAGTTCTCGACGGCCCGTTGGGTCTGGGCCCGCCACTTGGCTTCGGCGGGGACGCGTACTTCGCCCATGGAGTCGTGCTCGATCCGGTATTCGCTCATATCCGGTACAGCGATCGGGAGGCCGGGGATGTTCCGGGCCTCGGCCGCTCGGGTGTGTCGCCGCCGCCGAAGGGCGCCGCTGAGGGTCGGGGTGTCCGTTCCACGAGTGAAGTGCCTTTTGCCGGGGGGGCTTACCCGAGAACCCCCATACGCACAGAGCCCCCGGCCGACTGCCGGGGGCTCTGTGTCGGTGACGCTGCCGGGTCAGCCCAGGCCGGGACCCCGCACCGGGATCGACGTGAACGTCGGCGCGGGCGCCGGGTCCTGGAAGAAGTCGTTCGACTTGTTCAGTTGGCAGCACCACCCGTAACATCCGCGCATGATCTCTAACCCGAGGGTCCTGGGGAACGTTCGCCTCTCCGTCATGAAGGACGACACGACCAGCCCGGAGAAGCAGCGCGCGGCCGTCGAGCACTGGGCGCACGGCCCCTCTATAGAGGGACGCATCGTGGGGTGGGCCGAGGACGTGGACGTGTCCGGCGCTATGCATCCCTTCAAGCGACCGGGCCTCGGTCCCTGGTTCACCGAGCGGGCCGACGAGTGGGACGTGTTGGCTGTCTGGAAGCTCGACCGCCTCAGCAGGAAGGCGGGTCACTTCGCCGAGATCTTCGAGTGGTGCCAGAAGCACGGCAAGACCATCGTGTCCGTGACCGAGGGCATCGACATGTCCACCCCCATGGGCAAGATGTTCGCTCAGATCATCGCCGCGTTCGCGGAAGGTGAGTTGGACACCATCCGTGCGCGTGCCCTGTCCGGCTCGATGGCCCGGAAGGCGAAGGGCGTTTGGATCGGCGGTGTACTCCCGTTCGGATACCGATTTGAGCGCCAAGAGGACGGGGGTAAGAAGCTCATCCAGGATGACGAATACGCGAACCTTCTCCGTGACATTGTGGAGAAGCTGAAGAGTGATTGGTCCTCGTACAAGATTGCCGTTGATCTGAACAAGCGTGGTGTTCCGACCTGGCGGGATTACCTGCGCATTGATCGCGGCGACGAACCGAAGGGTGTCGCTTGGACCGCTAACGCTATCCGAGCGATCGTGACTAACCCCACGGTCGGCGGTATCTACACCTATAAGGGTGAGACTGTCGCGGATGACGATGGTGAGCCGGTACGGATCACGGATGACCCGCTCATGGAATACGGGGAGTGGGCGGAACTGGTGGCCAGCATCACGGCTAACCGTCCGGTATCGCGCGCTACGCCCTCGCGTTCCATGTTGGGCGGCGTGGCCGAGTGCGATGTGTGCGGCGCCCGTATGTCTTCGTCCAAGAAGACCAAGGAGAACGGCAGAGTTTTCCATTACTACGCGTGCAATAACATCAACACGGGGACTTGTTCCGACCCCGGGCGTATCCGGAGGGAAGATCTCGATACGGCCGTCGGCCAATTCGTGAATGTCACCCTTGGGCCCCTCCCTGTAATGGAGAGGGTTGGCAATTCGATCAGTCAAGCGAAGACGGAACTGGTGGAAGCTGAAGCCATGCTTGACAGGCTAGAGGCTGACTATCTGGCCGGTCGTATCAAGACTGAAGTTCAGATCGAGCGCTACTGGAAGCAGCACGAATCCCAGTCGGCCAAGGTCGAGCGACTGCGTAAGGAAATCAAGGAGGCGGAGGATGCCCCCGCCTGGAAGGAAACGGGGCGCAACTACGCGGAGGAATGGGCCGCGAAAGATGATGAACAGCGTCGGGTGTTCCTTCAGCGCCATGGGGTAACGATCACGGTCGGGAAGAACGAAGAAGGAAATCGCCGAGTGGTTTGCAAAATGCTTGAGCTTGCGGAGATCGCTAAGGAGACTGGGCTTCACGTCCCCGAAGGGTATTGGATGACCGAGCCTGAAGCGGAGTTCGTTTTGCCCGCGCGTCGGCCGTACAGCGGCGGATAGTCACCTGACCCTCTGAATCCCTGGCCCCCGTTGCGTGTAAACGCTTCGGGGGCCTTTCCATGCCCGCACTCTCCAAGGGAGATCGTTTACACGCTCTCACGCCGCCCGTTTAAACACCCTTCCTTGAAACCGCCACCCTGGGCGGGTTAGAAACTGCATGTCTTGTTTTTGCCAGTCCCGGCGATAGCGGGGGCTTTCTTATGCCCGCGACCAACCGCCCGAGGGAATAGTGACCATTGGATTCGGCCCCGGTGCCCCGTGGGGTGCCATTTCTCAGCTCGACTGCCGAGCGAAAGCGCGCAACCCTCTAACCTCAAAGTTTCGTGACAGTCCGCCGACGGAGTCGGTGGACCGTTTTCGTGCCGTGGTCTGAGGCTGTGCAGGCCGAAGAGCCGAGTGACGCCTC
>NZ_JBEZKG010000033.1:0-72399 GCF_040651535.1 Streptomyces sp. NPDC048420
AAACGCCCGGTTACATTCCGAACCCGGAAGCTAAGCCTTACAGCGCCGATGGTACTGCAGGGGGGACCCTGTGGGAGAGTAGGACACCGCCGAACTCCTTTTAGATAGAAAGGCCCACACCATAAGGTGTGGGCCTTTCTGCGTTTCAGGTCCCTTCTCAAGGGGGCGCGAGGCGTCCCCTTGAGTTTTTTACAGGCGCCCTGCTGCCTTCAGCGCCAGATATGCGTCAGCCAGCGCCGGGGCCAGGTCGTCCGGCGTCGCGTCGACGACTGTCACTCCATGGCGACGGAGCTGCTCTGCTGTGCGTTGGCGCTCTGTCTGTGCCTGGGCCGCGGCTGCTGCTTCATAGATCGACTCGGTGTTTCCGCGGGCTCTGGCCATGCCGGCGATGTGCGGGTCCGCCACCGAAGCCAGTAGGACCGTGTGGCGTTGGGTGAGCTGAGGGAGAACGGGGAGCAGGCCCTCCTCGATCGGGGCGGCGTCCAGACTGGTGAGCAGCACGATCAGGGAGCGGCGAGGGGCCGTACGGAGCGCTGTGGCCGTGAGGCCGCGGGCGTTCGTTTCGACGAGTTCGGGTTCCAGGGGGGCCATTGCGTTGACCAAAGAGGGGAGCAGGTCGTTAGCGGTTCGCCCCTGGACAAGGGCGCGTACGCCACGGTCGTAAGCCAGCAGGTCCACGCGGTCGCCGGCGCGGGAGGCGAGTGCCGCCAGGAGCAGGGCCGCGTCCATGGAGGAGTCGAGGCGGGGGGCGTCGCCTACACGGCCTGCTGATGTGCGGCCGGTGTCGAGGACCAGGAGGATGTGGCGGTCGCGTTCGGGGCGCCAGGTGCGTACGGCGACCGAGGTCTGGCGGGCGGTGGCTCGCCAGTCGATGGAACGCGTGTCGTCGCCGGGGACGTATTCGCGCAGGCTGTCGAATTCGGTGCCTTCGCCGCGGGTGAGGACGCTGGTGCGGCCGTCGAGCTCGCGTAGCCGGGCGAGCTTGGAGGGGAGGTGCTTGCGGCTGGTGAACGGAGGCAGGACGCGGACCGTCCAGGGGACCTTGTGGGTGCCCTGGCGGGAGAAGAGCCGGAGGGGGCCGTAGGAGCGAATCGTCACTCGGTCGGCCTGGCGGTCGCCCCGGCGGGTGGGACGTAGACGGGTGGTGATGCGGCGGCGTTCGCCGGCGGGGATTGCCACGTGGTGTCGGGAGGCTTCTACCTCTGTGCCGGGCCTCCAGCTGCTGGGGGGCCAGGCGTCGCGGATGTGGGCGCGGAGGGGTCGGCCGGACGGGTTGGTGATCGTGAGGGTGACGTCGGCTGTCTCGCCCAGGCGGGCCGAGGTGTCGCCGGAGCGATTCAGGCCGAGCCGTCGTACGGGAGCCGCCAGGGCGAAGTCGCAGGCGCAGGCCACCGCCAAGGGGGCGTTGACGGCGAGGATCCCAGCCCAGCTGGGTTCCCAGATGCCGATTGGGACGGAGCCCAGGGCTGCGAGGAGCGCGGCGCGTCCGGTGAGGGCCATCAGCGGGGGACCGGGACGTGGGCGAGGATCGCGTTGATGACGGAATCGGCTGTCACGCCCTCCATCTCGGCCTCCGGGCGGAGTTGTACGCGGTGGCGGAGGGTGGGGAGGGCCAGGGCCTTCACGTCGTCGGGGATGACGTAGTCGCGGCCCGTGAGCCACGCCCACGCGCGCGAGGTGGCGAGAAGGGCGGTGGCGCCGCGCGGGGAGACGCCCAGGGTGAGGGACGGGGACTCGCGGGTGGCACGGCAGATGTCGACGACGTAAGCGGTGATCTCGGGGGAGACCGTTGTCTTGGCGACTGCTGCTCGCGCTGCTTCCAGGTCGGCCGGACCGGCCACCGGGCGTAGTCCGGCTGCCTGGAGGTCTCGGGGGTTGAAGCCCTCGGCGTGGCGGGTGAGGACGTCGATCTCGTCCTGGCGGGAGGGGAGCGGGATCGTCAGCTTGAGGAGGAAACGGTCCAGCTGGGCTTCGGGAAGGGGGTAGGTGCCCTCGTATTCGACCGGGTTCTGGGTCGCGGCGACCAGGAACGGGTCGGGGAGGAGGCGCGGGGTGCCGTCGACCGTGACCTGACGCTCCTCCATGGCTTCCAGGAGGGACGACTGGGTCTTCGGTGGGGTGCGGTTGATCTCGTCCGCGAGGAGGAGGTTGGTGAAGACCGGGCCGGGCTGGAAGGAGAACTCGGCGGAGCGGGTGTCGTAGACCAGGGAGCCGGTCACATCGCTTGGCATGAGGTCGGGGGTGAACTGGACGCGCTTGGTGTCGAGTTCGAGTGCGGATGCGAGGGCGCGGACGAGCAACGTTTTGGCGACCCCAGGGACTCCTTCTAGTAGGACGTGTCCGCGGCAGAGGAGGGCGACGACGAGACCGGTCACGGCGGGGTCCTGGCCGACCACGGCTTTGGCGATCTCGGCGCGCAGGGCTTCCAGGGAGGCCCGGGCGGTGCCCGGGTCCCCGGTGGTCCCGGCGTTGTCAGTGGTCGGGTCCATCATGAACGGCGTACCTCTCTTTCGAGGGCGTCGAGTTGGTCGGCTAGGGAGATGAGGGCTGCGTCGTCGCCGGGCGGCGGGCCGAAGAGGAGCGAGTGCAGGGCCTGTCCGTCTCCGTCGTTGTGGAGCTGGGCGGACAGGGCGGGGAGTAGTGCTTCGGGTGCGTGTGCCTGGGCGACGGGGACGCCTACGAGGGGGGCGAGGTTGGTGCGGGTGGTCGAGCGAAGAGCGTTGGCCGCGCGGTCGCGGGCGTTGGCCTTGCGGTAGAGGCGGGCGCGGCCTTCGACGGTTTCGGAGGCGCGGATCGCCACGGGGAGTTTTTCGGGCACGAGCGGGCCGAGACGGCGTGCCCTCCAGAGGGCGGCGAGTGCTGCCGCGAAGAAGAGCTGAAGCGTGCCCCAGAGCCAGCCCGAGGGGAGCAGGTCGAGGAAGCCCTTTTCCTCGCCCGGGTCGGTGGCGGAGTCCGAGAGTGAGGGGAGGTACCAGACCAGATGGGGGCGGGAGCCGAGGAGTTGGAGGGCGAGCGAGGCGTTGCCCTGCTCGTCGAGGGTGTCGTTGTGGAGGATGTCGGGCGCGCCGAGCACTACTGTGTCGCCGTCCCCGGAGGCCGCCGGGACACGCACCAGGGTGGCCAGACGGTCGCTGGGGTAGCACTCGTCGTTGCCGGGGCGGGTGACGGTGTAGCGGATGCCGCCGGTGTCTGCGGTGCCCGCGCGCCGGGCGGCCGGCAGGGCGCAGTCAGGGGAGAGCGTCGAGTCGAGGCTGGTGGCGGGGTCTGCCACGACGCCGGGGGCCAGGCGCTCGACGGACCAGCTGCCGGGGGCGACGAGGACGGTGCGGCCGCCGGAGCCCGCGGTCGCGGAGTGCAGTCGGCTCTGCTGGCGGTGGGTCAGGAGGTCGGGGACGGCCACCAGGAGCGTGGTGTCCGGGTCGGCCGCTGCGCGTGCCTCGTCCAGGGTGGTGACCACGCGCGTGTCGACACCCCGGTCGGCGAGGAGCTCGGCGACGGCGCGGCTGCCATAGGGGTCGGCGGAGCGCGGGTCGAGGTTGCCGTGGAGTTCGTTGGAGCGGATCGCCGCGATCGCCACGGCAGCGAGGAGGAGGAGCACGAGGGCGAGCACGACGCCCCGGGCGCGGGTCCAGACCTGGCGGGTGGTGGGCGAGACCGAGGTGGACGGGAGAGTGGCCTCGGTGGTCATTCGGCGGCTCCCCGGCGGACGTTGTGGTCCGTGTGGTCCGCGCTGTGGCTTCCGTCGGCGCTGATCGTGCTGTTCGTACTGTTCGTGAGCACCGGCTTGGTGCGCTCCAGGTCGCGGTCGAGTTCGGCGATGCGGTGGTACGACTGCTCGGTCGCGGCCCGGCCGCCGTATGTGATGTCGTCGAAGTCCCGGGCCGCGGATCGCAGTCCGTCCGCGTGGGAGGGCAGGGCACGGCCCGCTTCCGCGGCGGCCTCGTCAGCGGTGCGGCCGGGGCGGGCGTCGAGGAGGGCGCGTTCCTCCAGTGAGCGGACGATGGCGCGCATGCGTTCCTGGACGGCCTGGTTCCAGTGGCCCTGGGCGGCGTGGGCCTCGGCGGCCACGCGGTGGTCGGCGGCGCTGCGGGGGCGGTCGTCGAACAGGGCGGCGGAGGAGACCGGACCGCGGCGCGGGCTGCCCAGGCGCCACCACAGTGCGCCGACGACCAGGAGGACGGCGGCGATGACGACGACCAGGCCGAGCGGTCCTCCCGGTGTCGCGGACGAAGCGGCGCTGAACAGCTTGTCGACCCAGTCCCAGAACGCGTTGAGGGCGCGCTGGAACCAGCTGGGGTCGTTCTCGTGGTACATGCGCTTGGACAGCTCGCGGCGGGCCGCCTCCCGCGCGGGATCACGCGGGATCGTCAGAGGCGGTTCGTCGGCCGACCGTGCAATGGACAGCACGGATGTGTCGCCGGCGCGCAGCATGGTGAGCACTCCCCCCGGCAGGTTCACCGCATCAGCTCCCGGGAGTGGGGCCGGTGCCGTAGCCCTGGACGCCGGCCGCGCGGGCCAGTTCGAGGTCGAGGGCCTCGCGGCGGATCCGCTGGTCGATGTAGAGGAGCACGGTGACGCCCGCCGTGATCGGGAAGGTGATCATGGAGCCGATCACCGAGCCGATGCCGCTGACGATGAGGAACGTCCAGCCGAGGTCGCCGGTGCCGTTGACGAAGCCGCTGACGCCTTCGCCGCTCAGCGCCGCGGCGAGGAAGGTGAAGGGGATGACCACGATCGCGGCGACGATGTTAGCGATGATCGCGGCCAGCAGCTGGATGCCGAGGACTCGCCACCAGGAGCCGCGGACCAGCTTGGTGGAACGGCTCATCGACTTCACGATGCTCTGCTTCTCCAGCATCAGCGCGGGCGAGGCCAGCGAGAAGCGGATCATCAGCCACAGTGCGACGACACCAGCTCCGATGACGCCCAGGACGGCGAGGGCGATACCGCCGCCGTTCGAGCCCGCGGCGGCCACGAGGATGCCGGGCAGTGCACCGACGAGGAGCACGCCGAAGGTGATGAGCAGCAGCAGGAAAATCAGGCCGAACAGTCTGGGCACCTGCGGGCGGGCGTCGCGCCAGGCCTCACCGGTGGTGACGGGCTTGCCGAGGACGGCCCGGCTGGTGACGGTGGTGAGCAGCGCGGTCGCGGCGACGGTGCCGATCAGGGAGATCAGGAAGACGACGCCGGTGCCGAGCATGGCGTCGCCCATGGCACGGGTCAGCTCTTCGGCACTGGCGCTCGGATCGTTGAGAGCCTCGGTGCCGGCGGTGTCGTTCAGGACGAAGCCCTGGAGCAGGATGACGAGGACCTCGGTCACGACAGCGACGGTCAGGGAGATGCCCAGGACCGTACGCCAGTAGGTGCGCATGGTGGAGACAGCGCCGTCGAGGATCTCGCCCACGCCGAGAGGGCGCAGGGGGATCACGCCGGGTTTGGCCGCGGGCGGGGGCCCGCCCCAGCCGCCGTATCCGGGGCGACTTCCATGACCGCCGCCCCAACCCGGGGGAGAGCCGTAGCCTCCGGGCGGGCCGGCGGGGGGCTGGGATCCCCAGCCCGGGCCGGGCGGTGGGGGCGGAGGGGCTTGGCCGGGAGCGGCGGAGCCTGTCGGCGCCGACCACTGACCGGGTGGCGGCTGCTCCTGGGACCACTTCGAGCCGGCCTCCTGCGGGGTCTCCTCAGGCTGCTGCGCGGGGTCGGGCCGGTCGGCGGGCTCGGCGGAACCGGACGTGCCGGGCTCGTGCCCGTCGGACGGGGCGGATCCGGGCGAGGCCCAGCCCGGAGTGTCTTTCATCGTCGCTCCTTCACGGTGCCCGTCCGCGGTCGCGGCGGCAGGTTGGCAGCCATCGTGCCATGGGGTGGTGGGCGAAGGACCAGCCGCGGTACGGGCTGCACACCTTCAATACTCCGCCGGACAAGGGGCAGACTGACCGCATGGCTGATCAGTACGTGCAATCCGGCGAGGACAACAAGCCCACCGAGATACCGGCGATCCGCTGGGAGGAGCCACCCGAAGGCCCCGTCCTGGTGCTTCTCGACCAGACGAGGCTGCCGGCCGAGGAGGTCGAACTGGTTTGTACGGACGCGTCCGCGCTGGTGGAGGCCATCCGTTCGCTCGCCGTGCGCGGGGCGCCCTTGCTCGGCATCGCGGGGGCGTACGGGGTCGCGCTCGCCGCCGCGCGCGGGTTCGACGTGGACGAGGCGGCGACCGTGCTGGCGGGCGCGCGTCCCACCGCGGTGAACCTCGCTGTCGGGGTGCGCAGAGCCGAGGCCGCCTACCGGGCCGAGCTCGGCAGGAGCGGTGATCAGGAGCAGGCGGCCGGGGCTGCCCTGGCGGCGGCGCGCGCGTTGCACCGTGAGGACGCCGCGGCCAGTGCCGAGATGGCCGAGCGCGGGCTGGCGCTGCTGGACGAGCTGCTGCCGGGTGGCGGGCACCGGATCCTGACGCACTGCAACACCGGTTCATTGGTGTCCGGCGGTGAGGGGACGGCGTTCGCCGTGGCGCTGGCGGCTCATCGGGCTGGGCGGTTGCGACGGCTGTGGGTGGACGAGACCCGGCCCCTGCTGCAGGGCGCCCGGCTGACGGCGTACGAGGCGGCGCGCAGCGGGATGGCGTACACCTTGCTGACCGACAACGCGGCGGGTTCCCTGTTCGCGGCCGGGGAGGTGGACGCGGTGCTGATCGGGGCCGACCGGATCGCGGCCGACGGCTCGGTGGCGAACAAGGTGGGGAGCTATCCGCTCGCGGTGCTCGCGCGGTATCACCATGTGCCGTTCATCGTGGTGGCGCCGGTGACCACGGTGGATCCGGACACGCCGGACGGGGCGTCGATCGAGGTCGAGCAGCGGGCAGGGCACGAGGTCACCGAGATCGTGGCGCCCCAGGTGCCGGTGGCGGGGGCCGAGGCGGGAGGCGGGATTCCGGTGGCGCCGCTGGGGACCCAGGCGTACAACCCGGCCTTCGACGTGACGCCGCCGGAGCTGGTGACGGCGATCGTCACGGAGCAGGGTGTCGTCTCGCCGGTGACGACCGAGGCGCTCGCCGGGCTGTGTGCCGACGCGCGGCAGGTGGCAGGCGGCTGACATCGGTGGATGACATCGGCGGCGGCGGACGAGGGCAGACAGTGACACTCCAGTACGACTAAGGTCACTGGTCGGTGACCTGTCTCACCACTGCCTTCGCCGATGTTACGAGAATGGGATGATGTCTTTATGAAGGGACGAGTCCTTGTCGTCGACGACGACACCGCACTTGCCGAGATGTTGGGCATCGTGCTGCGTGGTGAAGGTTTTGAGCCGTCTTTCGTAGCCGACGGTGACAAGGCGCTGGCCGCTTTCCGCGAGGCCAAGCCGGATCTGGTGCTGCTGGATCTGATGCTGCCCGGACGGGACGGTATCGAGGTGTGCCGCCTGATCAGGGCGGAGTCCGGGGTGCCGATCGTGATGCTGACGGCGAAGAGTGACACCGTCGATGTCGTCGTGGGGCTGGAGTCCGGCGCCGACGACTACATCGTGAAGCCGTTCAAGCCGAAGGAGCTGGTGGCCCGGATCCGGGCGCGGCTTCGGAGGTCGGAGGAGCCGGCGCCGGAGCAACTGGCCATAGGGGACCTGGTCATCGATGTGGCCGGGCACTCTGTGAAGCGGGAAGGGCAGTCCATCGCGCTGACACCGCTGGAGTTCGACCTGCTGGTCGCGCTCGCGCGCAAGCCGTGGCAGGTGTTCACGCGTGAGGTGCTGCTGGAGCAGGTGTGGGGTTACCGGCATGCCGCCGACACCCGGCTCGTGAATGTGCATGTACAGCGGCTGCGCTCCAAGGTCGAGAAGGACCCGGAGCGGCCCGAGATCGTGGTGACTGTCCGTGGTGTGGGTTACAAGGCAGGACCCAGCTGACATGTCCGGAGACAGTGCCGCTTCGTCGCCCGGGCGGACCGGGGCGGGTACGGGGCGGCCTGTCGGGCGGACCAGGGCCGGCTCCCGCTGGGGGCGGTTCCTCGAAGGAGGGCTGCTGCAGGGCGGAGTCCAGGGCAGCCCGGTCCTGAGGCTGTTCATGCGGTGGGTGCGCCGGCCGTTGCTGCCGGTCATGCGCCTGTGGCGGCGCAACATCCAGCTCAAGGTCGTTGTCACGACCCTGCTGATGTCGCTCGGCGTCGTGCTCCTGCTCGGCTTCGTCGTCATCGGTCAGGTGCGCAACGGCCTGCTCGACGCCAAGGTGAAGGCGTCGCAGAGCCAGGCCACCGGCGGGTTCGCGGTGGCCAAGCAGAAGTCGGACGAGGCCGGGGCCGGGACCGACAACGGGGCCACGGCGGACGGCCAGTCCGACCAGAACGTCATCGAGTGGATGAGCAACCTCGTCTACTCGCTCTCCAGCGGTGGTCAGGGTGCCTTCGACGTGGTGACCCTGCCTGTGGGCGGCGACAGCGGAAGCGGGCGCGGGCCGCGTGCCTCCGGTGACGTCGATCCGACGGCGAGCGTGCCCGAGGACCTGCGGGCGAAGGTCGACGACAGTACGGCGGCCGCACAGAGCTACACCCGCATCGTCTACGACGCCGACCAGGAGTCCGAGCCGGCCCTGGTCATCGGCAAGCAGGTCAACGACCCCAACGGCGACCCGTACCAGCTGTACTACCTCTTCCCGCTCACGCAGGAGGAGAAGTCGCTCAGCCTGGTCAAGGGCACTCTGGCAACCGCCGGGCTCTTCGTCGTCGTACTCCTCGGAGCCATCGCCTGGCTCGTGGTGCGGCAGGTCGTCACGCCGGTGCGGATGGCGGCCGGGATCGCCGAGCGGCTGTCCGCGGGGCGGCTGCAGGAGCGGATGAAGGTCACCGGTGAGGATGACATCGCCCGGCTCGGTGAGGCCTTCAACAAGATGGCGCAGAACCTTCAGCTGAAGATCCAGCAGCTGGAGGACCTGTCGCGGATGCAGCGGCGGTTCGTCTCGGACGTGTCGCACGAGCTGCGGACGCCGCTGACGACCGTACGGATGGCCGCAGACGTCATCCATGACGCGCGCGAGGACTTCGATCCGATGACCGCGCGTTCGGCCGAGCTGCTCGCCGACCAGCTGGACCGTTTCGAGACGCTGCTCGCGGATCTGCTGGAGATCAGCCGCTTCGACGCGGGCGCGGCGGCGCTGGAGGCGGAGCCGATAGACCTCAGGGAGGTCGTGCGGCGGGTGGTCGGCGGGGCCGCCCCGCTTGCCGAGCGCAAGGGCACCACGGTACGGATCGTGGGCGACCAGCAGCCTGTTGTCGCGGAGGCGGACGCCCGGCGGGTGGAGCGGGTGCTGCGCAATCTCGTCGTCAACGCAGTTGAGCACGGCGAGGGCAAGGACGTCGTCGTCAAGCTGGCCTCGGCGGGCGGGGCGGTCGCGATCGCGGTGCGCGACTACGGCGTCGGGCTCAAGCCGGGCGAGGCCACACGCGTGTTCAGCCGCTTCTGGCGGGCCGACCCGGCACGCGCGCGTACCACCGGCGGTACGGGCCTGGGACTGTCCATCGCCCTGGAGGACGCACGGCTGCACGGCGGCTGGCTGCAGGCGTGGGGTGAGCCGGGCGGCGGTTCGCAGTTCCGGCTGACGCTGCCCAGGACGGCCGACGAGCCGCTGAGGGGCTCGCCGATACCGCTGGAGCCCAAGGACTCACGCCGTAACCGTGGACTTAATGACGCCGGCTTGCCGCGCGGGGGCGGGGACAAGGCGGCCACCGTACCGGTCCAGCCGACGGGCGACCAGGTGACCGCGCGGGACCCGATAGCGCCCAGGTCGGTCGGCGTGACACCCACGGCCGATCCGGCGGCGCTGCCCGGCAACGGCGCGCGCGTGGTGCCCCGACCGACCTCGAACGGACGACGGGACGGTACGGCCGCCGCGGACGGGCCCGGCTCCGGGACGGCGAGCCGCCCGGGCGCCGGGTCGGAGGAGTCGTACGAACAGCAGGGGGAGGCATTCCGTGGACGCTGACCGCGAGGGGAGCGGCCGGCGCGCGCCGGGGCGGGCGGCGGCATACGCCGCCTGTGGGGTCGTACTGCTGGCGGGATGTGCCTCCATGCCGGACAGCGGGGACCTGCGGGGGGTCGACTCCACGCCTCGGCAGGACACGCAGGTGCGGGTCTTCGCGATGCCGCCGCAGGAGGACGCCGAGCCCACGGACATCGTGCAGGGCTTTCTGGAGGCGCTGACCAGCGACGATCCGAACTACGAGACGGCCCGTCAGTATCTGACCGCAGGTGCGGCGAAGCACTGGCAGCCGAGGCTGTCCACCACCGTCCTCGACGACGGGCCCAGGGCGGACATCGTGCGCCCCGTCGGCCGGGAGCAGGAGCAGAACGGCGACACGTCGTTCACGCTGTCCGGCACCAGGGTGGCCGAGGTGGACGCGCAGCAGTCGTACTCGCCGGCCTCCGGTACCTACCAGGAGACCGTGCACCTCGTGCACGACAAGAAGACCAAGCAGTGGCGGATCGACAGCCCTCCGCCGGGAGTCGTCATGGGGCAGTCGGATTTCCAGCGCAACTACGTGGCCGTCAACAAGTACTACTTCGCCTCGAACACCCAGGCGGTGACGTCTCCGCAGACCGTGGCGGTCGCCGATCCGGTGTATGTGCGTGAACGGGTGGACCCCATGACGCAGTTGGTGGAATCGCTGCTCAGCGGGCCGACCAGCTGGCTCGACCCGGTCGTCAGGACGAGTTTTCCCACCGGTACGGCTCTGAAGAAGGGCATTCCCCCGCTGGCCCCGGACGACCGCAACACGCTGACGGTGCCACTCAACAACAAGGTCAAGAACGTCAGTCCGGACCAGTGTGAGGCGATGGCGGCACAGTTGCTGTTCACGCTGCGGAACCTCGCGCCTGCGGTGGAGACCGTCGCACTGCAGGTGGGCGGCAAGCCGCTGTGTTCCGCCGACGAGAGTGATGCCGACGGCGTCGCCACGCGCGGGTCGGTCGAGAGCCCCGAGTTCCTGTACTTCGTGGACGGACAGCACAAGCTGGTTCGGACCCAGGCCCATCCGGAAGGCAGCAGCGCGAAGCCGGTGCCGGTACCGGTTCCCGGCGCGCTGGGCAAGGGCGACAAGGATTTGGCGTCGGTGGCCGTCTCGCGTGACGAGCACATGGCGGCCGGTGTCGGCATCGACGGCAAGACGCTGTACGTCGGGTCGCTGGTGTCGGGCGGATCGCTCGGGGAGCCGGTCTTGGTCAGTAGCGGCAAGACTGCCCAGGACCGGCTGACGACGCCGAGCTGGGACACCGAGGGCGACCTGTGGGTGGCCGACCGGAACCCCGCCGATCCACGGCTGCTGCTGTTCAAGGAGGGCGCCGGTGAGCCGTTGACGGTGGCGACTCCCGGGCTTGACGGGCGCATCAAGGATCTTCGGGTGGCCGCCGACGGGGTGCGGATCGCGCTCGTCGTGGAGAAGGGCGGCAAGCAGTCGCTGTTCGTCGGCCGCATTGAGCGGGAGGGGAAGATCGGGGACGCGCAGAGCGTCTCGGTGCGGGAACTGCGCTCCACGACACCGGATCTGGAGGAGGTCACGACCATGTCCTGGGCCGGCGACAGCAGGCTCGTGGTGGTCGGGCGCGAACAGGGCGGTGTGCAGCAGACGCGGTACGTCCAGGTCGACGGGTCCACGCCGGAGGGGCCGCCGCCGACCGCGCTGACGGGCGTGAAGGAGATCGCCGCGTCCGAGGACGACGAGATGCCGTTGGTGGCGTACTCCGAGGACGGGATCGTACGGCTGCCGTCGGGGGCGCAGTGGCAGAAGGTGGACGCGGACGGGACGGCGCCGGTCTATCCGGGGTGAGGTCCTGGATCCGCGCTGTCGGAAGCGGCCGCTTTTGCCGGGGAAGACCCTGGCGGGGGCGGCCGCTCCTGTTCTGCGGTGGGTGAGGGATTCGCCGTTGGGCGGGGGCGGGCCGGGTTCTTCGTACCGCGGGGTCTGACGGGCGTGCCGGGCGGGCTGCGCCGACCCGGGTCGATTCACTGCATGGGGCAGGGATTTGTGCTGGGAACTGCTGGTCGTGCGGGGGGCAGAGTTTTCCACAGGGAGTTATCCACAGGGGTGGCCGGTCGGCCTCGGCGTTGGCACAGTGGTGGTCATGCGGGGGTGGTGGCAGGACCTCACCGATCTGGTGCTGCCGGCCGAGTGCGGAGGCTGCGGGAGGCCTCGCACGGTGCTCTGTCCGGAGTGCCGTGCCGCCCTGAGCGGGGCCGCACCGCGCCGGGTGCGACCGGTGCCGGAGCCGCCCGGACTACCGGTCGTGCACGCGGCGGCTCGGTATGCGGACTCGGTACGGGCGGTGCTGCTGGCCCACAAGGAACGAGGAGCGCTGGCGCTGGCCGGGCCGCTCGGGACGACTTTGGCAGGGGCCGTGTGGAGGAGTGTGTGGGAGGTCTGTGAGGCGGGCGGTGGGGGATCGGTGCCGGGGTGGACTCGGGAGTGCGAGAAGCGGAGGGCTGGGGCCGAGGGGCGGGTCAGTGAGGTGCAGCCTGCCGGAGTCGGTGAGTTGCCGCCGGGTGCCGTGGTCGGCGGTGGGTGGCCGGGGGGAGCGCTCGAGGTGCCGGTGCTGCTCGTTCCTGTGCCGTCCGCGCGGCGGGCGGTGCGGGCTCGGGGGCATGATCCGGCGCGGCGGATCGCGCTCATGGCGGCCGGGGAGCTGCGGCGGGCGGGGATGCCGGCACGGGTGGTGGCCGTACTGCGGCAGCGGCGGGGCGTGGCCGACCAGTCGGGGCTCGACTCCCGGCAGCGGCTGGACAATCTCGCGGGCGCGCTGACCGTGGTCCCCGGTGGTGGGCGGCTGCTGGGAGAGGGGCTGGTCGTGCTGGTCGACGACCTGATGACGACCGGCGCGTCTCTGGCCGAGGCGGCCCGGGCCGTCCGGGAGGCGAGGGGGCGGGAGAACGCGGGGTACCGGGCTGAACGGATGACGGCCGGACACCGTGATCAACGGCAACAGGAGATGGGTGGGCACGGTGCTCGGCAGGGGGTGGGTGCAGGCCGCGGACGTCGGGAGGGGGAGATGGGCGTGCGGAGTGGGCAGCGGCCGCCGGAGGCAGGCGTACGGCGTGAGCATCGGCAGTCGGAGTCGGAGTCGGAGTCGGAGTCGGGTGCTTGGTGCGGGCGTGAGCGTGTGCAGTCGGACGCCGGAGAGCCGAGTGGTCGAGGGCAGTGGGGTACGGGTGGACGTCATGGGGAACACCGGCGGGACGGAAGTGGGCGTCGGGGTGGCCTGGCGATGGCCGGATGCGGAGGCGAGGCGGCCGGCGTCGTGTACACCGCCGCAACTCGGGAAAGCATGGGGGAACAGATGGTCGCAGTGACGGAGGAGGACACGGGCCGGGAGTGCCGCTCGGTGACGTCGGCGGGCGCCGTTGCCGTCCGTGACGTGATCTGCGCAGCTGTGGTCGCGGCCTCGCCGGATTCTTTCGGAATAAACCGGAACTGACTGTCAAGTTGCATCGTTGCTGGTTACGAGAGGGTCATTTCACCTGAACGGAGGTACGCCGCGGTAGAGGGTGACGACATCCGTCCAGGCGAGATATGTTCGGTTGTGAGAGAAAGGCGCAGGCCACACCTCGCAAATCCGAATGCCGTGCCGCGGGATTTCCACCATCACCCGCGACGGTGGAATGGAGATCTTGCCCGCGGGGGAGGAGGTGGAAGTCACCGAGTCCGAGGTTCCGGGGCTCACCGGAGCCTGGTGCAAAAGGGAGATGCTCCGCATCGAGGCGGAGCGATCCGGGAACGGAGTTCTGCGTGGACATCGTCGTCAAGGGCCGCAAGACCGAGGTGCCCGAGCGGTTCCGCAAGCACGTGGCCGAGAAGCTGAAGCTGGAGAAGATCCAGAAGCTCGATGGCAAGGTGATCAGCCTCGACGTCGAGGTGTCCAAGGAGCCGAACCCCCGACAGGCCGACCGTTGTGACCGAGTGGAGATCACGCTCCGCTCCCGCGGTCCGGTGATCCGGGCGGAAGCGGCAGCCAGCGACCCGTACGCGGCACTCGACCTGGCGGCAGAGAAGCTGGACGCCAGGCTGCGCAAGGAGCACGACAAGCGCCACACACGCAGGGGCGCACGGCGGCTCACGGCTGCTGAGGTCGCCGACCACGTCCCGGACGCGGCGACGCTCAACGGCAACGGACAGGCCGTCCACGACGAAGAGTCGGACGGTGTGCCCACCAAGAAGATCGGCTCGCTGGAGATCAAGGGTGAAGGCCCCCTCATCGTCCGTGAGAAGACCCACGTCGCCTCTCCGATGTCCCTCGACCAGGCGCTCTACGAGATGGAGCTGGTCGGGCACGACTTCTATCTGTTCGTCGATTCCGAGACCAAGGAACCGAGTGTCGTCTACCGACGGCACGCCTACGACTACGGCGTCATCCACCTGAGCACGGACCCGATGGTCGCCCAGGCGCACTCTCCCGCGCCCGGCGGCACGACGGGGAGCTGACCCTCCCGGATGACAGCTGAGCCGGTGCCCCTGGAGCGCGTGTGCGCCCCCAGGGGCACCCGCGTGCGACGACTTCGCGCCCCGCTCTGTCACCTCACTGTCGTCCGGGCATGGAATCATGGCCGCACCGGCCCAACCGGTGGGCCGTTGCCTTGGGTTGGCGATGGCACAGGACCAGCCACAGCCTTCAGGGGGAGGAACGATGGCGGACAGCTTCGGACCGCTGCACGGCGAGGACGCCGGCGACGGCGTCGTCAGCATGGGCGCGGACGCGGGCTCACCACGCAAGGAGCCGATCAGGGTTCTGGTCGTGGACGACCACGCGCTCTTCCGGCGCGGACTGGAGATCGTGCTCGCGGCCGAGGAGGACATCCAGGTCGTCGGGGAGGCGGGCGACGGCGCGGAGGCCGTGGACAAGGCCGCCGACCTGCTGCCGGACATCGTTCTCATGGATGTGCGGATGCCCAAGCGGGGCGGGATCGAGGCGTGCACCTCCATCAAGGAAGTGGCACCCAGCGCCAAGATCATCATGTTGACGATCAGCGATGAGGAAGCCGACCTCTACGACGCGATCAAGGCGGGCGCGACCGGATATCTCCTCAAGGAGATCTCGACCGACGAGGTGGCCACCGCCATTCGCGCGGTGGCCGACGGACAGTCGCAGATCAGCCCTTCGATGGCGTCGAAACTGCTCACCGAGTTCAAGTCCATGATCCAGCGGACCGATGAGCGGCGGCTGGTTCCTGCCCCGCGGCTGACGGATCGGGAACTCGAAGTCCTCAAGCTCGTCGCGACGGGCATGAACAACCGCGATATCGCCAAGGAGTTGTTCATCTCCGAGAACACCGTGAAGAACCATGTGCGCAACATCCTGGAGAAGCTGCAGCTGCACTCCAGGATGGAGGCGGTGGTCTACGCGATGCGGGAGAAGATCCTAGAGATTCGCTAGTTCCCTGGTCAGGGGCTCGCGCAGCTCCGGCGATTCCACCCGCTCGACCCGAATGTCCGTGCAGTCGACCCAGCTCGCCGCCTCGACCAGGGCCTGGGCCACCGCCGGAACCGCCTTCGGGCCGTCCAGGGTGACCTGCCTGGCCACCAGCGTGCCGCCCTCGCGGGCAGGGTCCACGCGGCCGACGAGACGGCCGCCGGCCAGCACCGGCATCGCGAAGTAGCCGTGGACCCGCTTGGGCTTGGGGACGTAGGCCTCCAGGCGGTGGGTGAAGCCGAAGATCCGCTCCGTGCGCGCGCGTTCCCAGATCAGGGAGTCGAACGGGGACAGCAGGGTGGTGCGGTGGCGGCCGCGCGGGGGCGTCTCCAGGGCCGCGGGGTCGGCCCAGGCGGGCTTGGACCAGCCCTCGACCGTGACCGGCACCAGCCCCGAGTCGGCGATCACCGCCTCGACCTGCTCGCCCTTGAGGCGGTGGTAGTCGGCGATGTCCGCGCGGGTGCCGACGCCCAGGGACTGGCCGGCGAGACGGACCAGGCGGCGCAGGCACTCGGCGTCGGCCAGTTCGTCGTGGAGCAGTTCGGCGGGAACCGCGCGCTCGGCCAGGTCGTAGACGCGTTTCCAGCCGCGGCGCTCCACGCAGACCACCTCGCCGTACATCAGGGCACGCTCGACCGCGACCTTGGTGCCGGACCAGTCCCACCACTCGCTGGTCTTCTTCGCGCCGCCCAACTCCGTGGCGGTCAGGGGGCCTTCGGTGCGGAGCTGCTTGATGACCTGGTCGTAGGTGCCGTCCGGGAGCTGGTGGTTCCAGTGCGGGCGGCTCCGGTAGGCGCGGCGGCGGAAGGCGAAGTGGGGCCACTCCTCGATGGGGAGGATGCATGCCGCGTGCGACCAGTACTCAAAAGCGTGCGTGTCCGTCCAGTAGGCGTTCTCCACCGTCTTGCGGCCCACCGCGCCGAGACGGGCGTACGGGATCAGCTCATGGGAGCGGGCGAGGACGGAGATGGTGTCGAGCTGGACGGCGCCGAGGTGGCGGAGGACGCCGCGGACTCCGGCCCGGCGGTCGGGGGTGCCGAGGAAACCCTGGGCGCGCAGCACGATGCGGCGGGCCTCGTCGGCCGAGAGGTCGGTGGTGGGAGGCGGGGTCGTCATGGGTCCGAACGATAGGGCCCGGCACTGACAACGCGAGATGAGCTGCGGATCTACCGAGGAGCCGGGAGATACGGCGTCGTCGACGCCAGGCCCAGGTCCGACGGCAACAGGGCGCCCACCCAGCAGTCCCGGCGTACGCCCTGGTGGACGAGCCCCGCGCGCAGGAGGCCCTCGACGACGAAGCCGACACGCTCCGCCACCGCGCGGGACGGTTGGTTGCCCACTTCCGCGCGCCACTCCACGCGGTCGATCGACAGCTCGGAGAAGCCCCAGCGGCAGACGGCGCGCACGGCCTCGGTGACATAGCCGTTGCCGCGGTGTTCCTTGGTGCCCCAGTAGCCGATCTCGGCCATGCCGGACGAGCGCATGGACAGACCCAGCATCCCCACGAGGTCCTCCCCTTCGGGGAGGAAGAGGCCCCAGGTGAACATCGTGTCGTTCACCCAGCCCTCCGGGACCAACTGCTCCGTGAAGCTCCGGGCGTGCTCGGGCAGATACGGCGAGGGGATCGTGGTCCAGCGCAGGATGTCGGGGTCCTGGGCGGCCGCGAGGACGGTTTCGGTGTCCTGCGAAGTGGGCGTGCGCAGGAGAAGTCGGTCTGTGGTCAGCGCGACGGGTTCCATCGGCCGATTCTGCTCAGGTGTTCGTGAAGGCGCCATCGCATTTGCTGTGAGTGAGCGGGTGATCACAATTCGCGCAATTCGTGAGCGGGGTGCGGCACCATCGGCGTTCCTCGTCCGTTGTCCCCTTTGAAGCAGATTTGAAGGAGCCGACAGTCGGCCTACCCGGCAGGCTCCCGACGTGGCCGGGTCCTCGCATACGATGGCCGTTGCTCAGTAAGTCAAATGGAAACCGACCGTCCCAGGCCCGACCGGCAAGGAGACCAACCCCCGTGTCCGTCCTCTCGAAGATCATGCGTGCAGGCGAAGGCAAGATCCTGCGCAAGCTGCACCGCATCGCGGACCAGGTCAACTCCATCGAAGAGGACTTCATCGACCTCTCCGACGCCGAGCTGCGGGCCCTCACCGACGAGTACAAGCAGCGGTACGCCGACGGGGAGACCCTGGACGACCTGCTGCCCGAGGCGTTCGCCACGGTGCGTGAGGCGGCCAAGCGCGCGCTCGGCCAGCGCCACTACGACGTGCAGATCATGGGCGGCGCCGCCCTCCACCTCGGCTATGTGGCCGAGATGAAGACCGGTGAGGGCAAGACGCTCGTCGGCACGCTGCCGGCGTATCTGAACGCGCTGTCCGGCAAGGGCGTCCACCTGATCACGGTCAACGACTACCTGGCCGAGCGCGACTCCGAGATGATGGGCCGCGTCCACAAGTTCCTGGGCCTCGAGGTCGGTTGCATCCTCGCCAACATGACGCCGGCCCAGCGTCGTGCGCAGTACGCCTGCGACATCACCTACGGCACGAACAACGAGTTCGGCTTCGACTACCTGCGCGACAACATGGCGTGGTCCAAGGACGAACTCGTCCAGCGCGGCCACAACTTCGCCATCGTCGACGAGGTCGACTCCATCCTGGTCGACGAGGCCCGTACGCCGCTGATCATCTCCGGCCCGGCCGACCAGGCCACCAAGTGGTACGGCGACTTCGCCAAGCTGGTCACGCGCCTGAAGAAGGGCGAGGCCGGCAACCCGCTCAAGGGCATCGAGGAGACCGGCGACTACGAGGTCGACGAGAAGAAGCGCACGGTCGCCATCCACGAGGCCGGTGTCAGCAAGGTCGAGGACTGGCTGGGCATCGACAACCTCTACGAGTCGGTGAACACCCCTCTGGTGGGCTACCTGAACAACGCCATCAAGGCGAAGGAGCTCTTCAAGAAGGACAAGGACTACGTCGTCATGGACGGCGAAGTCATGATCGTCGACGAGCACACCGGCCGTATCCTCGCCGGCCGCCGCTACAACGAGGGCATGCACCAGGCGATCGAGGCGAAGGAAGGGGTGGACATCAAGGACGAGAACCAGACCCTCGCCACGATCACCCTGCAGAACTTCTTCCGCCTCTACAAGCGCCACGACCACGACGGCAAGGAGATGCCGGGCCTGTCCGGCATGACCGGTACGGCGATGACCGAGGCCGCCGAGTTCCACCAGATCTACAAACTCGGCGTCGTCCCGATCCCGACCAACAGGCCGATGATCCGCAAGGACCAGTCGGACCTGATCTACCGCACCGAGGTCGCGAAGTTCGAGGCGGTCGTCGACGACATCGTCGAGAAGCACGAGAAGGGCCAGCCGATCCTCGTCGGTACGACGTCGGTCGAGAAGTCCGAGTACCTCTCGCAGCAGCTGTCCAAGCGCGGTGTCCAGCACGAGGTGCTGAACGCCAAGCAGCACGACCGTGAGGCGACGATCGTCGCCCAGGCCGGCCGCAAGGGCGCCGTCACCGTGGCCACCAACATGGCCGGTCGTGGTACCGACATCAAGCTCGGCGGCAACCCCGAGGACCTCGCGGAGGCGGAGCTGCGCCAGCGTGGCCTGGACCCCGAGGAGCACATCGAGGAGTGGGCGCAGGCTCTGCCCGCCGCACTGGAGAAGGCCGAGCAGGCGGTCAAGGCGGAGTTCGAGGAGGTCAAGGACCTCGGCGGGCTCTACGTCCTTGGTACCGAGCGGCACGAGTCGCGCCGTATCGACAACCAGCTGCGCGGTCGTTCCGGCCGTCAGGGTGACCCCGGTGAGTCCCGCTTCTACCTCTCCCTCGGCGACGACCTGATGCGTCTGTTCAAGGCCCAGATGGTCGAGCGCGTGATGTCGATGGCGAACGTCCCGGACGACGTCCCGATCGAGAACAAGATGGTCACGCGCGCGATCGCGTCCGCCCAGTCGCAGGTCGAGCAGCAGAACTTCGAGACCCGTAAGAACGTCCTGAAGTACGACGAGGTCCTCAACCGGCAGCGCGAGGTCATCTACGGCGAGCGGCGCCGTGTCCTGGAGGGCGAGGACCTGCAGGAGCAGGTGCAGCACTTCATGAACGACACCATCGACGCGTACATCGACGCGGAGACCGCCGAGGGCTTCGCCGAGGACTGGGACCTCGACCGGCTGTGGGGTGCCTTCAAGCAGCTCTACCCGGTGAAGATCACCGTCGAGGAGCTGGAGGAGGCGGCCGGCGACCGCGCGGGCCTGACCGCCGAGTACATCTCCGAGTCCATCAAGGACGACATCCACGAACAGTACGAGGCGCGTGAGGCGCAGCTCGGCTCCGAGATCATGCGTGAGCTGGAGCGCCGGGTCGTGCTGTCGGTCCTGGACCGCAAGTGGCGCGAGCACCTCTACGAGATGGACTACCTCCAGGAGGGCATCGGCCTGCGCGCGATGGCGCAGAAGGACCCGCTGGTCGAGTACCAGCGCGAAGGCTTCGACATGTTCACCGCCATGATGGAGGGCATCAAGGAGGAGTCCGTCGGCTATCTGTTCAACCTGGAGGTCCAGGTCGAGCAGCAGGTCGAGGAGGTCCCGGTCGAGGACGAGAAGCCGTCCCTCGACAAGCAGGACGTCGTTCCGGCGCAGGCCGGTGGCCGTCCCGAGATCCGCGCGAAGGGGCTCGACGCCCCGCAGCGCAGGGACCTGCACTTCTCCGCGCCGACCGTGGACGGCGAGGGCGGTGTCATCGAGGGCGAGTTCGCCGACGACGACGAGCCTGTGCGCTCCGAGGCGGACGGCCTCACGCGCGCGGAGCGGCGCAAGCAGTCCCGTGGTCGGGGGCGGCGCAAGAAGTAGTGCCTACGGCGCGAAAGGCGCCGTAGCGAGTGATGCGACGGCGCTCTGCGGCGCTGTGGCTCAGGAAGGGCCGGGTCACCTGAGGGTGGCCCGGCCCTTCGCTATGAGGGCCTCCAGGGCTGCTCGGAGCGGCTGTCAGTCGTCGTCCGGGTGAGGAGCCCGGGGACCGCCCAGTTCGACCGCGGTGCAGCGCCAGCGGAGGTCCCGACCCTGTTCCAGGCGGAAGGCCATGGCGCGCAACTGGTCGCCGGCGCCGATGCGGGCGAAGGCCTCCACGGCGCCCTGGCGGGGGACGTAGTAACCGATGTCCCGGACGACCGGGCGGGTGCCGCGCGCACGCAGGGGGCCCTGTTCCGCGAGCCGGGCGAGTTCGTCGTAGGCGCGGCCCGCGGTGTGCCGGAGCATCGAGTGGACGGGTCGCTGGCCGCTCAGAACGGCGAGGAGGAGGTCGGCGAAGAGGTCGGTGGGGCGGGGCTGGGGGACGGGCGGACGGCGCGGGGTCTGGGGTGGGACGACCGGGGTTGCGGCGGGGGCGCGATGCGGCCGGGTGGCTGTGCCGGGAGGTGCGCAGAGCACCTTGGTCGCTCCACCGGTTGAGGCGGGGGACGGCCCGGTTACCTCTCCGTTGGGGAGCGCCGTCGTGGCGCTCGTCGTCGCCCCGGCCGTGACGTTGCGCGTCGAGGGTGAACTGGCGGCGACGCCGCGCGTCACGGGTGCGCCGGCCGTGGCGTTCGTGGCCGGGGCGCTGAGCGGGCGGCTGTCCGTGGGGCCCGTGCGGGCGCGGGGGCCGTTGCCGGGGGAGCCCGGTGGGCGGCCGTCACCCGGCGCCGTGCGGGTCGTGGTGCCGCCGGGCGTGCGAGGCGGGGTGCCGCCCGGGCGGCGGGAGTCGCGGCGGGCCGGTGGGCGGGCGCCGGAGTGGTGCTGAGCCCTGGTCATGACCTTGTTCATGGCATCCCCGTTCTGCGAGCCCGGAGGTACCGGGCAGTAACTTTGCGGTTGGGGATCTTGTACGGGGCCAAGGGCCGCGGCTGCAAGGAAGCGGCGGTCCGGAGCGGAGGGCCGGAATGTTCACCTATCAGAGTGATAGGAGGGCGCGCGGGCCCATGTCCTCGGGGGTGGGGCGGGTGAATTCGGGGCCCGGAGTGGACGGCTGCCGGGGTAGGGGCAGGGACTCGAAAGGGGACGCCCGCACGTATCCTGAAGGCCCTTGCGGAGCCCCTCCGAGCCCGTTCTCCCACCACGAAAGCGGCCAGCCATGCGCGTCTACGTCCCCCTGACCCTCTCCGGTCTCGCCGAGGCGTACAAGACGGGTGAGCTGGGGGCCGGACCGCTCCTCGCCTACGCCGTCACGCCCGGCCTGCGCGAGTGGTATCTCTCCGACGACATCGAGGAACTGGAGTACGCGGCGCTGAACCGGGCCGCGCTGGCCTCGCTGCGGCTGCTCGCGGCGGACGCCGGTGTCGTGCGGCGCCGGGTCGTGGTGGCCGTCGACGTGGCCGATGGGGCGGCGGTCGCCGATCCCGACCGGGCGCTCGACCCGGCGGCGCTGGGTGAGGTGCGGGTTGCCGGGGGCGTGAAGCTGGCCAAGGCGGCCGCGGTACACGTCGACTCGGACGACGCGGAGGACGATGTCACCGCCGCCGTGGACGCGCTGGAGGCCGCGGACGGTGGGGACGACGACGCGCAGTTCGTCGTGGACGGGGCCGAGGACCACGAGCTGCTGTGGTACGCGACGCAGGAGATCCCGAACCTGGTGGGGCTGGTCGGTTGAGTCCCGTCCCGGTTTGGTGGGGCGGGGCTGGTGGCAGGGTCCGGTCCCGATTCGGTGGGGCGGGGCTGGTGGCTGAGTCCGGTCCCGATTCGGTGGGGCGGGGCTGGTGGCTGAGTCCCGTCCCGACTCGTTGGGGCCGGTGGCCGAGCCCCGTCCTGGGCTGCTCCGAGCTGCGACTTTGCCCGGCTTGACCTGCTGATCTCTTGATTGTCAGTGGGGGCGGGTACGTTTTTGGCATGGGGAAGCTGACAGGGGCGCACATCGTCTGGGACTGGAACGGCACGCTGTTCCACGACAACGACGCGATCATCGGGGCGACGAACGCGGCATTCGGCGAGCTCGGGCTGGAGTCGATCACGATGGAGCGGTACCGGGCGCTGTACTGCGTGCCGGTGCCGAAGTTCTACGAGCGCCTGCTGGGGCGGCTACCCACCGACGCCGAGTGGGAGCTCATGGACGAGACCTTCCATCGGTACTACACCGAGCACCGGGTGGGGTGCGGGCTGACCGACGGGGCGGTCGAGCTGCTCGCGGGATGGCGGTCGGCGGGGCGCAGTCAGTCGATCCTCAGCATGTACGTGCATGACGAACTGCTGCCGCTGGTGCGGGGGTTCGGGATCGAGGCGCACTTCGTGCGGGTGGACGGGCGGACCGGGCCGTCCGGGGGCAGCAAGGCGGAGCACATGGAGCGGCATCTCGCTGCCCTGGTGGGGGTGGAGGCGGCTCGTACGGTGGTGATCGGGGACGCCGCGGATGACGCCGTGGCGGCCATGCGGGTGGGGGCGCGGGCCGTGCTGTACACCGGGGGATCGCACAGCCGGGCCAGCCTCGAAGAGGTGGGGGTGCCGGTGGTGGACACCCTGGCGGAGGCGGTCGCGGAGGCCGAGCGAATAGCCGCGTGACAGGTGGTGCCGGTGCTTGAGCCGTGCCCGGCGTGGGGGCTGGGCGGAGCAGGGGTGGCGCTTGCCCGCGTCGGCAGGGTGCCGCTGCGCCCACCTGTGCCGCCCTTCGGCACGATTGCCCGCAGATGGGGCAGCCCGCCGCGGCACCACCCCCGTCGGCTAAGTAACCGGTGCCTTCGCCCTCAACACCGTCAAGAACTCCCGCATCCAGCCCGAGTGGTCCGGCCAGGCACGAGAAGAGACCAGCGTGCCGTCGACCACCACCTCGGCGTCCTGGAAGGCGGCGCCGGCGGACTGCATGTCGGGTTCCAGCGCGGGGTACGCCGTGACGCGGCGGCCGCGCAGGCCCTCGACCGCGGCGGTGAGCAGGGGCCCGTGGCAGATCTGGGCGACCGGCTTGTCCGCGTCGAAGAAGGACTTGAGGATCTTGCGGAGCTCGGGGTCGTTGCGGAGGTACTCGGGGGCCCGGCCGCCGGGCACGACCACGGCGGCGTACTGACCGGGGTCCACCTCGGCGAAGGCCAGGTCGGCGGGCCAGGTGTAGCCAGGCTTCTCGGTGTAGGTGTCGAAGCCGGGTTCGAAGTCATGGACGACGAACTGGAGCTTCTTGCGGGCGGGGGCGGCGATGTGGACGTCGTAGCCCTCCTCGCGCAGGCGCTGGTAGGGGTACAGGACCTCCAGTGACTCTGCTGCGTCACCGGTGACGATGAGGATTTTTGCGGTCATGTCGGCAAAGTGCACCGGCGGGACGTGCTTGCCAAGGGGGCGCGCGAAAGGGAGGGGAGAAGGTCATGGTCTGGATGCGATGGGGGCACTGTGCAGAGTGTCAAACTTCCACCCCTGGTTTTGTACACATACGGCTCATGACGACCCCCCTGTAAGGAGCGATAGCCTTGGTGGCGTGATCAGCGCGATAGTTCGCGGGGGCGCTGTGGCCCCCGCCCCGCGCCCGGTGCGCACGGAACACCTCCGTGGCCGGGCGGCGGCCGCTGGTCCTCGCGGGCGGGACGGGGTCGTAGGGGCCCTCATGACGCCGAGTACACCCTCGTCAGCGGCGCGGCAGAGAGCAGCGTCACACCTGGCGGGCGTGTCGAGAATGGCTGATATCCCCCCGCTCATCTCACCTTGCGGCATAGCGTCGGAGCAGACCGGAGACCCCGGGCCGTGGCGTCGAGCCGCAGGGGAAGAGACCGTACTTCCTTCTACGTCACGCAACGGCGCGCGACAGGAGTCAGAGGACAATGCAGACCAAGCTGGACGAAGCCAAGGCCGAGCTGCTCGAGAGGGCTGCACGGGTAGCTGAGAACAGCCCGGTCGGGGGGCACCTACCGACTGGGACGACCGACGAGGACACCCCGCGCACTCCGGACACCCCGGACAGCGAGACCGTGCTCGCGTTCCTCCAGCGCTACTACCTGCACACCGCCCCGGAGGACCTGACCTCCCGCGACCCGATCGATGTCTACGGAGCCGCGCTCTCGCACTTCCGGCTGGGCGAGAACCGCCCGCAGGGCACGGCCAATGTGCGGGTCCACACGCCCACGGTGGAGGAGAACGGGTGGATGTGCACCCACTCGGTCGTCGAGGTCGTCACCGACGACATGCCCTTCCTCGTCGACTCCGTCACCAATGAGCTGACCCGGCAGGGCCGCGGCATCCATGTCGTCATCCACCCCCAGGTCGTCGTCCGGCGCGACCTCACCGGCAAGCTGATCGAAATCCTCACTGCCCCGCCCGCCGCCGGTGACCTCCCGCACGACGCGCACACCGAGTCCTGGATCCACGTCGAGATCGACCGCGAGACCGACCGCGCCGACCTCAAGCAGATCACCCACGACCTGCTGCGTGTCCTGTCCGACGTCCGGGAGGCCGTCGAGGACTGGGAGAAGATGCGGGACGCGGCCCTGCGGATGGCCGACGAACTGCCCGCCGAGCCCGTCGCCACCGATCTGCGCGACATGGAGATCGAGGAGGCCCGCGAGCTGCTGCGCTGGCTGGCCGACGACCACTTCACCTTCCTCGGCTACCGGGAGTACCAACTCCGGGCGGACGACTCCCTCGCCGCCGTCCCCGGCACCGGCCTCGGCATCCTGCGCTCCGACCCGCACCACGCCGGCGAGGAGGGCCACCCGGTCAGCCCGTCCTTCGAGCGGCTGCCCGCCGACGCGCGCGCGAAGGCACGTGAGCACAAGCTGCTCGTGCTGACCAAGGCGAACAGCCGTGCGACGGTGCACAGGCCGTCGTATCTCGACTACATCGGGGTCAAGAAGTTCGACGCGGACGGCAATGTCGTCGGCGAGCGGCGTTTCCTCGGTCTGTTCTCCTCCGCCGCCTACACCGAGTCGGTGCGCCGGGTTCCGGTCATTCGGCGCAAGGTGGACGAGGTGCTCGAAAGGGCTGGTTTCTCGCCCAACAGCCACGACGGGCGCGACCTGCTCCAGATCCTGGAGACCTACCCGCGCGACGAGCTCTTCCAGACCCCGGCTGACGAGCTCGAGTCCATCGCCACCTCCGTCCTGTACCTCCAGGAGCGGCGCCGGCTGCGGCTCTACCTGCGCCAGGACGAGTACGGCCGCTACTACTCGGCCCTCGTCTACCTGCCCCGCGACCGCTACACCACCGGCGTGCGCCTCAGGATCATCGACATCCTGAAGGAGGAACTCGACGGCATCAGCGTCGACTTCACCGCCTGGAACACCGAGTCGATCCTGTCCCGGCTGCACTTCGTGGTCCGCGTCCCGCAGGGCACCGAGCTGCCGCAGCTCAGCGACGGCGACAAGGAGCGCATCGAGGCCCGACTGGTCGAGGCCGCCCGCTCCTGGGCCGACGGCTGGGTCGAGGCGCTCAACGCCGAGCTGGGCGAGGAGCGCGCGGCCGAACTGACCCGCCGCTACGGCAACGCCTTCCCCGAGGGCTACAAGGCCGACCACACCCCGCGCTCCGCGGTCGCCGACCTCGTCCACGTGGAGCGGCTCACCGAGGAGAACTCCTTCGCGCTGAGCCTGTACGAGCCGGTGGGCGCCGCCCCCGAGGAGCGCCGTTTCAAGATCTACCGCAAGGGCGACGCCATCTCCCTGTCCGCCGTCCTGCCGGTCCTCAACCGGCTCGGCGTCGAGGTCATGGACGAGCGGCCCTACGAACTGCGCTGCTCGGACCGGAGCGTCGCCTGGATCTACGACTTCGGCCTGCGCATGCCCAAGTCGCAGAACGGCGGCGGGGACTATCTCGGCGACGACGGCCGCGAGCGCTTCCAGGAGGCCTTCTCCGCCACCTGGACCGGCAAGGCCGAGAACGACGGCTTCAACGCCCTGGTGCTCAGCGCCGGTCTGAACTGGCGCCAGGCGATGGTGCTGCGGGCGTACGCCAAGTACCTGCGCCAGGCGGGCTCCACGTTCTCGCAGGACTACATGGAGGACACGCTCCGCAACAACGTCCACACCACCCGGCTGCTCGTCTCCCTGTTCGAGGCGCGGATGTCGCCGGACCGGCAGCGCGCCGGGCACGAACTGGTCGACGCCCTCCTGGAGGAGCTCGACGCGGCCCTGGACCAGGTGGCCTCGCTGGACGAGGACAGGATCCTCCGGTCCTTCCTGACCGTCATCAAGGCGACCCTGCGGACGAACTTCTTCCAGGAGGCCGCGGGCGGCCTGCCGCACGACTACATCTCCATGAAGTTCGACCCGCAGGCCATCCCCGACCTCCCGGCCCCGCGCCCGGCGTTCGAGATCTGGGTCTACTCGCCGCGCGTCGAGGGCGTGCACCTGCGCTTCGGCAAGGTCGCGCGCGGAGGCCTGCGCTGGTCCGACAGGCGTGAGGACTTCCGCACCGAGATCCTCGGCCTGGTCAAGGCGCAGATGGTGAAGAACACCGTCATCGTGCCGGTCGGCGCCAAGGGCGGCTTCGTCGCCAAGCAGCTGCCGGACCCGAGCGTGAACCGGGACGCCTGGCTGGCCGAGGGCATCGCCAGCTACAAGATGTTCATCTCGGCGCTGCTCGACATCACCGACAACATGGTGGCCGGCGAAGTCGTGCCCCCGGCCGACGTCGTGCGGCACGACGAGGACGACACCTACCTGGTGGTCGCGGCCGACAAGGGCACGGCGACGTTCTCGGACATCGCCAACGGGGTCGCGGAGTCGTACAACTTCTGGCTGGGCGACGCCTTCGCCTCCGGCGGCTCGGCCGGCTACGACCACAAGGGCATGGGCATCACCGCCCGCGGCGCCTGGGAGTCCGTCAAGCGGCACTTCCGCGAGCTGGCCCTCGACACCCAGTCCGAGGACTTCACCGTCGTCGGCATCGGCGACATGTCCGGTGACGTGTTCGGCAACGGCATGCTGCTGAGCGAGCACATCCGCCTGGTCGCCGCCTTCGACCACCGGCACATCTTCATCGACCCGAAGCCCGACGCGGCCACCTCCTACGCCGAGCGCCGCCGCATCTTCGACCTCCCGCGCTCCAGCTGGGCCGACTACGACACCGAGCTGATCTCGACGGGCGGCGGAATCTTCCCCCGTACCGCCAAGTCCATCCCGGTCAACGCCCACGTCCGCGAGGCCCTCGGCATCGAGGACAAGATCACCAAGATGACCCCGGCCGACCTGATGAAGGCGATCCTCAAGGCGCCGGTGGACCTGCTGTGGAACGGCGGCATCGGCACCTACGTGAAGGCGTCGACCGAGACCCACGCGGACGTCGGTGACAAGGCCAACGACCCGATCCGCGTCGACGGCGCCGACCTGCGCGTGCGGGTCGTCGGCGAGGGCGGCAACCTGGGCCTGACCCAGCTCGGCCGGATCGAGTTCGCGCTGCACGGCGGGAAGATCAACACCGACGCCATCGACAACAGCGCGGGCGTGGACACCTCCGACCACGAGGTGAACATCAAGATCCTGCTCAACGGCCTGGTCACCGAGGGCGACATGACGGTCAAGCAGCGCAACAAGCTGCTCGCCGAGATGACCGACGAGGTCGGCCGCCTGGTCCTGCGCAACAACTACGCGCAGAACACCGCGATCGCCAACGCCCTCGCCCAGTCCAAGGACATGCTCCACGCCCAGCAGCGCTTCATGCGCCACCTGGTGCGTGAGGGCCACCTCGACCGGGCCCTGGAGTTCCTGCCCACCGACCGTCAGATCCGCGAGCGGCTGAACACCGCACAGGGCCTGACCAGCCCGGAGACGGCCGTCCTGCTGGCGTACACCAAGATCACGGTTGCCGAGGAACTGCTGCACACCTCGCTCCCTGACGACCCGTACCTGCACGGCCTGCTGCACACGTACTTCCCGGCCGCGCTGCGCGAGAAGTTCCCCGAGTACATCGACAACCACCCGCTGCACCGCGAGATCACCACGACCGTCCTGGTCAACGACACGGTCAACACCGGCGGTACGACCTATCTGCACCGCCTCCGCGAGGAGACCGGCGCGTCGCTGGAGGAGATCGTCCGGGCGCAGACCGTGGCCCGCGCGATCTTCCGCTCCGGCGTCGTGTGGGACGGCGTCGAGTCGCTCGACAACCGCGTCGAGGCCGCCGTACAGACCCGCATCCGGCTGCACTCCCGCCGCCTCGTCGAACGCGGCACGCGCTGGCTGCTCAACAACCGGCCGCAGCCGCTCCAGCTCGCCGAGACCGTCGAGTTCTTCGACGACCGCGTCGAACTGGTGTGGTCGCAGCTGCCGAAGCTGCTGCGGGGCGCCGACCTGGAGTGGTACCAGAAGATCTACGACGAGCTGACCGGCGCCGGCGTCCCGGACGAACTCGCCACGCGCGTGGCCGGATTCTCCTCGGCCTTCCCGACGCTGGACATCGTCTCGGTGGCCGACCGCATGGGCCGGGACCCGATGGACGTGGCCGAGGTGTACTACGACCTCGCCGACCGCCTCCACATCACCCAGCTCATGGACCGCATCATCGAGCTGCCCCGCGCCGACCGCTGGCAGTCCATGGCCCGCGCCTCCATCCGCGAGGACCTGTACGCGGCCCACTCGTCGCTGACGGCCGACGTGCTGGCGGTGGGCAACGGCACGTCCACCCCCGAGCAGCGCTTCAAGGCCTGGGAGGAGAAGAACGCCCCGATCCTGGGCCGGGCCCGCACCACCCTGGAGGAGATCCAGGGCTCGGACGCCTTCGACCTCGCCAACCTGTCGGTGGCGATGCGCACGATGCGGACGCTGCTGCGGCAGCATTCATAGGGGTACGACGACGAGGGCGCCCGGGACCGTGAAGTCCCGGGCGCCCTCGTCGTCGTAGAGCAGGGGCCGTGGCTCAGGCGGCCGCCTTGGCCTTCGCCCTGTCCTTGTCCGGGCCGCCCGTGAAGTCCTCGTAGGCAGCCAGCACCTCGTCGGTCGGGCCGTCCATGCGCAGTTCGCCGCGCTCCAGCCAGAGCACGCGGTCGCAGGTGTCGCGGATGGACTTGTTGCTGTGGCTGACCAGGAAGACCGTGCCCGCGTGCTTGCGCAGCTCGCGGATGCGCTCCTCGGAACGCTTCTGGAAGGAGCGGTCGCCGGTGGCGAGGGCCTCGTCGATGAGGAGGACGTCGTGGTCCTTGGCGGCGGCGATGGAGAAGCGCAGCCGGGCCGCCATACCGGAGGAGTAGGTGCGCATCGGGAGGGTGATGAAGTCACCCTTCTCGTTGATGCCGGAGAAGTCGACGATCTCCTCGTAGCGGTCCCTGACCTGCTCGCGGGACATGCCCATGGCGAGGCCGCCGAGATAGACGTTGCGCTCGCCGGTCAGGTCGTTCATCAGGGCCGCGTTGACGCCGAGCAGGGAGGGCTGGCCGTGGGTGTAGATACGGCCGTTCTCCACCGGGAGCAGGCCCGCGACCGCCTTGAGCAGGGTCGACTTGCCGGAGCCGTTGGTGCCGATCAGGCCGATCGCCTCGCCCTTGTACGCGACGAAGGAGACGTTCTTGACGGCGTGCACCTTGCGGACGCCCGCCGCCTTCTCGGCCTGTCCCCGGCGCAGCATGCGGTTGAGGGCGGCGGTGGCGGAGCCCTTGCCGGCGCCGGTGCCGTTGACGCGGTAGATGATGTCGACGCCGTGGGCGACGACGGTGGGGACCAGGTCGTTGTCGATGTCAGCCACGGCCGTACGTCTCCTCAGCCTTCCAGAAGTAGATGAAGCCGCCGACGCCGGCGACCAGCGCCCAGCCCACCGCGATCGCCCACACGTGGTGCGGCAGCTGGCTCGCGTGGAAGCTGTCGATCAGGGAGTAGCGCATCAGGTCGATGTACACGGCGGCCGGGTTGGCCTGGAGGACGGGAACCACCCAGGACGGCCAGTCGTGGTGGCCCTTGGCCAGCTTGTCGATGCTCCACATCACGCCGGAGACGTACATCCACGTGCGCAGGATGAACGGCATGAGCTGCGCGATGTCCGGTGTCTTGGCGCCCATCCGCGCCATGATCATCGAGACGCCCGCGTTGAACGTGGACTGCAGTACCAGCGCCGGGATCGCCAGCAGCCAGGACGCGGCGACCGGGACACCGAAGCAGAGCAGGATCACGACCAGGGCGGCCATCGAGAACAGCAGCTGCTGGAGCTGCTGGAGGGCGAACGAGATCGGCAGCGCGGCCCGAGGGAAGTGCAGGGCGCGCACGAGGCCGAGGTTGCCGGCGATCGCTCGGGTGCCCGCCATGATCGAGCTCTGCGTGAACGTCCAGATGAACACGCCCGTGACCAGGAACGGGACGTAGTCCGGCACGTTCCGCTTGGTGCCCAGCAGCACGCCGAAGATGAAGTAGTACACCGCCGCGTTCAGCAGCGGGGTCATGACCTGCCAGACCTGGCCCAGCTTCGCCTGGCTGTACTGCGCGGTGAGCTTGGCGGTGGCGAACGCGGTGATGAAGTGACGCCGGGCCCACAACTGGCGGACGTACGCGGGCAGGGAGGGACGGGCACCGCTGACCGTGAGGCCGTGCCGGGCGGCCAGGGCCGCGAGGTCGTCGTCGGTCGGGGCCGCTGTCGGGGGCGGTGTGTCGAGGACCTGGCTCACATCCGCTGCTTTCGCTCGGGGGGTGGAGGTGGGGCGCGTGCGGCGGGTGGGTTCGTCACCTGACGTTTCCTTACGTGACTCTTCACGTTTTCTTACGTCGGGACGGGACCGTATCGTCGCAACGTGAGCGTAGGACGATTCAGCGTCGGAACGCAACCGTTTCGTCGTGACGAATGACGATGGAACGTAACCGTATCGTCGTCACGGCCTTCGCCGGAACGAGACCGTTTCGTCGTAACGACCCGCGTCGGAACGGCACCGTTTCGTCGCTACGCCCTATGCTGGACCGCATGACGACCAACGCCGACGCGCCGCAGACCCGTCCGCGCCGCCGTGCCCCGGCAGGGGCCGCCGTACTCCGCGAGGATGTGACGGAAGCCATTCGGGCGGCCGTCTTCGAGGAGCTCGCGGCCGTCGGATACGCGCGGATGTCGATCGAGGGCATCGCGCGCCGCGCGGGCGTCGGCAAGACCGCGGTCTATCGTCGCTGGCGGTCCAAGCTGCACCTGGTCCTCGATGTCGTCTCGGAGATCGCGGTGCTGGGCCTGCCGGTGCCGGACACGGGCTCGCTGGAGGACGACCTGCGGATGCTGTACGAGGTGACGTCCCGGGCGCTGCGGCACCCGGTGGCCTCGCAGATCATCCCGGACCTCCAGGCCGAGGCGGCCCGTAATCCCGAGATCGCCGAAGCCCTGCAGAACGCGTTGCAGAAGGGGCAGGAGGGTGTCGCCAGCAAGATCATCACGTCGGCGGAGCAGCGCGGTGAGCTCCGCTCCGGCTTCAACGACGAACTGGCCCTCGATCTGATCTCCGGCCCGCTGTACTGGCGCTCGGTGGTGATCCGCAGCCCGAAGCTGCCGAAGGGGTACCTCGCGGCGCTGGCCCGGGCGACGACGGAGGCACTGAAGGCGCTCTGAGCCTCAGTGGGCCGTCGGCCGGTCCAGGAGTTCGGGGCGAGTACGTGGACCCGGCGGCGGTTCTCCACGGGGCGATCAGTCCGTCCCGCCGGAGCGGCGACAGCGGTCGTTTGGCCGTGACGCGGGTGACGCGGCGAACGACCATCCGCGCAGGCTAATGCCCAGCCTCCACGGCGATCCGCGCGGGCCGGGGGCCGACGGCCACCAAGCCTCGGCCGGGGTGGGACGGCTCTGTGCCACGCCGGCCGTCCCCGCGCGGACCGGGTTCCAAGTCGGCGGGGCCGCGTCGGGTTGGACCAAGCAGCGGGTCGGGTGGTTTGGATGGCGTGACTGCCTGAGGTGCAGGAGGCGCCGCAGTGACCGGGCGGGGGCCGTGAAGCCTCGGGGCCGCCGAGCCCGCCCGAGCCGTCGGACACAGGCGAACCGCCGAGCCTGCCCGCCGCCGTGCCCCTACCCCCGACCCGCCTCCGGATGCAACCGCACCCACCCTTCCCACGCCGACACGATCATGTCCTGGACGTCGCGCTTCGCCTTCCAGGCCAGTTCTGTGGCGGCCAGGTCGGCGGAGGCGACGACGCGGGCCGGGTCGCCGGGGCGGCGGGGGGTGACTGTCGGGGGGCGGTTGTAACCGGTGAGGGCGTTGATGCGGTCGATCATCTCGCGGACGGAGACGCCCTCGCCGCGGCCGATGTTGACCGTGAGGTCGCGGCCGGGGGAGGACTGGAGGGCGCGGGCGGCCGACACGTGTGCCTCGGCCAGGTCGGCGACGTGGATGTAGTCGCGGACGCAGGTGCCGTCGGGGGTGTCGTAGTCGTCGCCGAAGATGCGTGGGGCGGCGTTCTCCGTGAGCTTCTCGAAGACCATCGGGATGAGGTTGTAGACGCCGGTGTCGGCCAGCTCGGGGCTCGCCGCGCCGGCCACGTTGAAGTAGCGCAGGCAGGCTGTGGAGATGCCCGTCGCGTGGCCCGTGGCGCGGACCAGCCACTCGCCGGCCAGCTTCGTCTCGCCGTACGGGGACATCGGCACACAGGGGGTTTCCTCGGTCACGAGCGGGACGTCCGGCATGCCGTACACCGCCGCGGAGGAGGAGAAGACGAAGGAGGGGACCCCGGCCGCCGTGACCGCTTCCAGGAGGACGCGCAGGCCCTCGACGTTCTCCCGGTAGTAGTGCAGCGGCCGGTCCACCGACTCGCCGACCTGCTTCTTCGCCGCCAGGTGGACCACGCCGGTGACCTCGTGGTCGGCCAGGGTGTGTGCGACCCGCTCGGCGTCCAGCGTGGAGCCCGTCACCAGGGGCACGTCGGCCGGCACGCGCGCGGCGATGCCGGTGGACAGGTCGTCGTACACGACCGCCTGTTCGCCCGCGTCGGTCATCGCCCTCACGACGTGCGCCCCGATGTAGCCGGCGCCGCCGGTGATCAGCCAGGTCATGTACGGCCGTCCCCTCGTCGGTTGACCCGTGTCGTTCGTCGGCCCTTGGCCGCGTATCAGTGAACCAGGCGGGCGGGACCCGCGGGTGCCACCGGGGTGGCGGCGCGTGAACCGGGTGACATGTGCGATTTCGGAGGTATAACCGTCGAGCGCCACACGCGCGTGAAGGAGAGCACGGCGGCCGCGCCCAGGAGGCCGTTGCGCACCAGCATCAGCGCGACGCCCGTCCAGGTGGCGTCCATGACCTCGTCGTAGAGGACCGGATAGACCAGGGTGCTCACCGCCGTCGCCGCCACGACCAGCGCGGCCACCGGGCGTTGGGTGGTGTGCCGGGAGGTCAGGCACACGGCGGCCAGGCCCAGCAGCCAGATCATGTACTGGGGGCTGATCACCCGGCTGGTGACGGTGAACAACAGCACGGCGCTGAGCGCTGTGTCATAGGGCGTGGCTTCACCCCAGAGCCGGGCCCGTACCCGCCACAGCAGCAGAAGGCCCAGGGACACGGCACTCAGCGCGAGCGAGACGTGCGCGACCGTCGGGACGTACGGTCCCGTGTACTCCAGCGCCCCGTACTGGTAGCGCACCTTCCCCGGCCAGCCGGCGTGCCGCGCCAGGGCGAGTGCCGTGCCGCCGAACGACTCGATCTGCACGCCCCTGCCGCCCTGTTGGCGCAGGAAGGCGAAGGGGTGGTCGAAGAGGGTGCAGAGGAGGGCCAGGGACGTCGTGCCCGTCACCGCGGCCGCGGTCCACGCCGATCTGGTCGCCCGGCCCTTCGGGAGGCCTGTCAGCAGCAGGACAGGCCACACCTTCACCAGGGCGCCGAGCGCGGCGAGCGTTCCGCACACACGCGTGGAGCGCGCGGAGGCCAGGAGGGAGAGCACCGCGAGGGCGGTGACCTGGACGTCGTAGCGGGCGAGCGGGAGGTGCAGGAGGAGCGGGAGGCCGCCGACCCAGACGGTGGCGCCGAGCAGGGTGCGGCCGGGGCGGCTGCCCGCGCGGGTGAGTGCCAGGGCGACCACCGCGTCGGCGGCGAGGGTGAGTGCGACGAAGGCCTGGAAGTACGTCAGGCCCGGCAGCAGCCCGGGGGAGAGCAGGAGCGGGCCGGCGCCCGGCGGGTACTGCCAGAGCGTGTCGTGCACGGGGAAGGCGCCGTGCGCGAGGACGCCGTACCAGTGGTGGTAGAGCTGCCACACCTCGCGTCCGACGACGTCCCACCCGCGATAGGTGAGCAGCCACAGCATCAGGGCGCGGGTGGCGAGCCAGGCGGCGGCGAGGGCGGCACGTGGATGTGTCATCAGGGCGGATCGTAGAGGGGTATATGCCGTGGAAGCCCTGAAGCAGCCCTAAAGCGGCGCTGGTTTTCGGTAAGCGTCAGTGGTTGCCCGCGGCTTCGATCCGCGCCGCCGTGTCCAGCATCGAGGTGAGCTGGTCCAGCCGGGCGCGCAGGTCGCGGATCTCGTCGACGTCGAAGCCGGTCGCGGCGGCGATGCGGCGGGGCACCTGAAGGGCGTTCTCCCGCAGTGCCGTCCCCTCGTCGGTCAGCCGCACCTCGACCGAGCGCTCGTCGCGGGTGCTGCGCTCGCGGCGGACCAGGCCGGCCGCCTCCAGCCGTTTGAGCAGGGGGGACAGGGTGCCGGAGTCGAGGCGCAGATGTTCGCCGAGCGTCTTCACCGGCAGATCGCCGTGCTCCCACAGGACGAGCATCACCAGGTACTGGGGGTAGGTGAGCCCCAGGTCCTTGAGGATCCCGCGGTAGACGCCGTTGAAGGCGCGGGACGCGGCGTGGAGGGAGAAGCAGATCTGCTGGTCGAGCCGGAGCCAGTCCGTCGCGGGCGTGGTCATGTCCCCAAGGGTAACTCTTACTCGCGATTTAGTTGTGCACAATTGAATTGTGTGCTCTACTTGTGGCAACGACAGGACTGACCCCAGCACCCCAGAGGGATGGATTTCCATGGACGCGCTCTACACCGCAGTCGCCACCGCCACCCACGGACGCGAGGGACGTGCCGTCACCAATGACGGCAAGATCGACGTGGCCCTCTCCATACCGGTGGAGATGGGCGGCAACGGAGAGGGCACTAACCCGGAGCAGCTGTTCGCCGCCGGTTACGCCGCCTGTTTCGGCAGTGCCCTCGGTGTCGTCGGCCGCCAGGCCAAGGTGGATGTCAGTGACGCCGCCGTCACCGCCGAGGTCGGCATAGGCAAGCAGGGCGAGGGCTTCGCTCTCAAGGTCGCCCTCCGCGTCGAGCTGCCCGACACCGTGGACGCCGAGACCGGCCGCAAGCTCGTCGAGTCGGCCCACCAGGTCTGCCCCTACTCCAACGCCACCCGCGGCAACATCGAGGTCGAGCTCGTCATCGAGTAGGTCCGGAAAGCCAACTCGGCAGTCCGAAAAGCCAACTCACTGCCCGCGCCCCTCTAAGGGCGCGGGCGTCCCGTTGGGCGCCACGTGGACGGCCGGGTCGGGGTGGGATGCGACGGGCTGGACGGCATGCGGGACCCCTAGAGGGTTTCGGTGATCGGCGTGTTCGTCGCGGGGCGGGGCACCGTCGGCAGCGGTGGCCGGTCGAGCGCAGCCGCCGCCGACGGCACCGGGTGACGCTCCGTCAGTGGCACCACCGGCGGCAACCCCGTCTCGCCCAGGACGACATGGCGTACGACCCGCTCCGCGGCGCGGCCGTCGTCGTACGGGCAGAAGCGCTCGCGGAACGCCGAGCGCAGCTGGGCGGAGCGGGAGCCGCGCCAGTGGCCGGTGGCGAAGATGTCGGTCAGTTCGTCCTCGCTGCGCGCGACCGCACCCGGCGCGAAGGACCGCAGGTCGAAGTAGGTGCCGCGGGCCGCCTCGTACGCCTCCCGGTCGTCGGCGTAGATCACGATCGGCCGGTCCAGGTTGGCGTAGTCGAACATCAGGGACGAGTAGTCGGTGACCAGGGCGTCCGACGCCAGGCACAGGGACTCGACGCTCGGATGGTCGGTGACGTCGATGACCCGGGCCGTCGCGGGGGAGGCCAGGGGGCCGCCGTACCGGTGGTGGGCGCGGGCCAGGACGACGAAGCGGGGGCCCAGACGGCGCAGGAAGCGGTCGAAGTCGAGCGTGGGGCGCTGGGTGCGGCGGTAGTCGCGGTGGGTGGGCGCGTACAGGATCGCGACCGTGCCCTCCGGGATGCCGAGGGACTCCCGCAGTCGCCGTACGTCCTCCGAAGTCGCCCGCTGGAACACGTCGTTGCGGGGGTAGCCGTAGGGGAGGACCGTGTAGTCGCCGGGGTAGACCCGCTCCCAGGTCAGGGTGGTGTGGCGGTTGGGGGACAGCAGGTAGTCCCACTGGTCGACACCGCTCAGCATCTGCTCGAAGTCCAAGTCCCGTGCCGCCGCCGGGCGTTCCTGGAGGTCCAGGCCCATGTGCTTGAGGGGCGTGCCGTGTTGGGTCTGGACGAGGACCTGGCCGGGGCGCTTGACCAGACGGCGGTCGAAGTCGGTGTTGTTCACGAGGTACTTGGAGCGGGCGAGCGCCGTCCAGTAGGCGGCCGTGCCCGGGCGCAGCCGGCGGGTCGCGGTCGGGACGGTGTGGTGGTGCTCGGGGTGGGCGATCCACGCGGTGCGGATGTGCGGGGCGAGGGTGCGGAACGCCTCCTCCAGCGCGCCCGGGTTGCAGCCGTGCCCGCGGCCCCCGTACGCGGCGAACGCGGCGCGGTCCTCACGCAGGGGGAGGCGGAGCTGGACGCGGTAGTGCAGCCGCAGCGCGGCTGTGTGTAGGGACTTCGCGAAGTGGACGACCGGCCTGGTGGTGCGGTGGCCGATCCGCTGGGCCAGTGCCATGAAACGGTGGGTGCGGTACAGCGCCAGCCGGATCACCGTGTGACGCAGCCGGGAGCGCACCGGGACCGGGTGGCCCGGGGTGCGGTGGGCGCGGTAGTGGTCGCGGGCCCGCCGCAGGAACTCGGCGCGGTTGCCGCGCGCGAGCCGGTCCGGCTCGGTGAACACCGTCCAGAGATGGTCGACCATCCGGCGGAACAACACCGGCCGCCACTGGGCGAGTTCGGGGCGCGAGTCGACGTACGCGAAGACCCTGTCGTACTGGTCGAAGACATCGAAGTGGCCGACCGCGCCGAGCATCCCGCGCCGCCGCCGCTGCCGGTGGTGGACGCAGACCCGGTCCAGGGTGGCGATCGACTCGGCGGTCATCAGGGCGGGGTGGGTCCAGGACGTGTCCGCGTAGTGGCCGGACGGGAAGGTGAGGCCCTCGCGTTCGACGAACTCCCTGCGGTGCGCCTTGTTCCAGGCCGCCGTCGGCGCCCGCAGCAGCCCCGGGCGGTCCTCCAGGCGGAACGGTGCCTGGCCCTGCTCGGTGAGCACTCCCGCCGAGGTGTCGCCGGCCGTCCCGCCCGACCAGTGGGCGAGCGCGTGACCGTAGACCAGGACGTCCGGCTCGCCCGTCTCCTTCAGCCGGTCGGCGATCGCCCGCAGCGCGTGCGGGGCGAGGGTGTCGTCGCCGTCGAGGAACACCAGGTAGTCGCCCGTCGCCTCGGCGATCCCCGCGTTGCGGGCGGGGCCGAGGCCCTGGTTCCGCGCCAGGTGGAGCACCCGGACACGCGGATCGCGGGCCGCGCACTCGTCGGCGATCGCCCCGCACGCGTCCGGGGAGCGGTCGTCGACCGCGATCAGCTCCAGATCCTCGTACGACTGTGACAGCACCGATTCCAGGCAGGCGGTCAGGTACGCCTGGACCTTGTACGCGGGGACGATGACACTGAACCTGGGCACGGCACATCCAAGGGTCGGCGCGGGCGGTCTGCCCGGGAACGCCCCAAGAAGGCGCTTGGTTACGTTCCGTACGGCATTCGGGCGAACGCGAAGAGGCGGGCCGGTGCCGGCCCGCCCCCTCAAGTCGGCTTCCGTGCGGGCTACTTGACCGCGCCCGCCATCACGCCGGACACGAACTGCCGCTGGAACGCGAAGAACACGATCAGCGGGATCACCATGGAGATGAAAGCGCCCGGGGCCAGGACGTCGACATTGTCGGCGAAGGCACGCATCTGGGTCTGCAGGGCGACCGTGATCGGCTGGCTGTCGGCGTCCGTGAACACCAGGGCGATCAGCATGTCGTTCCACACCCACAGGAACTGGAAGATGCCCAGGCTCGCGATCGCGGGCCCGCCGAGCGGCATCACCACCCGTGTGAACAGGCGCAGTTCACCCGCGCCGTCGAGCCTGGCCGCCTCCAGGAGTTCACGGGGGATCTCCGCGAAGAAGTTCCGCAGCAGGAACACCGCGAACGGCAGGCCGAAGCCCACATGGAAGAGGATCACCCCGAAGATGTTGCCGAACAGGCCGATCTTGCCGAAGAGTTCGGCGATCGGGATCAGCGCCACCTGCACCGGCACCACCAGCAGACCGACCACGCCCATGAACCACCAGTCGCGGCCCGGGAACTCCATCCACGCGAACGCGTAGCCCGCGAGCGCGCCGATGACGATAACGAGCAGCGTCGCCGGGACCGTGATCAGCACGGTGTTGACGATGGAGCTGGTGATGTCGCTGTTCTGGAGCAGCTTGTCGTAGCTGTCGAAGGTGAGCTGAGAGGGCTTGCTGAAGACCTTCCACCAGCCGCTCGCGGTGAGGTCCTCGGGGGTGCGCAACGAGGAGATCAGCAGCCCGATCGTCGGCACCAGCCAGAACAGACCGACGACCACGAGGAAAACGCTGATCACGCCGCCGCTGACCCGCTCGACGAGCCGTGAACCGAGCGACTGCTTCACCTTCGTCCCGTCGGCCGGTGCCGTCTCCGGAAACCTTTCGGCCTGCGTGGTCATCGCCGTACCTCCCGCCTGAGCCGACGAATGTTGAACCACATCACCGGGATCACCAGCAGCAGCAGGAACACCGAGATGGCGCTCGCGATGCCCGGCTGGTCCTCGGCGAAGCCCTTGCGGTACAGCTCAAGCGCGAGGACGTTCGCGTCGTCCTGCGAGGAGCCCGGGGCGATGATGAAGACCAGGTCGAAGATCTTCAGGACGTTGATCATCAGGGTCACGGCGACGACCGCGAGGACGGGCGCGAGGAGGGGCACCGTGACCCTGCGGAAGACCTGCCACTCGCTCGCGCCGTCGACCCGGGCCGCCTCCAGGAGTTCGCGGGGGATGCCCGCGAGCCCGGCCGCGATCAGCACCATCGCGAAACCGGCCCACATCCAGATGTACGACCCGATGATCGCCGGAGTCACCAGCGACGGGCCGAGCCAGTCGAGCCCGTTGTAGGCCTCCTTGAAGTTGCTCGCCGGGAGCCGCAGTCGGGCCCCGTCGGCCTTCTCGGAGAAGGAGAACGTGCCGTCGTCGCCGGCCTTCGCCGTCTCGACGACCTTGCCGTCCTTGACCGCCTCGATCTTCATGCCGGGGTAGCCGAGTTCGGACGGGTCGACCCCGCCGAGCTTGCCGACGCCCTTGCCGCGCGTGAAGTCCTGCCAGGTCGTCCCGGTGATCCGGCCCGGGTCCGCCTGCGGCGCCACGGCCTTCTTGGCGTCGCCCGGCATCTGGTCCGGGGCGACGCCCACCAGGGGCAGGGTGACCGTGCCCCCGGTGTGGACGGTCGCCTTGGTGACGAAACCGCCCCCTTGGGCCACCAGCGGCGAATCCCGGCCCGGGTGGGCCTTCGGGAATGCCGAGGCCTGCGCGAACGTGTCGTGCACGCCCACCCACACCGCGTTCGCGAACCCCTTGTCCGGGTCCTGGTCGTAGACCAGGCGGAAGATGATGCCCGCCGCCAGCATCGAGATCGCCATCGGCATGAAGACGACCAGCTTGAACGCCGTTCCCCAGCGCACCCGTTCGGTCAGCACCGCGAAGATCAGACCGAGCGCGGTGGCGATCGTCGGCGCGAACACCACCCAGATGATGTTGTTCTTCAGTGCCGTACGGATGCCGTCGTCGGTGAACAGCGCCTTGTAGTTGTCGATTCCGGCGAACCCGTCGCCGGACTGGTCGTAGAAGCTGCGGACCAGCGAGTACCCGATCGGGTAGACCACGAGCGCGCCCAGCAGCACGAGGGCGGGCAGCAGGAACAGCACTGCCACGGTCCTGCGTGTGCCGGTCACGCTCTTGCGCGACTTGGGAGCGGCAGGGGCCGGAGGGCCTCCTGCCGCCGTGGCCGACGTCATCGCGTCAGTTCCCGAAGGCGGCCGCCGCGTCGGCCTCCAGCTTGGCCTGCGTGCCCGCGATGTCCTTCGGGTTGGTCAGGAAGTCCTGGAGCGCCTTCCACTCACCCTTGCCGGGCGTGCCGCCGAAGGCCTGCGGGGCCTGGTCGGACATGTCGAAGCGGAAGTCGTCGCCCGAGTCGATCAGGGCCTTGGCGATCTTCTGCTGCACCGCGTTCGGATACGCCGAGAGCTCGACGCTCTTGTTCGGCGAGAGATAGCCGCCCAGCTTGGCCTGGATCGTCGCCGCGTCCGGGGAGGCCAGGAAGGTCGCAAGGGCCTGCGCCGCCTTGGAGTCCTTCAGGATCACGGCCGCGTCGCCGCCGGAGACCACGGGAGCGGTGTCACCGACCTTCGGGAACGGGAACACCTTCGCGTCGGTACCGACCTTCGCCTTGGCCGTCTGGATGTTGACCTGCGCGAAGTCGCCCTCGTAGACCATCGCCGCCTTGGGCTGGTCACCGCCGGTGAAGGTCTGGGTCACCGAGGCCGGGAAGTCCGTCTGCAGGGCGCCGGTCGCGATGTAGTCCTTCTTGCCCCAGACCTGGGCCAGCGTGGTCAGCGCGTCCTTCACGGACGGGTCCGTCCACTTGATCTCGTGCTTGGCCAGTTGGTCGTACTTCTCCGGGCCCGCCTGGGAGAGGTAGATGTTCTCGAACCAGTCCGTCAGGGTCCAGCCCTCGGCGCCGCCCACCGAGAACGGGGTCACGCCCGAGTCGTAGACCGTCTGCGCGGTGGTCAGCAGTTCGTCCCAGGTCTTCGGCTCGGTGGCGCCCGCGTTCTCGAAGACCTTGGCGTTGTACCAGATCAGGGACTTGTTGGCGGCCTTGTAGTAGACGCCGTACTGCTCGCCGCCCACCTTGCCGATGTCCTGCCAGCCCTGCGAGTAGTTCTTCGCGAGCTCGGCCTTGGCCTCCGCGCCAAGGGGCTTCGCCCACTTCTTGTCCACGGCCTGCTTGATCGCGCCGGGCTGCGGCAGCATCGCGATGTCCGGCGGCTGTCCGCCCGCGACCTTCGAGCCGAGGAAGTTGATGATCGGGTCCTGCGCGGGCACGAACGAGACCTTCGCGCCGGTGCGCTTCTCGAACTCCGCGAGGACCTTCTTGAAGTTGGCCTGCTCCGCGCCGCTCCAGACGGCGGCGACCTCCAGGCTCTCGCCGTTCAGCTTGGGAAGGGTGACGCTGGTGCCGGTCTCCTTGGCGCCCGTCGCGCCGGTGTCGCTGCTCTTGTCGTCGTCCCCGCCACAGGCGGTGAGCGAGAGGGCGAGGGCGGCCGCGAGGGCGGCGGCCGCGGTTTTCGCTGCCCTGGGCTTTCGGTTTGTGCTGCTCATGCTGCGCATCACGTCCCCGTTCCTCGTTCCTCGTCGAACGTTGAGGGTGTCCCGTGCGAACTGGTCTACGCCGGGAGAACGGGGTCGGCAAGAGCGCGTCGGCTGTCAAGCGGACGATCGTTGCTGCCTCGTGACCAGTACGGGCGCGTTGTGGCACGCCGCTGAAGAGATGCGGCCCCGTTGGGCTAAAGCAGCGACGGCACCTCTGTCGCTGCGACTTCCCTCGCAGCCCGTTCCAATGCGCTGGCCAGCAGGGCCAGGTCCGTCGGGCCGTTGCCCAGTTCCCGGACCGGGCGGCGGGTCGGGGGATCGCCCATGCGTTCCCATTCCAGCGGGACGACCGTGGGACGCAGGGTCGCCGTACGGGGGATGCGGCCGGTGACCCGGCCGGCCTGGAAGGCGGTCACCCGGCCGTCCGACCAGGTCAGACGGCCTCGGCCGGGGGCCGGTTCGTCCGGGCCCGCGGCCGGGGTGTCCAGGGTGACGCGGAGGGTGGCCCGGCGGGCCGGTTCCGACTCCGCCGTACGGCCGCCCGGACCGGCCGCGGCCACCAGGTGGACGCCCAGACGCTCGCCCTCCCGGGCCACCGCCTCCAGCGCGCGTATGACCGAGCCGGCGGCCGGTCTGCCCGGGGAGCCGAGGGGCGGGGAGACCAGGGCGTCCAGGTCGTCCACGATCACGACGAGGCGGGGGAGCGGGGGCGCCGTCTCCGTCTGCCGGCGGGCCGCGGCGGGGCGCAGCCGGATCGTGGAGCTGGGCGGGGAGTCCAGGTCTGCGTCTGCCGGGTCGGCGCCGTGGCTGCCCGCGGGCGTGCCCGACGTGCCTCGGGGCGCCGCCGTGCGCTGCCTGACCATACGGCCCGACAGCTCCCGTCCGGTGTGCCACTCCGCGAAGTCGGAGCGGCCGAGCAGCTCCGCGCGCCGCTTCAGCTCGGCGCTCAGGGACTGGGCGAACTCCCGCATCCGTACCGGGTCGTTGGCGGTGAGGTGGGTGGTCACATGCGGTACGTCGGTGCACACGCGCAGGCCCTCGCCGTGGCCGCCGCCGCCGACGCTGTCCCGGCCGTCCACCAGGACGACGCTGAGGCGGTCGGGACGCTCGGCCGCGGCCAGCGAGGCGACCACGGCCCGCAGCAGTTCCGTACGGCCGCTGCCCGGCGGGCCCTCGATCAGCAGATGCGGGCCCTCGGCGACCAGGTCGGCGCAGACCGGGCCGCGCGGACCCGCCCCGAGCACCGCCCAGGCCCGTCCACCGAGGGACTCCTGGTCGTCCGCCGCGTCCGCCCAGCGCGTCATCAGCGACGGCGGGGTGGCCCTCGCCAGCCCCAGTTCGTCCAGCAGCCGCGCCGCCTGGGGCAACGGCGAGGACACGCGCGCGTGCCGCCCGCCGACGGCCCCGTCCGTCCGCAAGGGCGCCAGCGCCCGCGCGAACCGCTCCGCCCAGGCGGCGGAGACGGCGTCCACGGCGGCGACCGTGCCGTGGCCCACGGGGGTGGGCCGGCCGGTCTCGGTGGTGGGGTGGAGGGCGTGAGCGTCCGCCGGATCTGTGTGCGCCGCGTCAGTCGCGGGGCGGGGGGCTTTCACGTCAGGTCCGCTCCCGAAGGGCCCGGCTTCCTTGCCCGCACCCGTCGGCCCGCTGTCACCCGCGCCCGCCGGCCCGCTGCCACCCGCGCCCGCCGGACTGCCCGCGCCCGCCGGAATTCCCGCCCGTGCCACCCGCATCAGCCGCAACGCGGTCGCCACGTCCCCGCTGAGCAGGCCGACCGCGCCGCACTCGCGGAACGTCGGGGCCGCCGCGCACGCGGCCTCGTAGGTGTCCGTCACCGGGGACGCGGGGGAGGCCGGGGCCGTCTCGGCCAGGCACACCACATGGATGCCGGCCTGGGGGCCCTCCGCGGCGAGTCGGGCCACCGCCTTGCGCAGGTCGGCGCCGCCGGGATCGCCGTCCACGACGACCACGGTGTACGGCCCGGGGAAACCGCCGCGCGATTCGTCCTCCGCGTCGTCCCGGGCCCAGGAGGGCCGTCGGGGGCTCTTCGGGCGGTCCGGCGAGGTGGCCGAACGGGCCGCCGGGATCGCCCTGCCGGCCGGGGCCGTCTGCGCGTCGGTCAGGTGGTCGTCCAGGCGCCGGAGGAGTTCGTCGGTGCGGGCCGCGGCCTGTTCGCGGTCGTGGGCCAGGAGCAGGCGGCAGTCCTGGCCGTGTCCCGGGCGGACATGGGGCAGCCAGCCGAGCCACGACCACTCGGCGGTGCGCTCCTTCGCGGGCCGGGAGCGGTCCGCGCTGATCAGGACGATCTCCAGGGTCTCGGGCGCGTGCAGGGCGGCGAGCTGCGCCAGCACCGCGCGGGCCAGCCCGGCCAGCCGCGCGCGCGGACCGGCGAGCCCGAGCGCCCCGGCCTCGCGCAGATCCGCGGTGACCGGAACGGCCGGCAACAGCCCCGACCCGTCGGGCGCCGCCCGGTCGGCGGTGCCGAGCCGCACGGTGAGGGCCTCCGGATGCCCCGGCCCGCGCTCCCACAGGCGGGCACCCGGGCCCAGCGCCGTCAGCAGCAGGGCCGCCGGGTCCGGCCAGACCTCGGGCACCTGGGCCGCCGCGGCCGACGGGACCGCGGCAGCGGGCGCCGGCCTCTCGTCGTAGGGCTCGCGCCCGGCCGCCTCCTGCTCACCCCGGCCACCGGTCAGGCGCCGGGCCCACGCGGAGAGCCCGCCACGCCGCCGCACACCCTGGGGTACGTCGGTCCCGCGCAGGGGGGTGCCTTTGCGGCCGCCGGTTCCCTGGGCGTCGGAGTCGGTGGGAGCGGGCGGTACGGCCCGGGGCGGCGAGGGGGTGTCGGCGGTGCGAGGCGCGTCGAAGGAACCGACCCCGAACGGGCCGGCGTGGGTGTCCCCGCCGGAGCCGGAGCCGGGGCTTGCGCCTGTGCCGCGGCCGCTGTCCGCACGCCTGCCGCCGGTGTCGCCACCGGCCCCCCGGGTCTCGATCCGCGGTGCGCCGCCCTGCCCCGGTACGACGACCGGCGGTTCGACAGGGTCGTGGCCCTGCGCCCCCATTCCGGCGGGAGCCCCGCCGGACGCGCCCCAGCCGGCGGAACCGTAGGTGTGGTGGGTCCGGTCGGTGGGCTGCCGGGCCTGGGTGCCGCCGCCGTCACGGTCCACGCGCGCGCGTGCCGAACCGTCGGCCGCGTCCGAGGCGGGGCCGGTGCCCGAGCCCGACGCGGCTTTGCCGACCTCGACACCTGCGGCACGCCCCGAGACCCTGCGCCCGCGGCTCGCGCCCGGCACATGCGCGGTGTCGCCGGGCTCGCCTCTGCCGCCCGACTGCTCGCCGCCAGGCGCGTACGCGGCCCCTCCGCGCTCCCTCGCGCTTCCCTGCGCCATGCGTCCCGGACGCCCCGGCCCTTCGCCGCCCGACGCATACGCGGCGGCACCGGTCTCCGCCGAGCCTCCCGGCGCCACGCGCCCCGGGCCGACACCGCCCGGCGTCACGCCCTCCGGGCCCGCGTCCGGCAGGGACGAGGCATCCCCGGGCGCCACCCGCACATGCCCCTCCCCGTCCGGTTCCGTCCCCAGCCGCCGGCCGCCGCTCGGGGCCAGCCGGAGGACCGACTCGCCGATCCTCAGGAGCGCCCCCGGAGGGAACCGCACCGGCCGGGTGCCGACCCGAGTGCCGTCCAGCGTCGTGCCGTTCGTGGAGTCGAGGTCGGCGACCGAGACGCGGCCGTCGGCGCCGACCGTGACCGCGCAGTGCAGCCGGGAGACGTCGGGGTCGTCCAGGGGGACGTCGGCGTCGGCGGAGCGGCCGATGTGGATCTGGCCGCCGTGCAACAGGTGGACGCCGCCGGCGTCGGGTCCCGCGACCACATGGAGCTGGGTGGGGGCCTCGTCGAGCTCGGGGTGCGGTTCGGGGGCCGCCGGGGCCCCCAGGGACAGGATCGCGCCGTCGACCAGCGGGGGCTCGCCCAAGGTGGAGCGCTGGGTGTCGAGCCGCTCCCCGTCCGCGTACAGCACGACCGCGCCGCCGCCGCGCTCGGTCTCGCCCGCGCGGGAGCCGCCCCCCTCACCGGCGACCGCCGAGGCGAGGGCCGTCGCCACCGCGGCCAGCGCTGTGCCGACGGGAGCTGTGACCAGCACGTCGCAGCTCGCGGCGCGGCCCGGGGCCCGGTCGGGCGGGCCCAGCGGGTCTACGACGGTCAGCCGGATCTGCATCGCCGTCAGCGGTCCCTTCTGCGCGGACGAGTTCGCGGAAAAGCACGCGCCCAAGTTCGTCGGCCTTGACGGTAGGCATCCTCGCACCTGCCACTGACAACGCGCCCGCCGCCCGAGGGCAAGTGATCTTGATTGGTCAGCTCTGCCCCCAAAAGTGCCTGACCAGTGCAGCGCCGACGATCACTTGAGATCGGTCACGTCAACCTCCGGCAACCGGAAGACCCGGGCGGAGCGTCTTTCCTTCGAACATGCTTGGCAACGCTTACGTAGTGCCTGGAGGAGCGGCACTACAGTGGGTCGGAACGACAGCAAGCAGCAGGGAGTGCAGACGTGCGGCCGGTAGGCAGCAAGTACTTCCTCGAGGAGCCGCTCGGACGCGGTGCCACGGGGACCGTGTGGCGGGCCCGCCAGCGGGAGACCGCGGGCGCCGAGGCCGCCGTACCGGGACAGCCCGGCGAGACCGTCGCGATCAAGGTCCTCAAGGAGGAGCTCGCGAGCGACCCGGACATCGTGATGCGGTTCCTGCGCGAGCGGTCCGTGCTCCTCAGGCTGACCCATCCGAACATCGTGCGGGTGCGTGACCTGGTCGTCGAGGGCGATCTGCTCGCCCTGGTCATGGACCTCGTCGAGGGTCCCGACCTGCACCGCTACCTGCGCGAGAACGGCCCCTTCAGCCCGGTCGGCGCCGCCCTGATCACCGCCCAGATCGCCGACGCGCTCGCCGCCAGCCACGCCGACGGGGTGGTCCACCGCGACCTCAAGCCGGCCAACGTGCTGCTGCGGCAGTACGGCGGCCAGATGCACCCGCTCCTGACCGACTTCGGCATCGCGCGTCTCGCGGACTCCCCGGGCCTGACCCGGACCCAGGAATTCGTCGGCACGCCCGCGTACGTCGCTCCCGAGTCCGCCGAGGGCCGCCCGCAGACCTCCGCCGTGGACATCTACGGCGCCGGCATCCTGCTGTACGAGCTGGTCACCGGCCGACCGCCGTTCGCCGGCGGTTCCGCGCTCGAAGTCCTGCACCAGCACCTGAGCGCCGAACCGCGCCGCCCCTCCACGGTCCCCGACCCGCTGTGGACGGTCATAGAGCGCTGCCTGAGCAAGAACCCGGACCGGCGCCCCAGCGCCGAGAACCTCGCGCGCGGGCTGCGTGTCGTCGCCGAGGGCATCGGTGTGCACGCGAGTTCCGCGCAGATCGCCGCGGCGGAGAACGTCGGCGCGCTACTGCTGCCCGACCCGGCCCCGGCGGCCGTCCCGGACGCGCCCGGTGCCGCCGACCCGACGCAGGTGCTGCCGCACGGCGCGGGCGCCGCGGGCGCCTTCGACCCGAACGCCGCGACGAGCTTCCTCCCGCACACCGGCCCCGGCAGCCCCGTCGGCGCCGCCGACCCCACCGCCGTACTCCCGACGAACCGCGGCGCGGCCGACCCGACGGCCGTCATGCCGCCGATGCCGCCCGGGCAGCCGGGGCAGGGGCAGTACGGGCAGCAGGGCCAGCCCGGCCAGCACGGGCAGCAGCCCGGCGGGCCCGAGGACCCGCACCCCTGGCAGAACCAGCTGCGCGCGGCCCGGGACCGCAACGAACAGACGCAGGTCCAGTACCTCGACCCCAACGAGGACCCGCTGCGCCGCCGCCCCCAGCGGCAGGTCGCAAGGCCGCAGCAGCAGCGGCCCCAACAGCAGCAGCCTCAGCAGCAGCGGCCCCAACAGCGTCCGCCGCAGGGCGGTTACGGCCGTCAGCAGCAGCCCCAGCCGCAGCGGTACGCGCCCCCGCAGGAGCCCCAGAGGCCCGCGCGCGAGCCCCGGCAGCCGCGGCAGCGCAGCGCCAACCCGATGAAGATCCCCGGGCTCGGCTGCCTCAAGGGCTGTCTGTTCACGATCGTCATCCTGTTCGTCGCGAGCTGGCTGATCTGGGAGCTGAGCCCGCTCCAGGACTGGATCGGCACCGGCAAGAGCTACTGGCAGCAACTCGGCGACATGATCGACACGGTGAGCGGGTGGATCAGTGATCTGGGCGGTAACTCCTCGGGGCAGTAGCGACTCTGGGGATTTGTCGACACCCGGCGGGTGATTTCCGTCTCCGTGGTGAAGGTTGGCTCTTCCGACGCGTAGTTTTATCGGCTGGGGGTCTGGGGGTCGTCCCCCAGATGGCGCAGCATCGGCACACGCGTCTGTAGGAGCAGTCTTGGCACGGAAGATCGGCAGCCGGTACACCGCCAACCAGATCCTGGGGCGGGGCAGCGCCGGCACGGTGTGGCTGGGTGAGGGTCCCGAGGGGCCCGTCGCCGTCAAGCTGCTGCGTGAGGACCTCGCGTCCGACCAGGAGCTCGTCGGGCGCTTCGTGCAGGAGCGGACGGCGCTGCTCGGCCTGGAGCACCCCCACGTGGTCTCCGTTCGCGACCTCGTGGTCGACGGCAACGACCTCGCGCTCGTCATGGACCTGGTCCGGGGCACCGATCTGCGCACCCGGCTCGACCGGGAGAAGCGGCTCGCGCCCGAGGCGGCGGCGGCGATCGTGGCGGACGTCGCGGACGGGCTGGCCGCGGCGCACGCGAAGGGGGTCGTGCACCGGGACGTGAAGCCGGAGAACATCCTGCTGGACATGCAGGGGCCACTGGGGCCCGGTGGGTCCCATCCGGCACTGCTGACCGACTTCGGTGTGGCCAAGCTCATCGACTCGCCGCGGCGGACCAAGGCCACGAAGATCATCGGGACGCCGGACTATCTGGCGCCCGAGATCGTCGAGGGGCTGCCGCCGCGCGCGTCCGTGGACATCTACGCCCTCGCGACCGTGCTGTACGAACTGCTGGCCGGGTTCACGCCGTTCGGGGGCGGACATCCGGGGGCGGTGCTGCGCCGGCATGTGACGGAGACGGTGGTGCCGCTGCCGGGCATCCCCGACGAGCTGTGGCAGCTGATCGTGCAGTGTCTGGCGAAGGCGCCGGCGTCCCGGTTGCGCGCCTCCGAGCTGGGCGCGCGGTTGCGGGAGCTGTTGCCGTTGCTGGCCGGGATGCCGCCGTTGGACGTGGACGAGCCGGATGCGGAGCCGGCGGAGGAGCAGGGCGCGGAGGACGCGGCCGCGGACGCCTCCGCGGAGCCCGTTGCCTCCGGGCGGCCGGTGCGGCGGGGAGCTGTGCCGTTGGTGCCGGGGGCCAAGCCCGCCGACTCCAATCGGGACACGCATACGTCGATGAGGGTGCCGGGGCCGGACGAGCTGGCCGGGGGTGCGCGGGGGACTGCTCGGGTGCCTCGGCCCGCCGGGGCGCCTCGGCCGGGGTCCGCCCGGCATCGGGCTACCACGCGGCGGCGTCGGCTGGTGGTGGGGGTGGCGGCGGTTCTGCTGGTCGCCGCGGCGGGGGCCGGGGTGTGGGCGGCGACGTCGGGGGACGATGCGGGGGCGTCTCCTCAGGACACGAAGAATTCGGCGCCGGTTTCGCCGTGAGGCGGGGTGGGTGGGGGTGACCGCCCGGGTGTTTCGCCCCCGCCGCCCCTACCCGTCCCGTTCCCAGGGGGTGCTGCCCCCTTCGACCCCCGCTCCTCAAACGCCGGAGGGGCTGAACGGATCACGTGGCCTGGCGGGCGAGCTCGGTTGCCACAGCCGTTAGGCTGGAGGGCGTGGCAGTCGTCGATGTATCCGAAGAGCTCAAGTCCCTCTCCTCGACCATGGAGTCGATCGAGGCCGTTCTGGACCTCGACAAGCTGAGGGCAGACATCGCCGTGCTCGAGGAGCAGGCGGCCGCGCCGTCCCTGTGGGACAACCCGGACGAGGCGCAGAAGATCACCAGCAAGCTGTCCCACCTCCAGGCGGAGGTGCGCAAGGCCGAGGCTCTGCGCGGGCGGATCGACGATCTCGCCGTGCTCTTCGAGATGGCCGAGGAGGAGGACGACCCGGACACCCGTACCGAGGCCGAGTCCGAACTCACCGCCGTCAAGAAGGCGCTCGACGAGATGGAGGTGCGGACCCTCCTGTCCGGCGAGTACGACTCCCGTGAGGCGCTGGTCAACATCCGTGCCGAGGCCGGTGGCGTCGACGCCGCCGACTTCGCGGAGAAGCTGCAGCGGATGTACCTGCGCTGGGCGGAGCAGAAGGGCTACAAGACCGAGCTCATCGAGACGTCGTACGCCGAAGAGGCCGGCATCAAGTCGACCACCTTCGCCGTGCAGGCGCCGTACGCCTACGGGACGCTCTCCGTCGAGCAGGGCACCCACCGGCTCGTCCGGATCTCGCCGTTCGACAACCAGGGCCGCCGTCAGACCTCCTTCGCGGGTGTCGAGATCCTGCCCGTGGTCGAGCAGACCGACCACATCGAGATCGACGAGTCCGAGTTGCGCGTGGACGTGTACCGCTCGTCCGGGCCCGGCGGACAGGGTGTCAACACCACCGACTCCGCGGTGCGGTTGACCCACCTCCCCACCGGCATCGTCGTCTCCTGTCAGAACGAGCGGTCGCAGATCCAGAACAAGGCGACCGCGATGAACGTCCTCCAGGCGAAGCTGCTGGAGCGGCAGCGCCAGGAGGAGCGGGCCAAGATGGACGCCCTCAAGGACGGCGGCAGCTCCTGGGGCAACCAGATGCGTTCGTACGTCCTGCACCCGTACCAGATGGTCAAGGACCTGCGCACCGAGTTCGAGGTCGGCAACCCCGAGGCTGTGTTCAACGGCGAGATCGACGGCTTCATCGAAGCCGGAATTCGCTGGCGCAAGCAGCAGGAGAAGTAACTTTGTCGACTTGACAACCCCTTCGCAACTGCCGCCCTCGGGCGGCAGTTTGCTTTATGTCTGGGTTTTACATCACACTCACAGACCGCTTTCCCCGGCAAAGAGCGCCAACCCGGACATCGCGCCCGCAACGCCCTTGACGATGCTTTGAAAAATGGGAAAGGTAAAGCGCGGCATGCGTATCTCTGGGGCGCATGTGAACCGGGGGATTTGAGTACAGCTACCTTCCTCCGTCGATCACGGCCCCGAGCGCCGCCTCATTGACGATGAGCTACTGGGGGTAGCAACCACATGACGAAGAAGACGCGGATCCGGATCGCGCGCATAGCCGCCGGTGCCGTGATCGCGGCCGGTGCCTCGCTGACCGCTGCCGGCGCCGCTTCCGCGCTGGAGATCGGTGTGAGCGTCGGCGAGAGCGGGGTCGGCGTGAACGTCGACACCGGCCTCGGTGACGACGACCCGGGCAACCCCGGCGACCCCGGTGACCCGGGCAACCCCGGTGACCCGGGCGGCGGCATCCCGACCGAGCCCAACGAGCCCACCGACCCGGGGACCCCGACCGACCCCGGCATCCCGACCGACCCGGAGACGCCGCCGGTCACCGAGGAGCCGACGGACCCGGAGGAGCCTCCCACCCAGGAGCCCACCGAGCCCGAGGACCCGACCGACCCGGGCACCGGGAACGGGAATGGCAACGGCAACGGGAATGGCAACGGGAACGGCAACGCCGGGGGCGGCAACAGCAACACCAGCCCCGACGGCGGCTCCAACACCTCCACCCAGGAGGAGGGCTCCTCGGCCCTCACCGAGAGCGGCGCGGACACCACGTCCGACACCGCCGCCCAGGGCACGGGTGGCGCGCAGCTCGCCGAGACCGGTGCCGGGCAGACCGCCTTCCTGGTGATCGGTGCCGCGACGATGATCGCCGGTGGCATCGGCTTCCGTATCCTGCCGCGCCTCGCGGGCGGCCGTGGTGGCGCTGCCGCCTAGGTGACTCCCGGTAGTCGCACATCTGCTTAACGTGCGCATGCCGTACGGCGAAGGGCCCGGAGCGGGTTCGCTCCGGGCCCTTCCTGTGTCCTTGGGGTGCTCGCAGGGGCCCTCGCGGCCCTCGCGGCCCTCGGGGTGCCGCCTACGCGGTCTGGTGCGCCAGCAGAGCCACCGCCGCGATCAGGACGGCGAGCAGGGCGATCAGGGTCATCGGGTTCAGGCCCGCGAAGAGGTTCTCCTGCTGCAGGCGCTGGCGGTTCGCGCGGCACACGGGGCACCGGCCCTCGCTCACGGGCGCCGCACAGTTTGCGCACACCAGGCGGTCGTACGTCATGCGCGTCACCCTTCTTGCCGACGGTTCCGTACTGGAGAACGCTCCCGGACAGCAGAACGTTCCCTTCCCTACTGTGCCAGGTTCCTCTGAGGGCCGCCTGTGCGCTGCCGAAGGGGGGTTTGCCAGGTGGGTACAAAACCGCCCATCCGATACACAACCCGAACCGACGCCTGCGCTCGCGCACCCGGTTCGCGTATGGTCACGCTCATCTACCCCCGGCCTACCGTGGTGCATCCGTGATCCGATTCGACAACGTATCCAAGGTCTACCCCAAGCAGACCCGCCCCGCACTCAGGGATGTCTCCCTGGAAGTGGAGAAGGGCGAGTTCGTGTTCCTCGTGGGGTCCTCCGGCTCCGGAAAGTCCACCTTCCTGCGACTGGTGCTCCGCGAGGAGCGGACCAGCCAGGGGCAGGTGCACGTTCTGGGCAAGGACCTCGCGCGCCTGTCCAACTGGAAGGTGCCGCAGATGCGCCGCCAGCTGGGGACAGTGTTCCAGGACTTCCGGCTGCTGCCGAACAAGACCGTCGCCGAGAACGTGGCCTTCGCGCAGGAGGTCATCGGCAAGTCGCGCGGCGAGATCCGCAAGTCCGTGCCGCAGGTGCTCGACCTCGTCGGGCTCGGCGGCAAGGAGGAGCGGATGCCCGGCGAGCTGTCCGGCGGTGAGCAGCAGCGTGTGGCCATCGCGCGGGCCTTCGTGAACCGGCCCAAGCTGCTGATCGCCGACGAGCCCACCGGCAACCTCGACCCGCAGACCTCCGTCGGCATCATGAAGCTGCTCGACCGGATCAACCGGACGGGCACGACCGTGCTGATGGCGACGCACGACCAGAACATCGTGGACCAGATGCGCAAGCGCGTCATCGAGCTGGAGAAGGGCCGCCTCGTCCGCGACCAGGCACGCGGCGTCTACGGCTACCAGCACTGACCGCCGTTCGTAGAGTCCCCGGAAAGGCCTGAAGAAGACGCCATGCGCGCCCAGTTCGTACTCTCCGAGATCGGTGTCGGTCTCCGTCGCAACCTGACGATGACGTTCGCCGTCATCGTCTCCGTCGCCCTGTCGCTCGCCCTGTTCGGCGGGTCGCTCCTGATGAGCGACCAGGTCGGTGCCATGAAGGGCTACTGGTACGACAAGGTCAACGTCTCGATCTTCCTCTGCAACAAGAGCGACGCCGAGTCGGACCCCAACTGCGCCAAGGGCGCGGTCACCGAGGACCAGAAGAAGGACATCCTCTCCGACCTGAAGAAGATGTCGGTCGTCGAGACGGTCGTCCACGAGTCCCAGGACGAGGCCTACAAGCACTACAAGGAGCAGTTCGGCGACTCCCCGCTGGCCGCCTCCCTCACGCCGGACCAGATGCAGGAGTCGTACCGGATCAAGCTGAAGGACCCGGAGAAGTACCAGGTCATCGCGACCGCGTTCAACGGGCGTGACGGGGTGCAGTCCGTGCAGGACCAGAAGGGCATTCTGGACAACCTCTTCACGATGCTGAACCTGATGAACCGGGCCGCGCTCGGCGTGATGGCGCTCATGCTGATCGTCGCCCTGCTGCTGATCGTCAACACGGTGCGTGTCTCGGCGTTCAGCCGTCGGCGGGAGACCGGGATCATGCGGCTGGTGGGCGCCTCCGGTTTCTACATCCAGGCGCCGTTCATCATGGAGGCCGCCGTCGCCGGGGCGATCGGCGGCGGGCTCGCCTGTGTCTTCCTGGTCGTCGGCCGGTACTTCACCGTCGACCACGGCATGGCCCTGGCCACGAAGCTCAACCTCATCAACTTCGTGGGCTGGGACGCCGTACTGACGAAGCTGCCGCTCATCCTGGCCGCGAGCGTGCTGATGCCCGCGTTGGCCGCGTTCTTCGCGCTGCGCAAGTACCTGAAGGTGTGACGCATGCCAAGAGGGCCGTACGGTCAACCGGCCGTGCGGCCCTCTTGCGTTGTCCTAGACTCACCGGCATGTCAGGCCGAGACCTGTTTTGTCAGCCCCGCCGCATCCGCCGCGGGGCGGCCCTGACATTGGTGTTCGCGAGCGTCCTGGTGGCCGGCGCGGCCACCGGCTCCTTCCCCGAGGCCGACGGCACCGACCGGAAGTCCTCGTCGGAGCAGGCCCGTTCGGCCCTTTCCGCGGATCACCACGAGGACGTGGCCAAGGCCGCCGAGGAGGCCATGGCCCAGGGCCAGTCCCCCATGGAGGCCGCCGAGCGTGCCGTCAGCCGCAGCGGGGACCGCTGGGGGGCCGTCTACTCCCAAGGCGAGTACGAGGAGTTCGAGGAGGCCCTTGACGGCCAGTACACCGGCGTCGGCCTGTGGGCGCGGCGCGAGCGGGACGGCCGTATCGAAGTGACCAAGGTGAGCTCGGACTCGCCCGCGGCCGCCGCCGGGATCCGCCGCGGCGATCTGCTGCGCAGTGTCGACGGCACCTCCGCCGACGGGCGGCCCGTCACCGAGGTCGTCTCCTTACTGCGCGGTGACGCCACGGACGCGGCCGCCGGTACGGCGGTGAAGCTGGGCCTGCAGCGGGGCACGCGCGCGTGGACGGAGACCGTACGGCGTGCGCGGCTGTCCACGGACTCGGTCACCGTTCGAGAACTCGCCGGCGGGATCACCGTCATCAAGATCGACTCGTTCACCAAGGGAGTCGGGGACGAGGTGCGGGACGCCGTGCGCGAGGCTCCGGCCGGCGGGGGGATCGTCCTCGACCTGCGCGGGAACTCCGGTGGGCTGGTCACCGAGGCCGTCACCACGGCATCCGTCTTCCTCGACGGGGGGCTGGTGGCGACGTACGACGTGGACGGGTCGCAGCAGGCGTTGCACGCGGAGCCCGGTGGGGATACGACCCGGGCGTTGGTCGCTCTTGTCGACGGGGGGACGATGAGCGCGGCGGAGCTGCTCACCGGGGCTCTCCAGGACCGTGGGCGAGCCGTGGTCGTGGGATCCCGGACCTTCGGCAAGGGCTCCGTGCAGATGCCCAGCCGGCTGCCGGACGGGTCTGTGGCTGAACTGACTGTGGGGCACTACCGGACTCCGTCGGGGCGGGGGGTCGACGGGCGGGGGATCACGCCTGACCTGGAGGCCGACGAGGGGGCTCTTCGGCAGGCCGAGACGGTGCTTGGGGGGTTGGGCGACTAGGGAAGTGCCGGGAGCGGTCGGCTGTCGGGTGCGGCAGCGTCGTGGCTTGTCGCGCAGTTCCCCGCGCCCCTATAGGTGGGTCTCCTCGCCGCTTGATTAAGGGCTGGCCTCGGACCCCCTCACTAGTGCGAAAATGGGCAGCACTATGAGCAAGGGAATGTACGTACCGAAGGAGTCCCAGCCGAAGCAGGGTGGCGGGGGCGGTAAGGCCCGGGACGGGGAGAAGGGGGGCAAGCGGAAGCTTGTCGCCCAGAACAAGAAGGCGCGGCACGACTACGCGATCGTCGACACCTACGAGGCCGGGCTCGTGCTCACCGGCACCGAGGTCAAGTCGCTGCGTGAGGGCCGGACCTCGCTGACCGACGGCTTCGTCCAGATCGACCGGGGTGAGGCGTGGCTGCACAACGCGCACATCCCGGAGTACCACCAGGGCAGCTGGACCAACCACTCCGCGCGCCGCAAGCGCAAGCTGCTGCTGCACCGCGAGGAGATCGACAAGCTGGAGACGAAGGCCCAGGAGACGGGTCACACGATCGTGCCCCTCTCTCTGTACTTCATCAACGGCCGGGCCAAGGCCGAGATCGCGCTCGCGCGAGGCAAGAAGGAGTACGACAAGCGGCAAACGCTGCGCGAGAAGCAGGACCGGCGGGAGTCGGACCGCGCGATCGCCGCGGCGAAGCGGAAGCAGCGGGGCGTGTAGCCCCGGGGAATACGGTGGCATCGACGTGCGTTGGTCACGTACGATGGTGTCAACACCGGCCACTGGCCGATGTGCCTTGATAAAACAACATGGGGATGATCGGTTTCGACAGCGGCTGTTGAAGCAGGGGAAGCGTGTCGAGGAAGCGGCAATGATCTCGTTAACCATATGTCGCAACCAATAATCGCCAATTCCAAGAGCGATTCCCGCGTCTTCGCCCTCGCTGCCTAATAAGCAGTGAGCGAAGGCCCTAACGGGTGTCAGCCCGGGGGTGTTCCCGACCCGGACCCTGGCATAATCTAGGGGACTAAACCATCGAGCCCGGTCACGGGGTTCGATGGGAAACCAAACAGTGACTGGGCCCGTCGGCGACTTGTTCGCGTGATCGCCGGGGCCGAGAAAATCGCAGCGAACTGCACACGGAGAAGCCCTGATTCTGCACCGTTGGACGCGGGTTCGATTCCCGCCATCTCCACTCGTCCCCTCGGGGACAACCCCATGTGGGCGAAGGCCCCGCTGCTTGATGGCAGCGGGGCCTTCGTCATGCCCCGGCTTTCACATGTTGCTCACATGTAACCCAGGAAACTCTTGTCCTGTACCCGACGCCTATGTCTAAGGTGAGCGCCGCGCCGTGCGGAGCCGACCACTCCGACCCAGGGCGCCAGGGGGAGGACACCACCATGCCGAGACCTCGGCTCTTCACGCATGCCCGAACGAGATCCGGGCTGCTCACACCACTGCTGACATCCGCCGTCGCCGTGGCCCTGATCGGGTCGGCCGCCGTACAGCCGGACCTGATCAGCCGGTATGCGGCCGACGACATGGCTTCCGTGGCCGACAGCGCCGACAGCGCCGACAGCTACGACGGTTTCGATGCCAAGGCCGCCGAGCAACTCCGGCAGGACCAGTGCCTGTTGGGCGAGGTGCTGCGGATGGGCGGACCCGCCATGTTCGGCGTCGCGCAGGGCGGGCTGAACCAGACGCCGGACAAGCTGCACACCGCGGCGAACCGGGAGTACTGGAACGACACTCCGCTGTCGACGGCGTTCGAGCAGGACAGGGACGCCGCCGACAAGGAGGGCACCGTGCTCTACGACCACATCCGGGACTTCGAGATCTCCGGGCTGCCCACGCCTGGTGGCTTCAAGTCGGTCGCCGACTTCGAATGGCCACCCGGTACGAGCGGTGACGACCGCCCGAACTTCTTCCAGCAGACCGGCATCTCCAAGTGGATCTGGGAGCAGTTCTGGAAGTCGGAGGGCGACTTCTACCGCGACCTGACCCCCGAGGCCGACGAGGCCACCGTCAAGGCGGTCAAGGACCTGGGTGACCCGCTGTACGGGGGCGACCCCGACCCGAAGGCGCCCGACTGGAATCAGGAGTACGAGGAACACCAGGCCTACGACCACCTGGTGAACTGGTCGATGGAGCCGACGGCCGCCGACAACGCCCGGCTCTTCCTGTCCTACGGCGGCTTCCCGCGCACCGCGCCCGAGCCGGGCAGCGTCGAGTACCGCATCGCCGTAGAGGATCTGAAGTCCCGGTTCGCGTCCTGCGCCTGGCGCACCCCGGTCGACCCGAACAGGGTGCTCGGCAAGGAGGTCGCCGCAGCCTCCGCCGAGTGGCAGCAGGAGATCGCCGCGCAGGCCACCCCGCGCAACCAGATCCTGACCGCCAACAAGAACGCCACCAAGGCGCTCGCCGCCGGCTCCAAGGCGCTCGGTGAACTCCTCGGACTGTCCTGGCGGGCCGACCATCTGGTCCGCTGGCAGGACTACTGGTCCGCCGGCGGCCCCGGCTGGATCGGCACCAGCCCGTTCGTCGTGCACGCCCACGGGGCCACCGACAAGTGCCTTGACGTGGCGGGCGGCAAGAAGGACAACGGCACGCCCGTGCAGATCTACACCTGCAACGGCAGCGCCGGGCAGAAGTGGCAGATCTCCGGCGACACCCTGGTCAACCCCAACTCGGGCAAGTGCCTGACCGTCAAGGGCGGCGCGAGCGCCAACGGTACGGCCGTGCAGATCTCCACCTGTGGCACCGGGGCCTCGCAGAAGTGGCAGTACGGCACCCACGGCACCTCCCGGCTGTACAACCCGGGCACCGGCAACTGCCTGGACCTGGCGACGTACAACAACAGCCAGGACGGCCGGATGTGGGACTGCACCGGCAAGGCCCCGCAGCAGTTCGACGTCGTCCCGTCCGGGCACCAGGGCACCGACGATCTCGACTACCCCACCAAGGCGCAGTTCGACAAGGCGAAGCAGGGCGTCACGGCCGCCCAGACCGAGGCGAAGAAGCAGCTCGACCTGCTCAAGGCCCAGGCCACGACGGCGAAGACGGCCGCCACCACGTCGGACACCGCGCTGACGGCGGCGTACGGCATCGCCGACAAGGCGGGTGCGCCGCGCGGTCGGGGTCTGCTCGTGGGGCAGCAGAAGGCGCAGGTCACCAAGGCGTCGGCCGCCGCGCTGGATGCCCTGGCCAAGGCCGGTGACACCGCCTACGCGGCCACTCGTGCCGCCGCCGGGGACAGCGCCACCGTCGCCGCCCGCGCGCTGACGCAGGCCGCGCAGTCGAAGGCCGCCTTCCGTACCGCGGCCGCGAACGAGGCCCGGGCCCAGGCGAAGGCCGCGGCCGACGCGGCCGCCGTCCAGGCGCAGACCGCCAAGGCCGCCCGCGACCTCGCGAAGGCCAAGCTCGCCGAGACGCAGAAGGCGGAGGCCGACGCGAAGGCGGCCGCCGCCGACGCGCACGCCAAGCGGCTCGCGGCGGAGGCCGAGGCGGCCACGGCGAAGGCGGAGAAGGAGACCGCCGCCGCCAAGCAGGCGGAGGCCGCGCAGCACAAGGAGAACGCGCAGGGCTACGCCAAGACCGCCGACGAGGCCAAGGGCCGGGCGGAGAACTCCGAGTCCACGGCCCGCGCCAAGCGGCAGGACGCCGAGGCCGCCCGGGACCGGGCCAAGGGCAAGCGGGACGACGCGTGGGACGCCGAGAGCCAGGCCAACGCGGCCCGTGCCAAGGCCAACGCCAAGGACGCCTACGCCGAGGCGCATGACTCGGCATCCGATGCCACGGAGTCCCGCGCCGCCGCCGACCAGGCGGACAAGGCCGCCGGCGAGGCCGAGTCGGCCGCACGCTCGGCCCGTTCCGAGGCGGACGCGGCGACCCAGGCCGCGGCCGACGCGGACGCCGCCGCCACGCGCGCGGAGGCGGCCGCCCAGCGGGCCCGCTCCGACGCGGACGCGGCCCAGGCCGCCAAGCTGCGGGCCGACGCGGCCGTCCGTACGGCGACCAGCGCCGCCGCCGACGCCATCAAGGCGTCCGAGGCGTCCGCCTCAGCCGCCCGTACGGCCGTGAAGCTGGCCGACGAGGCACAGAAGCACGCCGCTGACGCCATGAAGCAGGCCGACGCGGCGAAGGCGGAGGCCGCCAAGGCGGTCGCGGGCGCGGCCGACGCGGCCGGGCACGCCTACACCACCGCGCAGGCGGCGGCGGACGCCGGCAACGCGGCCCAGCAGGTGGCGGCTCCGGCGAACGACGCGATCCAGCTGGGTGCGCCGTACGTCACCACCGACTCGGCTGCGGGCCTCGCCGTCCTGTCGGGTCAGGCGTCGAAGACGATCGCCGAGCAGCAGCAGGCGGTCGCCGAGGCGCACGCGGCCAACGCGCAGAAGAACGCGGCCCAGGCGGCGAGCCTCGCCGCGGCGGCGACCGGTGACGCGAAGGCGGCGTACACCCTGGCCGCGGAGGCCGCAGGGTTCGCGGCCGACGCCCGAAGGTCGGCGAAGGAGGCGCTGGGTTACGCCGCCGAGGCGGCCCAGTACGCGGCCGACGCGCAGGCGTCCCTCGCCCGCGCCAAGGAGTACGACCGCCAGGCCACCGAGGACGCGGCAGCCGCCGACCGGGCGGCCGACCAGGCCGAGACCTACGCGGTGGACGCCCGCTCCTCCGCCGACCAGGCCGCCCTGGACGCGGAGGCCGCCCGCACAGCGGCCGCCCAGGCCGAACAGTCCGCGAAGGACGCCCGTGCGGCGGCCGACCGGGCGGACGCGGAGGCGACTGCGGCGGAGGAGGCTGCCAAGGACGCGCAGAAGTACGCGGAGTCGGCGCAGGAAGCCGCCGAGCAGGCGGCGAACAAGGGGGCGAACGAGCAGGTCGCCAAGGGTGCGGCGACCGGCCAGGACAACACCTTCCTCGTCATCGACAAGATCACTCTGACCGAGCAGCCGAAGCAGCTCAACGGCTGCACGCTCACCGTCGACGGCTGCACGGTGGAGTTCGAGTTCCACTTCGACGCGATCGTCAGCTTCTACTACTGCGCCAATCCGGACGTCCCCGCCTCGGAGTCGGGCTGCCCGAAGGCGGACACCTTCTTCCTCGGTTCACAACCGCAGAAGGGGCTGTCGAAGAAGATCACCTACCACTTCAGCTTCTGGGAGGTGGAGAAGGCCGGACTGCAGAGCCTGGGCCTGTTCGTCGCCAACCTCGCCTACGGCATCCTTGTCGAGGACTTCGTCCAGTGCTACCACCAGTTCACGCCTTCCGACGACGGCGGATCGTCGGCGGGATGCGCCTGGGCGGCCGCCACCTTCATTCCGGGTGGCAAAATCACCGAGGCGCTGAAGGCCACCAAGCTCGTCGAGGACGCGATCAAGACGGGGCGGGGAGCGGAGAAGCTCCTCGGCGACCTGAAGAAGCTCTTCGGGGAGAACCCGTCCGCGGCGGACCTCGCGGATCCCGACAGCCTCGCGGGGATGGCGTTGCGCCTCTCGGAACGCATGGCGGAACGGGCGAAGGCGGCGAACAGCGTCGACCTGGACCTGGTGCGCAAGCTGGAGGCGAGCGGTGCCAACTTCAACCGGGCGGACGTCGTGATGACGGTGCGCTATCCGCGGCCCGGTGTGCCGGTGGCCTGGCTGGAGATGGGCAACAAGAAGTCGGGGCTCATCCACATCATCTTCCGGCACGCGGGAGAGTTCATCGAGCGCGGTGTAGCGTCCGAGGACATTCCCAAGCTTCTCAACAAGGCACTGAGCGAGGGCAAGATCGTGGGCGAACAGGGCTCCGACGGCGGTCGGATGATCTACGAGACCGTGTACAACGGCAGGACCCAGCGGGTGGCCATCACGGTGGGCAACAACGGGTTCATCGTGGGAGCGAACCCCGCATGACCTGGACGCAAGCGCCACGCCGTCTGCTCGTCCGTGCGCAGGGTGACGACTCACCGCTGTATCTCGCGGACGAGGAGGGCGACGACGACCTCTCCCGGTTCACCCGGTCCGTCGCACTCGACGACCCGGGGCTCGGGCTGACCGAGTCCCTGGCCGACCGGCTGACGTCCTGGTCGCGGGCCCGCCCCGAAGGAGGGTCCGCGTCCCGCCAGACCGTGCGCAGGCATGCGAAGCAGGGGCTGGAGGTCGCCCAGGCGCTGGCCAGGTACCTCGGGCCGCAGTGGACGGTGCGGTACTGGGACGACGCGTACGCCACCGACAAGTTCGTCTGCTGGGGGTGCAGGCGACTGCACTGGTCCCTCGACGAGCACGACACGCCGCCGTATCCGCTCCGCATCACCGTCGAGGGCGAGTACAAGTGGCACCCCCTCCGCGCGGAGGGGTTCGGGGACTTCGCTCCCGACGACCCCGCCGTCGGACTGGACCTGTCCGACGAACTGGTCGCGGACCTGTACAACTGGGCGGCCGACTTCAACGCCGGCATGGAGCAGTACCTGAAGGACCGGGACGAAGCGAAGGACGACGAAAGGCGCGCCGAACTGGACCTGCGAGGCCGTGACCTGGCCGTGCGCGTGGCCCGTGAAGCGGGCCCGGCCAGGACTGTCACCTACGGCGGACTCGCCTAGCGACTCCCTCGAAAAAAGAGTGAGGGCCCGTACTCGACCGAGTGCGGGCCTTCGTCCGTGCGGTCTCCGCCTGCGCGTCAGGACACCGTCCGCCTCCCCGTACTGGCCCGCTCCGTCATCCGCGGAGGCAGCAGTGTCGACTCCGGTACGGCCGTCCCGTCCAGCCTCTTCACCAGGAGTTCCACGGCCCGCGAGCCCAACTCCGCGGACGGCAGGGCGACCGAGGTGACCGGGACGCGGGCCGACTCGGCCACCTCGTCGGGGCAGATCGCGGTGACCGAGAGATCATCCGGCACCCGCAGCCCCAGGTGCCGGAAGGCGACGATCAGCGGCTCCAGCAGGGGCTCGTTGTGGACGACCACACCCGTCAACGCGGGCTGTTCGCGCAGCAGTCGCTCGGCGGCCTCGCGGGCCGTGCCGGGCTCGCAGGGGTGGACGGTCGACGACATCCCGTGGCGGTCGGCGGCGGCCGTGAAGCCCTGGACCACACGCTGGGCGAAGGCCGTCCGGCGCATGTACACCTCCGGAGGGGAGCCGACCAGGGCCACCGAGCGGTGGCCCAGCCGTGCCAGGTGTTCCACGCACGCCTCGCCCGCCGCCCGGAAGTCGAGGTCGACACAGGTCAGCCCCTCCGAGGCGGCAGGGAAGCCGATCAGCACCGACGGCAGATCCAGTGTGCGCAGCAACGGCAGCCGGGGATCGTCCAGTTGGACGTCCATCACGATCAGCCCGTCGACCAGGGCCGTGTCCGACACCCGGCACAGACCGTCCTCGCCCTCCTCCTGGGTCAGCAGCAGCACGTCGTGGTCGTGGCGCCGGGCCGTCGTCACCACCGACACCGCGAACCGCATCACGGTCGGGACGTGGATCCCGGTCCGTAAGGGCACGACCAGCGCCAGTACGTTCGACCGTCGGCCGGCCAGGGCGCGGGCGCCCGCGTGCGGCCGGTAGCCCAGCTCGCGGATGGCCTCCTCGACCCGCTTCCGGGTCTCCTCGGAGATCGGGCGCTTGCCGCTGAGGGCGTAGGAGACGGTGCTGGGGGAGACCCCGGCCCGCCGCGCCACATCCGTGATCTTCACCATCAGCCCAGCTCCAGGGAGAGGAACCCGGTGCCCGCCTGTGCCCGTGCCGTCCTGTCTCCGGCCGCCAGACTCCAGGGCGCCGACGGGTCACCGCAGGACGCCCGCAGCGTGTCCCCTTCGCGTACGACGGTGAAGGCGACCTCGCCGACCCGTACCGTGACCTGCTCGCCCCGCGCGAGGCCGTACGCCCGCAGGGTCACCTCGTCGGCGTGGTCGTAGTCGGGCCGGTCGGCCACCGCGCCGACCGGGATCACGGCACCCGGCCTGACCAGCAGCGGCACGCTCAGGAAGTCGTGCTGCTCGCGCACCCAGCGCGGCCCGGTCACCGTCTCGCCGGTCACGAAGTGGGTCCAGGTGCCCTCGGGGACGTAGTACGAGACCTCCCCCGAGTCACTGAACACCGGTGCCACCAGCAGATCCGGGCCCAGCATGTACTGCCGCTCCAGGTGCGCGCACCCGGGGTCGTCCGGGAACTCCAGGACCATCGCCCGCATCACCGGCACGCCCTCGGTGTGGGCGGTGCGCGCGGCCTCGTAGAGATACGGCATGAGGCTCAGCTTGAGGCGGGTGAAGTGCCGCAGGACGTCCACGGACTCCTCGTCGAACAGCCACGGGACCCGGTACGACGAGCTGCCGTGCAGACGGCTGTGGGAGGACAGCATGCCGAAGGCCAGCCACCGTTTGAAGAGCGCCGGTGTCGGCGTGCCCTCGAAGCCGCCGATGTCGTGGCTCCAGAAACCGAAGCCGGAGAGCCCCAGCGACAGCCCGCCGCGCAGCGACTCGGCCATCGACTCGTAGGTCGCCTCGCAGTCGCCGCCCCAGTGCACCGGGAACTTCTGGCTGCCCGCGGTCGCCGAGCGGGCGAAGACCACCGCCTCCTCCTCACCGCGGTGCTTGCGCAGCACGTCGAAGACGGTCCGGTTGTAGAGGTAGGTGTAGTAGTTGTGCATCCGCTCCGGGTCGGAGCCGTCGGACCACTCCACGTCCAGCGGGACCCGCTCGCCGAAGTCGGTCTTGAAGCAGTCCACGCCCTGGGCGAGGAGCGCCTCCAGCTTGGACGCGTACCAGTCGCGGGCGGCCGGGCTGGTGAAGTCGACCAGGGCCATGCCGGGCTGCCACAGGTCCCACTGCCAGACGCTGCCGTCCGGGCGCTTGAGGAGATGGCCGAGCGCCTTGCCCTCTGCGAACAGGGGCGATCTCTGGGCGATGTACGGGTTGATCCACACGGACACCCTCAGGCCCCGCTCGTGCAGCCGCGCGAGCATGCCCTCCGGGTCGGGGAAGACCCGCGGGTCCCACTGGAAGTCGCACCAGTTGAACTCGCGCATCCAGAAGCAGTCGAAGTGGAAGACGGACAGGGGCAGTTCGCGGTCCTTCATGCCGTCGATGAAGGAGGTCACCGTCTCCTCGTCGTACGACGTCGTGAAGGACGTCGACAGCCACAGGCCGAAGGACCAGGCGGGCGGGAGGGCCGGACGGCCGGTGAGGGCCGTGTACTTGCGGATGATCTCCTTGGGACTCGGGCCGTGGATGACGTAGTACGTCAGCTCCTGGGTCTCGGCGCTGAACTGCACCCGGGAGACCGCCTCCGAGCCGACCTCGAAGGAGACCTTGCCGGGGTGGTCGACGAAGACGCCGTAGCCCGCGTCCGTCAGGTAGAACGGGACGTTCTTGTAGGCCTGTTCGGTGGCCGTGCCGCCGTCGGCGTTCCAGATGTCGACGACCTGGCCGTTCTTGACCAGCGGTCCGAACCGTTCGCCGAGGCCGTACACCGAGGTGCCGACGGTCAGGTTGAGTTGCTCGCGCAGGTAGTGCGCCCCGGTCGCGTCCCGCAGGATGCCCATGTTCTTGGTGCCGCTGCTGGTGAGGACCCGGCCGTCGGCGAGGAAGTCGACCTGCCAGGGGCCGGTGCGGGCGAACCGGACCGACAGCGAGCCCGAGGTGAGGGTCGCGGAGGCCTCGTCGGACCCGGTGTGGGGGGTGAACTCCTCTTTCACGAGCTCGAATTCGGGGCGGTCCGGCTGCTCGCCCTCGAAGTGGGTGAAGGTGATGCCGATGACGTCGGGCATCGGGGCGTGGGCGCTGATCGTCACGACCGGTCCCTTCAACAGGTCGCCGCGGTGGCGGATGGGCTGGGACGGCGCGTGGATCTCGAGCCCGCCGTCGGAGGCGACGACCTCGTGGACCACGGCCGGATGATCCGCGGTGACGCCCTCGCGCAGCAGCCAGTAGCCGTCGGTGAACTTCATCGGTGGGGGGTCCTTACTTCACGGCACCCACGGCGATACCGCGGGTGAGGGTTCGCTGGAACACGAGGAAGAAGACGATCGCGGGAAGCACACCGAGGAGGGCGGCCGCGTTGGTCATCGTGGCGTCCATCAGGCGCTGGCCCTGGAGGACGCCGAGGGCGACCGAGACGGTCTGGTTGTCGTTGGAGATCAGCATGACCAGGGGGAGCAGGAACTCGTTCCAGGTCCAGATGAAGAAGAAGACCAGCAGCACACCGAGGGTGGGACGGCTGACGGGCACGACGATCCGCCACAGCACCTGCCACTTGCTCGCGCCGTCGATCCGGGCCGCCTCGAGGATCTCGCGCGGGAACTGGCCGAGGACGGCGGAGAGCAGATACGTGCCGAACGCCGCCTGGATCACCGTGAAGACGATGATCACGCTCAGCCTGGTGTCGTAGAGGCCGACTTCCTTGCTCAGGTAGTAGACCGGGTAGACCAGCGCCTCCTGCGGCAGCATGTTCGCCAGGACGAAGAAGGCGAGCACCCAGGTGCGGCCCTTGATACGGCCGATGCCGATCGCGTAGGCGTTCAGGACCGACAGGATCACGGCCAGCACCGCCACCGAGCCGCTGATCAGCACCGAGTTGGCGAGCTTCTGGCCGAAGTCGACGCGTTCCCAGAAGTCCTTGATGCCGTCCGTGTAGAAGCCGTCGGGGAGGCTGAGGGGGCCGTTCTGGGCGTACTCGGCGGGGGACTTGAAGGCGTTGACCGTGACGATCAGGAACGGCACGACCATGAACAGGGCCGCGAGGCACAGGGCGATCAGCACCGGGTAGCGGCGCAGGGCGGTCGTCATGCGTCGGTCCTCTCCTGGAGCCTGAGACCGATCAGGGAGAGCGCGAGGATGATCACCGTCAGCACGGTGGAGATCGCGGCGCCGTAGCCGACCTGCGTCTTCTCGAAGAACGTGGTGAAGGAGAAGTAGGAGGGGACGTTCGTGGCGCCGCCCGGGCCGCCCTTCGTGAGCACGTACACCGCGCCGAACACCTTGAGCGCGGCGATCGAGCACCAGGTGAGGACGACGTAGATCTCTGGGCGGATCTGCGGCAGCGTGATGTGCCAGAAGCGGCGCCACCAGCCGGCGCCGTCCAGCTCGGCCGCCTCGTGGAGTTGGGGGTCCACACGCTGGAGGCCCGCCATGAAGATGACCAGCGGGAAGCCGAGTTGGACCCACACCATGACGCCCATGACGCTGTAGAGCGCGAGGTCGGGGTCACCGAGCCAGTCCTGCTGCCAGCTGCCGAGGCCGATCGCCTTGAGGAGGGCGTTGAGGGAGCCGTTGTCCGGGGCCAGGATCCAGCTCCAGACGATGCCGGCGACCGCGATCGGCAGGACCTGGGGGAGGTAGAAGCAGGCGCGCAGCACGGCCGCGGTCCGGGTGCCGAAGTGCTTGCCGACGTGGTCGAACAGGGCGGCGGCCAGGACCAGTCCGAGAGCCGTGGGGATCGCCGCCATCGCCACGACCATGAACAGGCTGTGCCGGAACGACGCCCAGAACTCGGAGTCGTCCATCAGCTCGCGGTAGTTGGCGAGCCCGGACCACTCGGGGGAGCCCACGCCCTGCCAGTCCGTGAAGCTCACATACGTGTTCATCACGAACGGCAGGACGATGACCGCGAGGAAGGCGAGGGCGCCGGGGAGGAGGAAGAGGGCGTAGGAGTCGCGGGTGCGGCGAGCGGGTTTCTGCGTGTTTCCCTTGCCGGCCGCCCGCGCACTCCGCTCGACGGTCACCGTCATTGCTTCGGCGCGCCCTTGTCGTAGGCCTCCTGGAGATTGCTGAGGTAGCCATCGGGCTTCTCACTGCCCGTGATCAGCTTCTGGGTCTCGGAGACGAGGACGTCGTAGAAGCCGGGGACCGGCCAGTCGGGGTAGAAGGCCAGGCCGTCGTTCTCGGAGAGTGTGTTGAAGTTCTCGATCAGGGTCTTCGACTGGGGGTCGGTGATGGCGGAGGCGTCGGCCGCGACCGGGACGCCGCCGGAGTTGCCGAGCAGGTTCTGGATCTTCTTCGACATGGTGATGTCGATGAAGTCGTAGGCGAGGTCCTTGTTCTTCGAACCCTTCGGTACGACCCAGAGGTTGCCGCCGGAGCCGAGGGTGAGCTTGGAGTCGGGCCAGCGGAAGGTGCCCCAGTCGAACTTGTTCTCCGTCTTGAAGCGGCCGTACCACCAGCTGCCGGAGAACAGGATCGGTGCCTTGCCGGAGGTGAAGGAGACCCCGGCGGCCTCCTCGTTCTGGCCGCTGGAGGTCTTGCTGAAGTAGCCCTTCTTCACCCAGTCGGCGAAGGTGTCGGCGCCGTAGGTCCAGGCCGCGTCGTGGAAGTCGGTCTTGCCCTTGTAGAGCTGGTAGGCGTCGACCCAGGAGCGGTCGGCCTTGGAGAGGGCCAGCTGGTAGAGGTACTGCTGGGCGGGGTAGGCGGCGCCGCCGTTGGCGAGCGGGGTGATGCCCTCCTGGACGAACCTGTCCATGGCGGCGGTGAGTTCGGCGAGCGTCTTCGGCTCGGCGATGCCGTACTTCTTGAAGAGGTCCTTGTTGTAGTAGACCAGCGTGTACTCGGCGTAGTTGGGGACGCCGTACCACTTGCCGGAGCCCATCACGCCGTTGGTGTCGTAGAGGCTGGTGGTGCGCACGCTCGGGCTGAGCTTCTTGTCCCAGCCGCGCTTGGTGGCCTCTGCCGTGAGGTCGGTGAGCAGGCCCTGCTTGGAGAGCAGGCCCGCGGTCGCGTTGCCCTTGTTGTACTCCATGAGGTCGGGCGCGTCCGAGGAGTTGAGGACCATCGGGGCGGTCTTCTGGATCTGGTCGAAGCTCTTCTCCTCGAACTCCACCTTCACGCCCGGGTGCTGGGCCTCGAACTCCTTGATCGCCTCGTTCCAGGCGATGCCCATCGCGCTGGTCGGTCCCTCGTAGTGCCACAGCCGGAGCGTCTTCCCGTCGGAGGACCCGCTGTCCGAGCCTCCGCAGGAGGTCAACAGCAGCGATCCGGTCAGGACCGCCACCGTCGCCACCACACGCCTTCGTGCCGTCAACATCCCGTACCTCCGGGGAGTCGGATGGTGCTTCGGGCCGGGCGCCGCGCAGGGGTCGTCGATTCGACTCGATTCGACGACCCCTGTCGAAGCGCTTCGACGAAGGAACGTATGTGGGGGCTTTGGAGGTCGTCAATGGGTTATGCAGGATCAGGTGAAGCGATTCGACGACTGGGTCGACGGGAGGCGATGATCAGAACCGCGCGTGCGGCTGCGACGGGACCTCGCGGCCCACCTGCCACCGGGGAGGTGTGCTCCGTCGTTCAGCCGCGGCCCCGCGCTCCCGCTGGGCGGGCTGGTCATGGTGAGGGGGATGGTGTCGTTGTTCTCGTCGACGTGGGGGTGGTTAAGGGCGGCCGTGGCTGCCGTGACCGGGGCGCTGTAGCCCGCTGTTGGGCGAGGTGCGGTTGAGCGGGCTGGTCATGGTGAGGGGGATGGTGTCGTTGTTCTCGTCGACACGAGGGCGATCATCAGGGCCGCCGCTGCCGCCGTGACCGGGACGCCGAAGCCCGCCACCGGCGACACGTGCTCCGCCGTCCAGCCGCCGGCCGCGCTGCCGCAGGCGATCCCGCCGAGCAGGCCGGTCACCGCGAGGGTCATGCCCTCGTTGAGGCGGCCGGGCGGGGTGCGCCGCTGGACCAGGGTCATTCCGGTGACCATCGTCGGGGCGGTCGCCATCCCGGCGACCAGCAGCGCGGCCGCCAGGGCGAACAGGGAGCCGGTGCGGGAGGCGGCCAGCAGCGGCAGCGTCAGCAGGGCCGTCATCGCGGCGACGCACCACACGTACCGGTCCTCGATGGACCCGGTCCGCCGCCTCGCCCCGTACACCAGCCCCGCCGCACACGAACCGGCCGCCTGGAGCGCCAGCACGACCCCGGCCGCCGAGCGGTGTCCCTGCGCGTCGGCGAACGCGATGGTGACGACCTCCATGGAACCGAACACGGCACCCATGGCGAGACAGACGGCGAGGAGGGGGCGGAAACCGGGAGCACGGAAGGGGGCCTCCGAGGGCGCCCGCTCACGCACCGGCGGCTCCGTCGAACGCTGTGCCGTGAACACCAGCACCCCCGTCACCAGCAGCGCCACCCCGACCAGCGTGCCCGCCTCCGGGAATACGGACGCGCACAGGGCGGCCGCCAGCACCGGGCCCAGCATGAAGCACGCCTCGTCCACGGCCTGTTCGAAGGAGTTCGCGACATGCAGGGACTGCTCGTCGCCGGCGAGGAGGTGGGCCCAGCGGGCGCGGGACATGCCGCCGAGGTTGGGGGTCGTCGCGGTGGCGGCGTACGACAGGAAGAGCGTCCAGGCCGGTGCCCCGAGGCGGACGCACAGCAGCAGCGCGAGGGAGCCCAGCGCGGCCAGGGCCGTGGCCGGTACGGCGATCTTGGCCTGTCCGTGTCGGTCGACGAGCCGTGCGGTCCATGGGGCGACCACGGCCGTCGCCGCCAGCCCGGTCGCGGTGACGGCGCCGGCGAGGCCGTACGACCCACGCGTCCCGGCGATCATGATGACCGCGCTGACGCTGAACATGCCCATGGGCAGCCGGGCGAGAAGGTTCCCGATGGTGAAGGCACGGGCTCCGGGGGTGGCGAGAAGACGGCGGTAGGGGCCGGGGGTGCGCGGGCTTCGTCCACCTCGCGGGCTTCGTCCACCTCGCGGGCTGAAGTCGACGATGACGAGCGCGTCGGCGGTCGTGGTGAACATCGGACGGTTCGGTTGCGGCATGCTCCTACCGTCGCGCGGGGACGATCAAGGGGTCCAACACCTTCTCCGTACCGATTCACGCACCCGTGTTGTAAGTTCGCGCAATGTCCGCGCCCACCCCGAGTCCCCACCATCTCGACCCCCGCCTCCTGCGCGCCTTCCTCGCCGTCGCCGACGAGCTCCACTTCACGCGCGCCGCGGCCCGGCTCTACGTCGCCCAGCAGGCGCTCAGCCGTGACGTACGGCGGCTGGAGCGGGAGTTGGGCGCCGAGCTGTTCGTGCGGACGACCCGGCAGGTGACGCTGACCGCCGACGGTGAGCGACTGGTGCCGTACGCCCGCCGCGCCCTGGACGCCCAGGACGAGCTGCTCGCCGCCTTCACCCAGGCCCGCCCGCTGCTCGTGGACCTGAACTTCCCCGACCAGGCCACCGCCCGCAGCGTGCTGCTCCGGGCCCGGGAGATCGCCCCTGACCTGGAGTTGATGGCCCGTTACGAGAGCGGCCTGACCGGCGCGGCCGGGGAACTGCTGGCCGGTCGCCTCGACGCCTCCTTCGGCCGGTTCGCCGGGCTGGACCCGGCGCTGCGGGCGGGCCTCGACCACCAGCCCGTGCGCTACGAGCCCATGGCGGTCGTCCTGCCCGAGGATCACCGGCTGGCCTCCCTGGAGCGGGTGCCGCTGGCCGCGCTGGAGGGCGAGACCGTGTACGCCGGGGCCGGAAATCCACGTACTCCGGAATGGACTGATCTCGCTCGTCGGCTGTTCGAAGGACGAGGCATCGGGATCGCCCCGCCGGCCCCGCTCGCGGTCGGCGACGAGGAGTTCCAGCGGATCATGGCGAAGACCCGGAACCCGATTCTCGCGGTGGTGGATTTTCCGGCCATGCCCGCCACCGTGCTGCGTCCGCTGGTTGACCCGGTACCGCTGTCGCCCGTGTCACTGGTGTGGCGGAAGGGTCTGGTGCACCCCGCTTTCGACGCCCTCCGGCGGGCCGCGGTCGAACTGTCCGTCGAACACGGCTGGCTCCGGCGGCCCGATGATGGATGGATTCCAGCCATCGATGAGCACGATATGAACGTCCCCAACTGACACGCGGCAAACACACATCCTTCGCGTGCGCTACATTCGTTGCCTGAGCACGGTGTGGTAAGGGGGCGCTCGGACCGGGTGGGGGCCCGGTTCAGCCGACGTGTGCTCAAGGTCGATTGCGCGCCCAGAACAGCCCGTGGGGGGATGTGCGTGCGCGTGAAGAACGTGAAGAAGTGGCGAGAAGACGCCCAACTGGAATGGCCCGAGGCGGCATCAGCGACCCAGGACACACCTTTGGTGGGCGGCGCCACCCAGTCGTTTCCGGAAACCGCGGAAACCAGAGGGGTGGACGGAACCGGAGCAGAGGCCGAGGAGACGGACCGGGACTTCCCCGGCGCCCCGAGAGCCGACCGCGGACGTGACGACGTCCCGGAACCGGCCGGCCGCAGAGCCGTCGTACGCGACCCGTGGGACGAGTCCGGCAGCGGTGCCGCTCACACCCACGACCCGCACGAGGTGACCGTCCAGCTCGACGCGATCAGCGTGACCGGCGACGACCGCATCGAGGGCGGTGGCCCCGCGGGCGACAGCGGGTCCGAGAGCTCCGACGGCCCGGTCTTCGTCGACGAGTCGGGCCGCCGCAGCCGCCGCTTCCGCCGGATCGGCATGGCCGTCGGTCTGGCCTGCGCGGTCTACGCCGTCGTCATCGTCGTCACCCTGCTGTCCGGCAACTCCAACGCGCCCTGGCTCCCCGTGACAGGACCGAAGGACGACACCCCGGCCGGCAAGGTCGACACCAGCCCGATGCCGGCCGAGTCCGCCGAACAGTCCGTCCCGGACGGAATGACACCGGGGACCATCCCGACGGTCAGCGGCGGAGTGACACCGGCGCCCGGGGTCAGCGGCAGCGCGCCCGGTGCCGCCGTGAGCCCGGGCAGCACGGGAGTGTCCGCCGATCCGTCGGCGACCGCCACCCAGCCGGGCGGCAACCCGTCGGTCAGCACCGGCCCGTCGACGCAGCCGACGCAGTCGGTCACCCCGCCGCCCAGCGCCTCGGTCACCCCGCCCACCAGCAGCACCCCCGACCCCTCGGTCGCCCCGACCGAGACCACGGGTGGCAGCGCCGGACCCGGCACGGTCGCCGACGGCCCGGCCTCGCCCACCCCCATCGCGTCGGAGACATCGGAGACCGCCGGGCCCGGCACCTCCGCTCCCGCCCCGCCCTCCGACGCCCCGCTCTCCCCGTCCCCGGAGCACATCCTCTGATGTCATCCCGCACTCGCCGTCCGGGCTCCGCACCCAGGGGCTTTGCCGGTTCGGCCGGCTCCGTGTCCGTCGCGTCGGAGACTTCCGGCACCTCGGCCCCCGCGCCGTCCGGCGTCCCGCTCTCCCCGTCCCCGGAGCACATCCTCTGATGTCATCCCGCATCCGCCGTCCGGGCTCCGCACCCAGGGGCTTTGCCGGTTCGGCCGGCTCCGTGTCCGTCGCGTCGGAGACTTCCGGCACCTCGGCCCCCGCGCCGTCC
>NZ_JBEZKG010000033.1:72493-88022 GCF_040651535.1 Streptomyces sp. NPDC048420
CGTACCGGCGTCCCGCTCTCCTTCCCGTCCCCGGAGCACATCCTCTGATGTCATCCCGCATCCGCCGTCCGGGCTCCGCACCAGGAGCCCCCGACGGCTCCAGGCGCCGTCGCCTGCCCATGCGCCTGCTGCTGCCCGTGCTCGTCCTCGTCGCCCTGATGGCGATGCTGATGCTGCGCGGCTACGTCCACAGCGAGATCCTCGCCGACCACCGCATCCAGGCCGAGGCCTCCACCGACAAGGTGCCGGAGAAGATCCTCGACGGCGGCCCGGTGATCGACACCCGCACAGGGCGCGCCACCAGCCTGAAGATGCCGGACCGCCGGCTCGTCCTCACCTTCGACGACGGTCCCGACCCGACCTGGACCCCCAAGGTCCTGGACGTCCTCAAGAAGCACCACGCGCACGCGGTCTTCTTCGTCACCGGCACCATGGCCTCCCGCTACCCGGACCTGGTCGAGCGCATGGTCGACGAGGGTCACGAGGTCGGGCTGCACACCTTCAACCACCCCGACCTGTCCTTCCAGTCGAAGAAGCGCATCGACTGGGAGCTCTCCCAGAACCAGCTCGCCCTCGCCGGCGCCGCCGGTATCCGCACCTCTCTCTTCCGGCCCCCGTACTCCTCCTTCGCCGACGCCATGGACAACAAGTCCTGGCCGGTCACCGAGTACATCGGCACCCGCGGCTACATCACGGTCGTCAACAACACCGACAGCGAGGACTGGCAGAAGCCCGGCGTCCGCAAGATCATCAGCAACGCCACGCCGAAGCCCGGCAAGGGCGCGATCGTGCTGATGCACGACTCCGGCGGCGACCGCCACCAGACGGTCCAGGCGCTCGACACCTTCCTGCCCGACATGCAGGACAAGGGCTACGAGTTCGACAACCTCACCGAGGCCCTCGACGCGCCCAGCGCGCACACCGCGGTCGCCGGGCCCGAGCTGTGGAAGGGCAGGGCGTGGATCTTCCTGGTCCAGGCCTCCGAGCACATCACCGACGTCCTTGTCGTCGGCCTCGCGATCATCGGCTCGCTGGTCATCGGCCGTTTCGTGCTGATGCTGCTGCTTTCGGGCGTGCACGCGCGAAGGGTGCGCCGTCGTGATTTCCGCTGGGGCGAGCCGGTCACCGAGCCGGTGTCGGTGCTGGTCCCGGCGTACAACGAGGCCAAGTGCATCGAGAACACCGTGCGTTCCCTGATGGCGAGCGAGCACCCCATCGAGGTGCTCGTCATCGACGACGGTTCGAGCGACGGCACCGCCCGGATCGTCGAGGCGATGGGCCTGCCGAACGTGCGGGTCGTACGCCAGCTGAACGCGGGCAAACCGGCCGCCCTGAACCGCGGTTTGGCGAACGCCCGTCACGACATCATCGTCATGATGGACGGCGACACCGTCTTCGAACCGTCCACGGTCCGCGAACTGGTCCAGCCCTTCGGTGACCCGCGCGTCGGCGCCGTCGCCGGCAATGCCAAGGTCGGCAACCGGGACTCCCTGATCGGCGCCTGGCAGCACATCGAGTACGTGATGGGCTTCAACCTCGACCGCCGGATGTACGACATTCTGCGCTGCATGCCGACCATCCCGGGCGCGGTGGGAGCCTTCCGCCGGTCCGCGCTGGAACGCGTCGGCGGCATGAGCGACGACACGCTCGCCGAGGACACCGACATCACCATGGCCATGCACCGGGACGGCTGGCGCGTGGTCTACGCCGAGAAGGCGCGCGCCTGGACCGAGGCACCGGAGTCGGTGCAACAGCTCTGGTCGCAGCGCTACCGGTGGTCGTACGGCACCATGCAGGCGATCTGGAAGCACCGGCGGGCGCTGGTCGACCGGGGCCCGTCGGGCCGCTTCGGCCGCGTGGGTCTCCCCCTGGTCTCGCTGTTCATGGTCGTGGCACCCCTGCTGGCCCCCCTGATCGACGTGTTCCTCCTCTACGGCGTCGTCTTCGGCCCGACCGAGAAGACGATCGTGGCCTGGCTGGGCGTTCTCGCGATCCAGCTGGTCTGCGCCGCCTACGCGTTCCGCCTCGACCGCGAACGCATGACCCACCTGATCTCGCTGCCCCTCCAGCAGATCCTCTACCGCCAGCTCATGTACGTCGTGCTGCTCCAGTCCTGGATCACGGCCCTCACCGGCGGCCGGCTGCGCTGGCAGAAGCTGCGCCGCACGGGGGTCGTGGAGGCGCCGGGCGGACCGGTGCCGAGGCAGCGGGCGGGCAGTGAGAGTGACGAGCGGAGGCCGGTGGGATGACGCAGGATTACGCGGCGGGGCAGCGCGAGGTGGCCCCAGCGCCCAAAGCACCTGGCCGGGACCGGTATCTCGACCTTCTCCGCTCCCTCGCCCTGGTCCGAGTGGTCCTGTACCACCTGTTCGGCTGGGCGTGGCTGACCGTGCTGTTCCCGTCGATGGGCGTGATGTTCGCGCTGGCGGGCTCGCTGATGGCACACTCGCTGAACCGCCCTGCGCTGAGCGTGATCAGGGGCAGGATCCGCCGACTGCTCCCTCCGCTGTGGGCCTTCAGCGCGGTGATACTGCCGTTGATGTTCGTGGGCGGCTGGAAGCTCTCGGAGGACCCGGACCACAGCGGCACCTGGGGCCTGCTGGAGCTGGTCAACTACGTCATCCCGATCGGGGCACCGCCGTACCCCTGGGAGGTCGGCTTCCCGTCCGACCTCCTGGAGACCACCTGGGCGGACCAGGCGGTGGGCCCGCTGTGGTACCTCCGCGCGTATCTGTGGTTCGTGCTGGCGTCCCCGCTGCTGCTGTGGGCGTTCCGCAGGGTGCCGTGGGCGACGCTGCTGGCACCGCTGGCGTTGACGGCGGTGGTCGGCGCGGGACTTGTGACCATCCCCGGTGAACTGGGCAACGCGGTCACCGACTTCGCGGTCTACGGCAGCTGCTGGGTCCTCGGTTTCGCGCACCAGGAGGGTGTGCTGGCGAAGGTCCCGCGCTACCTCGCCGTCTCCGTTTCGTTCCTGGTGATGTCCTTCGGCCTGTGGTGGGCGTCCGGCCACCTCGGCCCCGAGGGCTGGGACCTGAACGACATCCCGCTGGCCCAGGCGGCCTGGTCGTTCGGTTTCGTGGTGATCCTGCTCCAGTACTCCCCGTCCTGGCAGGAGCTCCCGGGCCGCCTGGCCCGCTGGGACAAGCTGGTGACCCTGTCCAACAACCGGGCCGTCACGATCTACCTCTGGCACAACATGCTCATCATGGCCACGGTCCCGATCATCGACCTGGCCTACCGCCTCCCCTTCATGCAGAGCGACCGCGCGGTCGCCGCGCTCGACTCCACGGACATACTGTGGATGTTCTTCCTGGTGTGGCCGTTGATCGGGCTGGCGATCCTGGCGTTCGGGTGGATCGAGGACATCGCAGCGAAACGCCCGCCACGCCTGTGGCCGAACGGCGCGAGCCGAAACCGCGCCTGGAAGCGGAGCGCGCGGTGACAGGCCTCCCGCGTCATCCGATGGCAATGCGGGTCTTCCAGTAGCTCGCCGGTGCGATGATCTCCGCCCCGGTTCCGGACAGGACCGTCCGGCTGCCCGGATGGAACCGTACGGAACCGTTGGCGTTGACGGCCCAGATGTCGGGGATGCCGTCGCTGTTGGCGTCCGGTGTCCCCATCAACAGGGGGACTTCGGAGCTGAGCCAGCCGGAGGCGCCGTACTCGGTGTCCGTCCCGCCCGACGAATTCGCCGCGGAGGCCAGGGAGTTGAGGTTGGTCCCGCCACCGCTCGCGGCGACGCCCTTGCGGAGCAGCAGGCGTCCGGACGCGTCGGTGCGGTAGACCATGTCCGCGATGCCGTCGCCGCTGACGTCCATGACGGTCACCAGGTCACGGCTGGTCCATGCGGAGCCGGACAGGAGGACCGCCTGGTCGACCGTCGCCCCGTGGTAGCCGGTGAGGGCCCACAACGCGTCGCCCACGGTGGCGAGGAAGTCGGTACGGCCGTCCCCGGTGATGTCCCCGGTGGCGACGATCTGGGTGAGGGCGGAGGGACTGGGCGCACCTGTCGGGAGCAGGATCTCCTGCCGGCGGTCGGTGTTGACGGCTCCGTAACCGTCCCCCGGGTAGACCCACAGTCTGCCTTCGACTCGCACGACGAGGTCCTGGAGGCCGTCACCGCCGTAGATGTCGCCGTTGTGGGTGATCAACGCGCCCTTGAAGTGGCCGTTGACGGCGGCCACATAGGGCGGCAGGTCGTCGCCGTTGGGGTCCTTGGCGGGGTTCGCGCGGTAGGCGCCCGGCATCGAGTAGTCCAGGTCGCCGGTGCCCTTGGCCAGGTCGGTCGCCAGTGCCTGGGACGGATACATCCCGAGATTGCCGCCCTCGGTGACGACCAGCATGTCGGGCAGCTGGTCGCCGGTGAAGTCGCCCGCCTTGTCGGCCTGGTCGCGGGGTGTGACGTAGAAGAAGTACTTGGTGGGCTCGGAGACGTTGCCGGCGGCGTCGACGGTCCGGACGTAGAGCACGTTGGGGCCGGCGGCGGGTGGTTTGGCATTGCCGATGGGGGTGAAGAGGCTGGTGGGCGAGCCGTTGACGCGGGGCAGGCTGCCGGTGTAGGTGGGCGAGTTGAAGCCGTACTCGTAGCGCACGACATCCGTGTCCACGGCACGTACGTAGAAGGCCCCGGCGGTGCCGAACTTCTTGTCGGACCACTTGGAGTCCTCGGTGCCGCTGCCGAAACCGTTCTCGCTGCCGTCGGCGTTGGGGAAGTCGGTGGAGGTCACCTTGGGCGGGCGGGGCGCGGTGGTGTCCAGTACGAACCGGCAGGGCGTCTTGGCCGGGTAGTAGGGCGAGCTACTCGCAACGTCGTCGAAGGCGCGGACCCGCCAGGAGTAGGTGGCGCCGCTCTTGAGACCGCTGGTGGAGAACCTGTCCGTGGTGCGCAGGGCGGTGCCGGTATCGGCTCCCGCGGAGACCTTGCCGGTGCTCTTCAGCAGGTCACCGGTCGTCTCCCACTTCCGCATCTCCCACAGGTCGAAGTCCAGGTAGTCGAGGTTCTTGTCCTTGTCGGTCGCCTTGGCGGTGAAGGTCAGGTCGCCGGAGCCCATCCGGACGTACGGCTTGGTGGTGGTGCACCGTCCGTCCGGGCCGAGGTCGAGGGAGTCGGAGACGATGGACGGCTTGCGGTTGTACTCGAGTTCGACGTACGGCGCGAAGTCCTGGTCGGCCTGGAACTTCTTCCAGGCGTACTGGGCGTTCTCGTCCCGGGCGCGCAGGCCGAACGTGATCATCGCGGCGCCCTTGTCGGCGGTCTTCTGTGCGCCCGCGCGCACGTCGAAGGCCTCGAAGGCATCGCGGCAGCCGGACTTGTAGCCGTGCGCGAAGCTCTTCGTGGCGAGCTTGTTGCCGTCGTGCAGTTCGGGCGCGTTGTTCCAGTTGGTGTGCGCGTCGATCCTGCCCGTGAGGTGCACGCTCATCGAACGGGCCTGGCACGACCACGAGTACGTCTCCAGCATCCGCAGCTTGGCGCTGGTGATCCTGGTGCCCTTGAGATCCTTGTCGAACTGGATGTTGAAGAACGACCGCGAGGTGCCCCAGGTGTCGGACTCGAAGCCGACCCGGGCCTCGTGGGTGCCGCCCTTGTTGAAACCCTTGCCGTTGTAGAACGTGGCCTTCGGGAAGCGGTTGTAGGCGGTGGTCCAGTTCTGGGTGTGCTTCTTGACCGAGGGGTCGATGAAGACCGGGTAGGTGGTGGCGGGGTCGGAGAGGAAGTCCTGGTCCGGGGTGAGCGTCCACTGTCCGGCGGACAGGTCCGCCTTCACCACGTCACCGCGCGAGTCCGGCGAGGGGCCGTTGAGGGACGGCAGGCTCAGCGTCGCGGCGGAGCCGGTCTGGGAGGGAGCCGGGGCCGGTTCGGCCGGGGCGGAGGCCAGCGGGGATTCCGAGACTGTCGGGGCCGGGCCGTCGCTGGCCGGGGGAAGGGTCTCCACGTCTGTGTCGCTCTGCTCGTCGGACTCGACCGCCTCCTCCTCGGCCGCGTCGGGGCTGTCCGAGACGCTCGGTGAGTCGGTCGGGTTCGGGGACTCGGACACCGTCGGCTGAGCGGTCGCGCCGACGCCGCCGTCGGTGACCGCGGGAGTCCCGCTGCTGTCCCACATCAGTGGGGTGGGGGAGACGGCCACCTCGTCGCGGTAGCCGTTCACCGCGGTGACCATGCCGGACAGCGGGTCCAGACGGAAGCTGAGGTTGGCCGAGTTCAACCCGTAGACCAGCTGCTGGACATGGGGGTCGGCGGCGGCCGCGCGGGTCTTGACGACGAGGAGCTGGCCGAAGCCGTCGTCGTCCGCCGTCAGCACCAGGTCACCGCCCGGGAAGATCTCCGGGTACAGGATCCGGTCCCCGTCGACTATGGGGGTCGGTACGGCTCCCGGCCAGGTCAGCTGGATCTGGTAGTCGTCGTTTTCGCCGACGTAGAGGGTGGCGAGCGGGGTGCCGGTGTCGGCGGCGGCGCTCTTCACCAGGGAGACGCGCTGGACGGTCGAGCGGGAGGCCCGCTGTTCGCTCCGGTCGGCCGAGCCCGCCGAGAACAGCATCCGGGTGTTGGTGGCCCTGGGTTCCCACCCCTGCTCGGTGCGGCGCAGACTTGTGTCGATCTTCTTCCACCCGCCGCCCACCTTGGCCCGGATCGGGGACGCGTACAGCCGCTTCGTCATCAGGCCGTCGGGACGGGCCCATGTGGTGGACCGTGCGGTGCGGGCCGCGGTCACCTCGACGTTCCTGCCGGTGCGGGTGGCCTCGGTGAGCGCCGCGGCCTCGGTGACGAGTGAGGCGCGCCGGGTACCGTCACCGCCCTCGCGCGTGGCCTCGTCGCTCAGCCGGAGACCGGCGTAGACGATGCCACTGGTCGTGACCGTGGCGGCGAGCAGCGCCGCAGTGGCCCGACGGCCGGGCATGCGCCCCCAGTTGCGCGTCATCGTTCCCCCTCGTCATCCTCCCGGCGCGGCCGGGCCAGCCGATGATGACCTATGAGGGGACTGTCGTCACCCTGTGGAGTGGACGCCGAGCCGTCCTGGGTGCGAGGCCGCGGATGCCCAACTGGCTTCCGAATCAAGGGAGGTGGCAGTCCGCGAGGGTGAACAAGCGTGACAAACCAGGTGACTTCAGCCGGGATTTGCCAGCCAAAGGCCACGATTGAACCAACTGCAAGCAATGCACTGCCTGATGGCGGGTAAAGCGATATTCGCCGTTCAGGTGTATTCGCACCGTGATGATGTGTTACTGGGCGTGTTCATGCTCACATAAAGTCGTCACCTCTGGCGTCTCTTCACGGGACGATCACAGAATCTTCGCTGTCTGTAAGTCGTCACGCGTGGTCCGTCACCGGCCCCGCTCCAACGGTCCGGGGGGACTTCGCCGTGCTCGATCGACTTCCGCGTGCCCGCAGACGCCGCATCGCGCGTACGGCCGTACCGGTCACCGCTGCCGCCCTGCTGCTCGGGCTGTTTCCCGCGCAGGCGATGGCGGTGCCGCCGGACCCGGCGCAGGAGGAGGTCGGGCGTGAGTCGCTGACCCTGGAGGAACTGACGCGGGAGGAGCCGGTCGCCGGTGAGGCGACCAGCCCGGACAAGTCGACCTTGCAGGCGGAGGTGCCCGAGGACCTGACCGCCGCACCGGCAGGCACGACGACCGCGCCCACCGGTTCGGCGACGGTCACCTTCGGCTCGACCACCGTCCAGGCGTCCGCCCGCACGGTCGACACGCGGCAGACGGCGCTCACCCCCGCCGGAACCCTCCCGGTCAGCCTCGGTCAGGCCGCCGACCAGCCCGCGCCGACGGGCACTTGGCAGGTCACGATCCCGGAGCGCACCTCCGCGACCGGCGCGGGCGTGGACGGAGCCGTGGTGGTCGTCGAGGCACCCGCCACCGCCTCGGTCCCTGTCTCCGTCAAGCTGGACTACGCCAAGTTCAAGAACCTCTACGGCACCGACTGGGCGTCACGACTGCGCTTCGTGCAGTTCCCGGACTGCTACCTGACCACGCCCGATGTCGAGGCGTGCCAGACGTACGAGGAACTGGAGACGACGAACGACACGTCGTCGGCGTCCCTCACGGCCACGGTGGATCCGGCGGCGGACGGCACGGTCTCCGCGGCGTCGGCGCCGGCGCATACAACACCGAACTCCGGCGTGGTCCAGGCGACTTACCGGAAGGCGATGCCGGTCGCCGCCGCGGGTAGCAGTACCGCGGTCGTCGGCGCCGTCGACTCCGGCACCAGCGGCGGCGGCACCTTCAAGGCCACCCCGCTCGCCTCGGACGGCAAGTGGACGGCGGGCGGTTCGTCGGGCGCGTTCACCTTCGCCTACCCCCTGACCGTGCCGGACCCGCCGGCCGGACCGGCCCCAGAGGTCTCCTTCACCTACAACTCCCAGTCCGTGGACGGCCGTACAGCGGTCTCCTCGCCCCAGGCCTCCTGGATCGGGGAGGGCTGGTCCTACGACCCCGGCTACATCGAGCGCCGTTACCGCTCCTGCCAGGACGACCGCAAGACGTTGGGCGCCGGCACCCCCAACAACAAGGCAAAGGCGGACAAGACGTCCGACCTGTGCTGGGTGTCGTACAACGCGGTGATGTCACTGGGCGGAAAGACCACCGAGCTGGTCCGGAACGCCGCCTCCGGCAGCAAGCCCGAGTCGGAGACCGAGGTCTACCGTCCCCAGAAGGACGACGGCACTCGTGTCGAACACCGCGTCGGCGGCACCAACGACGACAACAACGGTGAGTACTGGGTCGTCACGACCACGGACGGCACCCAGTACTACTACGGTCAGAACTCCGTGGGCGGCGGCCACACGGCCACCAACTCCGTCTCCACCGTTCCGGTCTTCGGCAACCACCCGGGCGAGCCCTGCAACGCCACCGCCTTCGCCGACTCCCGCTGTGGCGCGGGCAAGCAGCAGGCATGGCGCTGGGGTCTGGACAAGGTCGTCGACGTCCACGGCAACACGATGATCGTCAACTGGGGGCAGGAGTCCAACTACTACGCGGTCCGCAAGAAGTTCAAGACACCCGAGCAGTACGACCGTTACGCCTACCCGACGTCGATCGAGTACGGCATGCGGCCGGACAGCTTGACCAAGCCGTCGGCGACGGTTGAGTTCGGTCTCAAGCAGCGCTGCCTCAAGTCCGAGTCGGCGTGTGCCGACACGAACTTCGCCAAGACCGACGACCCGGGTGCCTACCGCCCCTGGTGGGACACCCCGGGCAACCTCAACTGCAAGTCCACGTCCAAGCTCTGCCCGCCCTTCCCCTCGTTCTGGACGCAACTGCGTCTGAACACGGTCACGACGAAGGCGGCCCGCGCGGGCCAGACGGGCCTGGGCCCGGTCGACAAGTACACCCTGCGCCAGTCGTTCCCGGCGGACTGGTACGACACCTCGCCCGGTCTCTGGCTCAACTCGATCACCCGCACCGGCTACGCGCCGGGCGACACCACCGGCACCCTCCAGTCCGCGCAGGGCGTCAGCTTCGCGCCCTACACGGTCGGCTCCACGTCCCCGCTGGCCGCCCGCCTCAAGGACCGCCAGCTGCCCGGCCTGGTGCTGACCGGCAAGAACGACCAGCGCCCCGGCTTCACCCGTCCTCGCATCGGGGTCGTCTCCACCGAGAACGGCGGCGACATCGAGGTCGAGTACACGGGCGGCTGCGCCTCGGTGCCCACAGAGGACAAGGGCAAGGCCAACGGCACCTGCTACCCGGTGCGTTGGTCGCCCGACGGCGACGAGAAGACCCCCGCGAAGTCGTGGTTCAACAAGTACGTGGTCGACACCGTGACCGAGATCGACAAGGTCACCTCGCACGGTGAGCCGGTCACCACCCGGTACACGTACTCCGGAGCGGCCTGGGCCAAGAGTGACGACGAGTTCTCCCGCCCCGCGCTGCGCACCTACAGCGACTGGCGCGGCTACCGGCAGGTCAGGACCGCCAAGGGTGCCAAGATCGCCTCGACGGTGGGTGAGTCCCAGACCCAGTCCCTCTCCCTGACCCGCTACTTCCAGGGCACCGGGGGCGAGTACAAGGACTCCACCGGCGCGTACACCCTCCTCGCGGACGACGCCCCGCAGTACGCCGGCATGACCGCGGAGGCCATCGTCTACCGCGACTCCGACGGCCAGGACCTCCGGCGCACCGTGAACTACCCGTGGTCGAAGCAGACCGCCTCCCGCGCCCGGGAGAACGAGGACGGCACCGCCGCGGACCCGCTGCTCGCCCACCGCGCCGGCGTCCAGCGCACCGACGAGTTCCAGCGGTTGGACAGCGCCAGTTGGACCAACTGGCGTGCCGTACGCACTCTCACCACGGTCGACGACACCTACGGCCTGCCCACTCAGGTCGAGACGGCCGTCGTCCGGCCGAACGGCAGCGCCGAGACCCTCTCCGACCAGACGTGCACCAGGACGTCGTACGTCCACAACACCACGGCGTGGCTGATCGGGCTGCCGACGGAGCAGCGCACCACCGCCACCCCCTGCTCCGGCTACGCCACCGCCGACCCGGCGACCAGGCTCAAGTCGTCGGTGCGGTACACCTACGACAAGCTCGCCTACGGGGCGACGCCGACCAAGGGCGAGGTCACTTCGACGGCCGGGATCAACGGGGCGGGCACCTCGCACTCGGTCGTCACGGGAACGACGTACGACGACCTCGGCCGCGTCCGCACCGTCACCCAGCCGGGCGTCGGCACCAGCGAGACCAAGTACACGCCCGAGACCGGGGGCCCGGTCACCTCCGTCAAGACGATCAACGCCAAGACCCAGACCACCACCACGGCCCTCGACCCCGGACGCGGACTCGCTCTGACCACCGAGGACCCCAACGGCCGGGTGACGCGCAACGAGTACGACGCCCTCGGCCGCCTGGTGAAGGGCTGGTCGGCGTCCCGTTCCGACGGCAAGTCGCCGAACGTGATGGTCACTTACCAGACCGCGACCGCAACGTCCGACAAGAGCGAACCGGCCGCGGTCATCGTCAGGACCCTGAAGGACGACGGCTCCTACAGCACCGGCGCCACCATCTACGACGGCCTCAACCGCGAGGTCCAGACGCAGACCGAGGCGCACGGCCCCGGCCGGGTCATCGTGGACACCACGTACGACGATCACGGCCTGGTCTACGAGCAGACCAGCGGCTACCTGGCCAAGGGCGATCCGGAGCCGGTCCTGTTCGCCCCCCGGTCGAAGTCACTCGTCCCGACCTTCACCAAGTACCGCTACGACGGCCTGGAACGCCAGCTCCGCGCGTCGGTCTACCACGAGGGAGGCTTCGAGTACTCGACGTCGACCTCGTACGGTCTGTACAGCGTCACCGTGAACCCGGCGGGTTCGACGGCACCGAAGACCCAGACGTTCCACGACGCGCTGGGTCGCACCACGTCCGTCAAGTACTTCACCCAGGACGCCTCGGACGCGGGCCGGACGACCGCCTACGAGTACGACGCCCGCGGTAACCGCTCCAAGGTCAGCGACCCGGCGGGCAATGCCTGGACCTACACCTACGATGCCCGCGGCCGGGTGACAGCCGCGACCGACCCCGACACCGGCACGACGAACAACTGGTACGACGAGGCCGACCGCCCCAACCGCGTGCGGGACGCGCTCGGCCAGGAGACCTTCACCGAATACGACGTCCTCGGCCGCGCCCGCTTCGTACGCCAGGGCTCGGCGACCGCCACCCCCTCCCGGGAGTACGTCTACGACGAGACCCCGGGCGGCATCGGCCGGCCGACCTCCGCCAAGCGCCACACGGACACCGGCGACTACGTCGACAAGGTCACCGGCTACGACGCCGAGTACCACGTCACCAGCACCGAGACGACCATCCCGGCCAACTCGATGACCACCGGCCTGTCCGGCACGTACGCCTATCAGTACAGCTACACGCCCACGGGCAAACCCCTGTCGATCACCCTGCCCGCCGTCGGCGGCCTCGCCCGCGAGAAGGTCGTCACCCGCTACAACTCCGACGGCCTGCCGGAGTCGACCTCGGGCCAGACCTGGTACACCTCCGACGCCACCTACTCGCCCTACGGCGAGGTCCTGCGCACGGTCTCCGCCGCCCAGCCCTACCGCGTCTGGACGACCAACTTCGTCGACCCCCACACCGGCCGCCTCCAGCGCACGGTGACGGACCGCGAGACGGCGGATCCGCACCGCATCGCCGACAACTACTACTCCTACGACACCACCGGCACGATCACCTCCCAGAGCCGTCAGCTCTCGGACGCAGCCTGGGACACCCAGTGCTTCACCTACGACGTCCAGGGCGAGCTGATCCACGCCTGGACCTCGGCGATCACCCCGGACGGCGCCGGCACCGGCTGCAAGTCGGCGAACGGCACCACCTGGGGTCCCCGCACCGACTACGCGCCCTCCTCGGGCCCGGTGTCCGACGCCCCTGACGTGGCCGCGGACACCTCCACCCCGGACAGCGCCCTGACGGCCTCCCTCGCGGCGGCCGCCCCCGACACCACCACGCTCTCCGCCGGCGGCACCGCCTACCGCCAGTCCTTCACCTTCGACTGGCTCGGCAACCGGGCCACGATGACCGACGGGGACACCACCTACACCTACGGCTACGGGACGACGGTGGCCGCGACCCCGACCACCCCGGGCTACCGGACCCAGCCGCACACGATGACGTGGATCAGCTCGAACCCGTCCGGCAAGGGCGGCTCCTACACGTACGACGCGTCCGGCAACACCACGGTCCGGGACCTCCCCGCCACCACTCAGAACCTGCTCTGGACCCCGGAGAACAAGCTCGCCTCGATCACGGACGACGGCACGAAGACGACGTACGTCTACGACGCCGAAGGCAACCGCCTCCTGGAGAACTCTCCTTCCGGCTCGACCCTCTACCTGGGCGACACAGAGGTCACGACGAACGCGTCCGGCACCATCACCAAGGCCTCGCGCTCCTACGCCCACGCAGGCGCCCCGACGGTGGTCCGCACGACGGTCAACGGCGCGACGACGGGCCACAAGCTCAGCGTCCTGATCGCCGATCACCTGGGCACCGCGAACACGTCGGTCGACCAGGCGAGCGGCCAGCCGGTCACCCGCCGCGACTTCAAGCCCTACGGCGAGAGCCGCGGCACCAAGCCGTCGGCGTGGCCGGACAAGCGGAGCTACCTGGGCGTCGGCATCGACGACGCGGCCACGGGCCTGACGCACATCGGCGCTCGCGAATACGACCAGACCTCCGGCCGCTTCCTCTCCGCGGACCCGATCATCGACCTCGCGGACCCGCTGCAGATGAACGGGTACGCGTACAGCAGCAACAGCCCGGTCAGCAACAGCGATCCCACGGGTCTGTGCGCCGAGCGCGACTGCCCGACCCGGGCCACGCCCAACCATGAGAACCGGACGCCCACGCAAGCGCCCTCCGGACCGCCCAAGTACTCGCAGAACTACCAAGCCGCATCCGAGGCAGGGAATGTCTATCCGGCTTCCTTCCTCAAGACGCACACGGAGATCTACCCAGGCGTCTTCGTCGATCGCAATTGGGAGTACAAGGAGCAGTACGCGCAGCAGTTCTGGAAGGAGGCGGCCAACTGGTGCCAGGAGCAAGGTGCCGGTTGCCTTGCTCAACCGGCTGAGAACCAGGAAACCGCTGACTGGATCGTGGCCCACCTGAAATTCCTCGCCTGCATGCGCCTCGGCCATGAAAGCGGGTGCGGGAGCAGGGTCAGCCCCGCCTCGACTGTCACGCTGATCGCCCTGGCCGGGGGCGGGGAAGGTCCCGGCGGCCTGGGGGGAACCGGCAACAAACCGGGTGGGTGCAACCGGTGCTTCCTGGCCGGCACCGACGTCCTCATGGCGGGTGGCACCACCAAGGACATCGAGGATGTTCAAGTCGGTGACGAGGTGCAGGCCACCGATCCTCAGACCGGCGAGTCGGGCCCCAGGAAGGTGACCCGCCTCATCATCACGGAGCACGACAAGCACTTCAACGAGCTGTCCATCGCAACAGAGGACGGCATCGAGAAGCTGACGGCCACGTTCGAGCACCCTTTCTGGTCTCCATCCGAAGGTGACTGGGTCGACGCGGGCGCCCTGAAGCCCGGCATGACCCTCCTCACCGACGAGGGCACCACCGCCATCATCACCGGCAACCGGGCCTTTGCCAGGTATGCGCGTACGTATAACCTCACGGTCGAGGACCTGCATACGTACTATGTGCTGGCGGGGGCTACGCCGGTACTGGTCCACAATTCGAATTGCACGCCAGGGACGCTGCCGGGAACGCGGTTCGACGTCCCTGAGCAGCCGGGCATCTACACCATTCACCTGAATGACGGAACGAAGTACGTAGGAAGCTCTACTTCAAGCATTAGAGAGCGAGTGAATAAGTCGATGCGGTCTAAACATGCGGTCCGCAAGGCCGGATATACGGCCGACGACGTGGTGAACGTCACCTACTTCACTCTGCCTAGTGGTACGGGCAAAACAGCGATCCGCCGCATGGAGCAGACGATGATGGAAGGGGTAAAGGCGAGGGGCGGGACTCTCTTGAATCGGAGAGACCCAGAGATCGAAGTTCCATTCGGCGGATACCTGCCGTAAGTCTCGACTGGAGTTTGTGATGGGAACCTGGGGATCAGGCCCGTTCGACAGCGACACCGCTGAGGACTTCCTCGATGAGCTGGAAGAACAGCCTGCATCGCGGCGACTGACGGTCGTCGAAAACACATTCCGTTCCGCCATCGAGGCGGGGGGCAGGTCAAATTCCTCTGTGCTTCCTGAGGAAGTAATGGCTGCTGCTGCTGTGGTTGCGGCCAATGTCCCGGCGGGGAGTTCATTGGCTTGGAACGAGGAATATCCGAGCATCACGGAATGGCTGGCGAAACCAATTACGCCCGCCCTCGCCTTGTCTGCGATTCAGGCGCTGGAAGTGGCGTTGCCCGCAGACGGCTGGTTCTGGAGGAGCTGGGTCGACGCCAGCGAGAGGGAAGAAGCTCAGGCTGCGATTGGTAGTCTGAGGTCTGTATTGCGTCCCGTCAGTGAAGGTGAATCTCGGTAGTTCTCTGGTCGACGTCGACCAGAGTGTCCACTACATGCGAGGAGCCCCATCGAAGCGTGATTCGGTGGGGCTCCTCAGCGGTTTGGCGGAAACGCTGACAGCAACGTCAGCGGACGACGGCTGCGGCAGGTGGGGCGTCAAGGCCGTCGTCGTCCTGCCCGAGGGCGTGGCCCGACGTGTCGATGGCTTGGCGTTGGAGGCGGAGTCGGACATGGGCGTAGTCGCTGGCTGTGACGCGATGTGGGCGTGACCGAGAAGTTCTTTGATCACGACGAGGTCAACGCCCTGTTCCAGGAGCACTGACGCGGTTGAGCGGCGGAGGTCGTGGAAGCGGATGCGGCGGAGCCCTGCCCGGCCAAGGAAGCTGCGGATACGGCGGGTGAGGTTGGCTGGGTCGATGGGCCGCCAGTTAGCCTCGCGCTTTCGCGAGGTGGGTGTCCGATGCTTGATTAAATAAGCGGAGAGTGCTCCTGACCTGCAACGATGGGACTTGTCGAGGGTCCTG
>NZ_JBEZKG010000034.1:0-79785 GCF_040651535.1 Streptomyces sp. NPDC048420
CGATCCCTCAATCCCGCAAGATCATCACGCTCAACGCCCACGGTCCTCGCAACTCCCACAGATCGCGGGTGTTGCGAGGACCGTTAGAACCCAAGCTCTCCGGGGGCCTTCGTCGTGTCGTGCGTAGGGGCTAGATGTCGTACGACTCCCTCGGCGTCGCCAGGGACACCGGACCGTCGTACACCGCGCGCGCGTCGGCGAGGTTGACCTGAGGGTCGGTCCACGGGGGGATGTGGGTGAGGACCAGGCGGCGGGCGCCTGCCCGGGTCGCCGTCTCACCCGCCTCGCGGCCGTTGAGGTGCAGGTCGGGGATGTTCTCCTTGCCGTGTGTGAAGGCGGCCTCGCACAGGAACAGGTCGGTGTCGCGGGCGAGTTCGGTCAACGCCCCGCTCACCCCCGTGTCGCCGGAGTACGTCAGCGACTTGCCGCCGTGTTCGACGCGGATGCCGTACGCCTCCACCGGGTGCGCCACGCGTTCCGTGTGCACCGTGAACGGGCCGACCTCGAAGGTGGACGGCTTGACCGTGTGGAAGTCGAAGACCTCGCTCATGGAGGAGGCGGTGGGAGTGTCGGCGTAGGCCGTGGTCAGACGGTGTTCGGTGCCTTCGGGGCCGTAGACCGGGAGGGGGTCGCAGCGGCCGCCGTCGTGGCGGTAGTAGCGCGCGACGAAGTACGCGCACATGTCGATGCAGTGGTCGGCGTGCAGATGGCTGAGGAAGATCGCGTCGAGGTCGTAGAGACCGCAGTGGCGCTGCAGCTCGCCAAGGGCACCGTTGCCCATGTCGAGAAGCAGCCGGAAGCCGTCGGCCTCGACGAGGTAGCTCGAGCAGGCCGATTCCGCGGACGGGAACGACCCCGAGCAGCCGACGACGGTGAGCTTCATAAAACAGAAACCTCCGCTGGCGGGAAACTTTTCTGGGAAGGAAACGGGGGTCGTGCGGTCCGTCGAGCGTAAGGCGCAAAACCTCCGGTCGCTCCTCCGCCAAGGGCTGTTGTGGGCGAACTCACCTGTGCTGTCACCGGTTCGGCTGGACCGGGGGCGCGTGGGAAGTGTGACCGCGCTTACGGCTTGCACAGAGGGCGCGCGGGGCTGATCGTGCGCCGGTAACGTCGTCCTCATGGACACGTCCTGGTGGCTCGCGCTCGCGGCAGTCGTACTGCTCGCGCTGGTCGCCACGCTCGTGGACGGGTGGGGTCGGGGGCATCGGCCCCGGGGTCGTGCGGACCGTACGACCCGGCCGGCGGGACGTGCGACGGGGGTGCGGCCGCGGCCCGCGGAGATCTGGTGGGCGGAGGTGCCGTACGAGGACGGCCCGGGGACCAAGGACCGGCCGTGTCTCGTGCTCGCGGTGCGCGGCAAGCGGGCCACCGTCGCGAAGATCACCAGCAAGTACCACGACGAGCGGGCCGGGGTGATCCCGTTGCCGCCGGGTTCGGTGGGCGACGCGCAGGGGCGCGCGAGCTTCCTGGAGACGGACGAGCTGCGCGAGGTGCCGGTGTGGGACTTCCGGCGGAAGGCGGGGGTGGTGGACCCGGTCCTGTGGGACCAGGTCCGTCACCTGGCGACGTAGTGCGTCACGCCCAGAGCTGGCCATGCAGGGTCTCGATCGCTTCCTCTGTCGTCGCCGCCGTGTAGACGCCCGTCGACAGGTACTTCCAGCCGCCGTCGGCCACGACGAACACGATGTCGGCGGACTCCCCCGCCTTCAGCGCCTTGTTGCTGACGCCGATCGCCGCGTGCAGGGCGGCGCCGGTGGAGACGCCCGCGAAGATGCCCTCCTGCTGGAGGAGCTCACGGGTGCGGGTGACCGCGTCGGCGGAACCGACAGAGAAACGGGTCGTCAGCACCGACGCGTCGTAGAGCTCGGGTACGAAGCCCTCGTCCAGGTTCCTGAGCCCGTACACCAGGTCGTCGTAGCGCGGCTCGGCGGCGACGATTTTCACGTCCGGCCTCTGCTCGCGCAGGTAGCGGCCGACGCCCATCAGGGTGCCGGTGGTGCCGAGGCCCGCGACGAAGTGGGTGATCGAGGGGAGGTCGGCGAGGATCTCCGGGCCGGTGGTCGCGTAGTGGGCGCCCGCGTTGTCCGGGTTGCCGTACTGGTAGAGCATCACCCAGTCGGGGTGCTCGGCGGACAGCTCCTTGGCGACCCGTACGGCGGTGTTGGAGCCGCCCGCTGCGGGGGACGGGATGATCTCGGCACCCCACATGCCGAGCAGCTCGCGGCGCTCCTGGGAGGTGTTCTCGGGCATCACGCAGACCATGCGGTAGCCCTTGAGCTTGGCCGCCATCGCGAGGGAGATGCCGGTATTGCCGGAGGTCGGCTCCAGGATCGTGCAGCCCGGGGTGAGACGGCCGTCCTTCTCCGCCTGCTCGATCATGTGCAGGGCGGGGCGGTCCTTGACCGAGCCGGTCGGGTTGCGGTCCTCGAGCTTGGCCCAGATGCTTACGTCGGCGGACGGCGAGAGCCGCGGCAGGCGCACCAGAGGGGTGTTGCCCACCGCGGCCAGCGGGGAGTCGTAACGCATCGACGATCAGGCCATGCCGCCGGCCACGGCCGGCAGGATCGTGACGTTGTCGCCGTCGGTGAGCTTGGTGTTGATGCCGTCGAGGAAGCGGACGTCCTCGTCGTTCAGGTAGACGTTGACGAACCGGCGCAGCTCACCGCCGTCCACGATGCGGGCCTGGATGCCCGTATGCCGGGTCTCCAGGTCAGTGAAGAGCTCGGCGAGGGTGTTCCCGTTGCCCTCCACCGCCTTCTGGCCGTCGGTGTAGGTGCGGAGGATGGTCGGGATGCGGACCTCGATGGCCATGGCTCAGGGCTCCTGTCGGATGGTGTCTGGTCGGTGGGCGCGCGGCAGCGCTGGTACAACAGCAGGTCGTGCGTGTGTGAGGCGCCGCGGCTCACGGCCGTACGGCGGCAGGGGCAGCGTCAACAGATGGCGCTGGCGAGCCTGCACAGGTCGACGTGCAGCCGCGCCACGAGCAGGGTGCCCGGCGTCTTCTCGCTCACGTCGTAAGAAACCATGGGGTCATCGTATCGATTCCCCATCCGGGTCCCGGAATGTGATCCCACCATGCGGACGAAATCCGGCCGCTGGCTGAGATACGGCAGCTCAGGCGGAGTCCCTGACCACCAGTCGGGTCGGCACGACCACCGAGGGCGGCTGCGCGGGCCGGTCGAAGAGCAGGCGGGCCATGAGGCGGCCCATCCGCTCCACGTCCTGGTGGACCGTGGTCAGCGGCGGGTCCGTCGACTCGCTGATCTCGGTCAGATCGTCGAAGCCGACGACGGCCACGTCGTCCGGGACCCGGCGGCCGCGCTCCCGAAGGGTCCGCAGCGCGCCGGCGGCCATGAGGTCGGAGGCGACGAAGACGGCGTCCAGGCCGGGGCGGCGGTCGAGGAGTGCGGCCATGGCGTCGGCGCCGCCCTGCTCGGTGTAGTCGGCGCGTTCGGTCAGCTCGGGCGGGGCGTCCGGGAGGACGTCCCGGTAGCCGGCGAGGCGTTCGGCGGCGGAGTGCTCCTGGTCGTGGGGCCCGGTGACGGTCGCGATCTCCGTGCGGCCCTGGGAGACGAGGTGACGGACGGCCTGCCGGGCTCCCCCGCGGTTGTCGCCGTCGACGTAGGCGTGGGCGCGCACGGTGTCGCCGTCGCGCAGGAGGGGGCGGCCGCCGAAGACGACCGGGATGTCGAGGGGGTCGGTCATCTCGTGCAGCCGGTCGCCGGGGCGCAGGGAGAACAGGACGGCGCCGTCGACGTGGCCGCCGCCGAGGTAGTCGGCGACGCGGGGGTAGTCGGCGACGCGGGGGTAGTCGTCCGGTTCGTCCAGGAACAGCAGGACGGCCTGGGAGCCGTGCTCGGCGAGTTCACGCCGGACCGCGCGCAGCAGGCAGTCGAAGAACGGGTCCAGGAAGAGCCGGTTCTGCGGCTGGCCGGCGACCACGGCGACGGCGCCGGTGCGGCGGGTGACGAGCTGGCGGGCGGCCTGGTTGGGGACGTAGCCGAGTTCGGCGATGACCTGGCGGACCTGCTCGACGACCTCCGCGCGCACCTTCGGCTCGCCGTTGATCACCCGGGACACCGTCGACTTCGACACCCCCGAGCGGCGTGCGACATCCTCCAGGGTGGGCCGTCGTCCGTGCGCGTGCGGGGTCAACACCTTCTCCAGTACGGGAAGTTGGTCGTCCCCGCGAGCCTAGTACGCCGCGACGATCTCCACGTCCTCCTCGGTGACCTCGCCGTCGACGATGCGGTAGGAGCGGAACTGGAACTCGCCGAGGCCGTCGGTGTCGGCGGTGGAGACGAGGACGTAGTGGGCGCCGGGCTCGTTGGCGTAGGAGATGTCCGTGCGGGACGGGTAGGCCTCGGTCGCGGTGTGGGAGTGGTAGATGACCACCGGTTCCTCGTCGCGGTCGTCCATCTCGCGGTAGAGCTTGAGCAGGTCGCCGGAGTCGAACTCGTAGAACGTGGGCGACATGGCCGCGTTCAGCATCGGGATGAAGCGCTCGGGGCGGTCCGCCCCGGCCGCCCCCGCGACGACTCCGCACGCCTCGTCGGGGTGGTCCTTGCGCGCGTGCGCGACGATCTGGTCGACGAGGGCCTGGGTGATGGTCAGCATGGTGGTCAGGATAAGCAGAAGGGCTGCTCCGTACCGAGGAGTGGTACGGAGCAGCCCATATGCCGGACAAGCCCGTATGCCGGACTTTCTAGCCCACCTTCTCGAACTCCGGCTCCCGCCGGTCCGAGATCCCCGGGTTACGGGACTTCAGCACGGCCCAGCCCACGCCGAGCGCCGCGGCCCATCCCGCCATCACGTACAGACACACCCGCGATTCCGAGTCGTACGCGATCAGGCAGGTCACGAAGAGCAGGAACACGATGGCGATCCAGCTGCCGACCGAGCCGCCCGGTGCCGGGAAGGACGAGGCGGGCAGGCGTCCCGCGGCGACCTCGCGGCGGTAGCGCACATGGCTGACCAGGATCATCAGCCAGGTCCAGATGCCTGCCGCGGTCGCGACCGAGACGACGTATCCGAAGGCCTTCTCCGGCACGACGTAGTTCAGCACCACGCCGATGCCCATGAAGAGCACGGAGACCGTGATGGCCAGCGCCGGGGTGCGGGTGACGGAGAGCTTGTTGAAGGCCTGCGGGGCCTCGCCGCTGTCGGCCAGGGTGCGCAGCATGCGGCCCGTGGAGTACATGCCGGAGTTGCAGGAGGACAGGGCCGCGGTGAGGACGACGAAGTTCACGATGCCGGCGCCGGCCGGGATGCCGATCACGGCGAAGGCCTTCACGAAGGGGCTGACGCCGGCCGCGAACTCGGTCCACTTGACCACGCACAGGATGACGGTGAGGGCGCCGACGTAGAAGAGGCCGATCCGCCAGGGCAGGGTGTTGATCGCCTTGGGGAGGGTCTTCTCGGGGTTCTCGGACTCACCGGCGGTGACGCCGACCAGCTCGACGGCGAGGTAGGCGAACATCACGCCCTGGAGGGTCATCAGGGACGAGCCGACGCCCTTGGGGAAGAAGCCGTCGAAGGCCCAGAGGTTGGAGACCGCGGCGGTGTCGCCGGCCGCGCTGAAGCCGAAGGTGAGGACGCCGAGGCCGATCACGATCATGCCGATGAGGGCGGTGACCTTGATCATCGAGAACCAGAACTCGATCTCGCCGAACAGCTTCACCGAGATCAGGTTCGCCACGAACAGGACGACCAGGAAGACCAGGGCCGTCACCCACTGCGGGACCTGTGGGAACCAGTAGTTGACGTAGATCGCGGCGGCGGTGAGTTCCGCCATTCCGGTGACGACCCACAGCAGCCAGTACGTCCAGCCGGTGAAGTAGCCGAAGAACGGGCCGAGGAACTCGCGGGAGTACTCCGCGAAGGAGCCCGAGACCGGGCGGTAGAGCAGCAGCTCACCGAGGGCCCGCATGATGAAGAAGATGATGACGCCGGCGACGGCGTACATGAGGATGAGGCTCGGACCGGCCTTGGCGATGTTCGCCCCGGCGTTGAGGAAGAGGCCGACGCCGATGGCGCCGCCGATCGCGATCATCTGGACCTGACGGCTGCCGAGTCCGCGTTCGTAGCCCTCTTCGGGTGCGTTGTCGACCTGAGCGGAGGTCATGTGTCGTGCGCCTTTCTCCATACCGAACCGGGCCTTTCGTCGGCCTCGGATCGGATCTCGATCCCCCCGGATTGATGGAGTGGTGCCTGGCCGGCGATCTACCGGCTCGGTGGCGCACCCGAGCGAACATGCGGGTGGTGTTCGCCGGGCGGTCGTGAAGATTTATCACGGCCGCAATGTTGATCAACTGTGCGCTTCGTGACGCAGAACACAGGGAGAGGCGGACAAAGAAGACCCATGACGGGCATACACGGCCATCACGGTGACGTGATCGTTATCCGGATTTGAGCGTCCTCTGAGCGAACACAGAACCGTCACATTCACGGCATAAGGGTCGTCACGAGGGTCTCCTGGAGGCCGCCCAGCCACAGATACGCCATCACCATCGGCTTGCGCGGGTCCTCGTCCGGGAGCCGGTAGAGGAGGTCGGTGTCCTCCTCGTCGGTGATGTCGAGGCGGGAGCCGATCGCGAGCCGCAGGTCGTTGAGGGCGCCGAGCCACTGCTGGGACTCACCGGCCGACAGCTTGAGGACCGCCCCGCCGTCCCCCTCGACATGAAGGGCGTCCAGGGAACGGACCACCGCGAGGGCGTTCTCGCGCTTGCCGGCCCGCAGATCGTTCTCGGTGTAGCGGCGGAACTCCGAGGAGTACGCCCGCTGCTCCTCGGCCTCCTTGGCCTGCGGGGTGCCCTCGGGGTCGCTGTAGGCGTCCGGGAACAGCCGCTTCAGCACCGGGTCGGAGGGCGGCTCGCTCGGCCCCTCCGCGAAGAGCTCGGCGAGCGGGTCGTCGGGGGCGTCCTCGGCGGGCCCCGGCCCGATGAGCTCGAGGAGCTGGACGGCCAGCGACCGGATGATGGAGATCTCGACGTCGTCGAGGGCGACGGCCGCGCCGCCGCCGGGGAGCGGTTCGAAGGTTCCTGGCATCAGGGGTTATCGCTACTTCCGGTCCTGCTGGAGGGTGGCCCACAGACCGTAGCCGTGCATGGCCTGCACATCGCGTTCCATCTCCTCGCGGGATCCGCTGGAGACGACCGCCCGGCCCTTGTGGTGGACGTCGAGCATCAGTTTGGTGGCCTTGTCCTTCGAGTAGCCGAAGTACGTCTGAAAGACGTAGGTCACGTAGCTCATGAGGTTGACCGGGTCGTTGTGGACGATCGTGACCCAGGGGACGTCCGGCTCGGGGACGGCGAAGACCTCTTCCGCCGACTCGGTGCGTTCGATCTCTACGGGAGCGGGTGACGTCACACGGCCCATGCTGCCACGGGCAGCATAAATCGTCACACTGACGCGAAGTGGGGTAGCATCCGTTGCTATGAACACAGCGGACCTTGGGCTGCCGGTGGACGTTCCCTCGACGGCGCTCTTCACGGACCAGTACGAGCTCACCATGTTGCAGGCGGCCCTGAAGGCGGGTACCGCCGAACGGCGGAGCGTGTTCGAGGTCTTCACCCGACGGCTGCCGGAGGGGCGGCGCTACGGCGTCGTCGCGGGCACCGGCCGAGTGCTGGACGCGGTGGAGAACTTCCGTTTCGACGGGGACGTCCTCGGCTTCCTGCGCGAGCGGAACATCGTGGACGAGGAGACCCTGGACTGGCTCGCCTCCTACCGCTTCAGCGGTGACATCTGGGGCTATCCGGAGGGCGAGGTGTACTTCCCGGGCTCGCCGATCCTGCGGGTGGAGGGCTCCTTCGCCGAGTGCGTGCTTCTGGAGACCGTGATCCTCTCGATCCTCAACCACGACTCCGCGATAGCCGCGGCGGCCTCCCGGATGTCCTCGGCCGCCGGGGACCGCCCGCTGATCGAGATGGGCGCCCGCCGCACCCACGAGCTCTCCGCGGTGGCCGCCGCCCGTGCCGCCTACGTCGGTGGCTTCGCCACCACCTCCGACCTCGCCGCCGGCTTCCGCTACGGCATCCCCACGGTGGGCACCTCCGCCCACGCCTTCACCCTCCTGCACGACCAGGAGCGGGACGCCTTCCGGGCCCAGGTCGACTCGCTGGGCAGCAACACCACACTGCTCGTGGACACCTACGACGTCACCGAGGCCGTCCGTACGGCCGTGGAGGTCGCCGGGCCCGAGCTGGGGGCCGTGCGCATCGACTCCGGCGACCTGCTGCTCGTCGCCCATCGGGTACGGCAGCAGCTGGACGAGCTGGGTGCGAAGCGGACCCGGATCATCGTCACCTCCGACCTCGACGAGTACGCCATCGCCTCCCTGGCCGTGGCCCCGGTGGACGCGTACGGCGTCGGCACCCAGCTGGTGACCGGGTCCGGGCATCCGACCGCCTCGATGGTCTACAAGCTGGTCGCGCGCGCCGAGTCCGACGACCCGAAGGCGCCGCTGATCCCGGTCGCGAAGAAGTCGTCCGGGGGCAAGAGCTCGGTCGGCGGCCGCAAGTGGGCGGCGCGGCGGCTGGACGCGGAGGGGGTCGCTGAGGCCGAGGTCGTGGGCACGGGGGCGGTGCCGCCGGCGCTCGCGGACCGTCAGCTCCTTGTCGAGCTGGTGAAGAGCGGCGAGGTCGTCGCACGCGAGCCGCTGGACGTCGTACGGGACCGGCATGCGGCCGCGCGGGCCAACCTGCCGTTGTCGGCGACGCAGCTGTCGCGCGGGGAGCCGGTCATTCCGACGGAGTATGTACAGGGGCGCTCGGGTAGCTAATGCGGGTGCGCCCTCCCGCAGTGCCGTCGAAGTCTCTAGGCTCGTAAGTTCACCTCATAGTCGAAGGACACCCACATGCGCCGCGCCTTGATCGTCGTTGACGTGCAGAACGACTTCTGCGAAGGGGGCAGCCTCGCGGTGGCTGGGGGTGCCGATGTGGCCGCCGCCGTCACCGAGCTGATCGGACAGGCGGCCGGCTCCGGCTACCAGCATGTGGTGGCCACCCGCGATCACCACATCGCGCCCGGCGGGCACTTCGCCGACAACCCCGACTTCGTGCACTCCTGGCCCGCGCACTGCGTCGCCGGGACCGAGGGTGTGGGCTTCCACCCGAACTTCGCGCCCGCCGTGGCCTCGGGGGCGGTGGACGCCGTCTTCGACAAGGGGGCGTACGCGGCCGCCTACAGCGGGTTCGAGGGTGCCGACGAGAACGGCGTGACGCTGGCCGACTGGCTGCGGGCGCGGGACGTGTCGGAGGTGGACGTGGTCGGGATCGCCACGGACCACTGCGTCCGGGCCACCGCGCTGGACGCGGCCAGGGAGGGCTTCCGTACGCAGGTCCTCCTCGACCTGACCGCCGGAGTGGCCGAGGCCACCACGGAACGCGCGATCGAGGAGCTGCGCGAGGCGGGCGTGGAGCTGTCGGGCAAGCCGGTGGTCTAGGGCCTGTCCGGCGGATCAGGCCGGCTCCAAGGAACGGCGCCTTGTCAGCGCAGGTGAGCGGGGCCATGGGGCCCCGCGCGAGCGAAACCGAGTGACGACCACGCCTGTCGGGGGAGTGCGTGCCTGGGCCCCGCGCCGCCGGCATGATCCGCCGGACAGGCCCTGGGGCCCGGGGCTCAGGCCGGCGCCGCCGGGCGTCTGAGCAGCGACCTGATCGGGTGCCACAGCTCCTGGACCAGTTCCGGGCCGCCCACGACAGCGTTGTCAGGGGCTGTACGCCATATCAGCCCGTCCGGGTGGTGGAGTACGGCCGTGATCTCGTCCGGGTTCGGGGGCGCGGCGTTGCCCCGCAGGTAGACCGCGCGCAGGCCCAGGTTGCGCAGCCTGGTCAGGGCGCGCGCCCGGTTCTGGGCGTGGACGAGTACCCGCACGCTGCCGCAGCCGTCGGCGGGCGGGCGGGGCAGGTTCAGCGCCACCACCACCGTGCCGTTCGGCAGCTTGCAGAAACCTCCTGCGGCCATGCAGTCACACCCCCGTGTGCGTCGGTGTCGATGTCGGTGTCAATAAGGAAGCCACAGGACGCACCTAAACACGATCGGCGGCAACCCGCCAGGGGTTGCCGCCGATACGCTTCTGACCTGCGATTTTACTTTTACTTGACCGAAGGTCCGACCTTGAGCGTGATCGTCGAGCCGTTCAGCGGCTCGTTGACGATCGCGATCCGGGTGTTGGTGTCAGTGATCTTGACCCCCGCGAGCGGGTTGGTCTCGTCGTAGTACGTCGACCGTCCGTCGTCGAAGACCGGGACGCCCGGCTTGGACTTGATCCTCGTCGGCACGTCCGCCTTGTGGAGCGTGATCGAGTCCGTCGGGTACCAGCTGAAGGTGGAGTCGTAGGCCTGGATGCGGTTGCGCATCAGCGTGCCGTCGGACCACTTCAGCGCGGTCGGGTGCGAGTCGACCGGAAGGATCAGACCCTCGCCCTCGTGCTGGCTGGTGTTGTCGTCGGCCTGGGAGGTGTCCCACTTCCAGATCAACAGGCCGTTCTGGTAGGCGTAGTGCTCCACCCAGTCCGGACGGGTCGTCGAGAAGCCGTAGTTGTACGGGCCGACCTTCAACACCTTGTCGTACGACACGTATTGGCGGTTCTCGGCGATGTAGTACTGCGCGTAGTCGTCCGTGATCGACGCCCCGATGCGGGAGAAGCCGTTCGCGGTCCAAGTGGCGTCCGCCGCCTCGGCGTTGTCGGAGAACAGGGTCGCGCCGTCGGCGGTCACCGTGATCTCGTCGGCCGCGAAGCCCTTCTGGGCCACTCCGCCGTCGGTGGCGTAGCGGAAGCGCAGCTGGATCTTCTGGCCCGCGTAGGCGTCCAGCGGGAAGGTCAGCTTCTGGTAGGCGGTGACCGAGCCGGTGAGTGCGGGCTTGCCGCTGCCGTCGCGCGGGACGGCGGTGCCGTCGGCCAGAGTGCCGTCGACCGGCGTCCAGTTGGCGCCGTCGGTGGAGACCTCGATGTAGAGGTAGTCGAAGTCCTTCTCGATGTCCCACCAGCCGTCGAGGGTCAGCGCCGCCGAGGACCTGCCGGTCAGGTCGACCGGGCGGGTCAGGGTGTTGCGCAGGTCGTCACCGCTGCCGCTCCACCACTGCGTGGCGCCCTGTGCCGGGGGGACCACCTCGGTGGTGACCGTCTTCTCCGGCAGCTGGACCACGAGCGCCTGCGGGTTCTTGGTGTTGTACTCCGCGACGCCCAGCTTGTGGGTGGACTTCGTGCCCGCCTTGGCGACGTCGTAGTCGAGCCAGCCCAGTTGGAGCTTGTCCCAGGCGTTCATGTCACCGGGCAGGTCGCCGATGGAGTCCTTGCCGGTGCCGAGCCAGGAGCCGGAGGACATCAACGTCCAGAAGCCGGTGGAGTTCTCGCCGCCGCCGGAGGTGTCGTACTCGTCGGGCAGGCCGAGGTCGTGGCCGTACTCGTGGGCGAAGACGCCGAGTCCGCCGTTCTCCGGCTGGATGGTGTAGTCGCCGACCCAGATGCCGGTGTCGCCGATCTGGGTGCCGCCGAGCTTGTTGTCGTCGGGGCCGGTGGCGCCGGCGTCGGTGCCGAAGGCGTACCAGCGGTGGGCCCAGATGGCGTCCTCGCCCTGCGCGCCGCCGCCCGCGGACTCGTCCTCGCCGGCGTGCACGATCTGGAAGTGGTCGATGTAGCCGTCGGACTCGTTGAAGTCGCCGTCACCGTCGAAGTCGTAGCGGTCCCACTGGTCGAACTCGGCGAGTTCCGCGGCGATTTCGGCGGCGGTGGCCCCCGCGGCCTCGCGCTCGGCGACCCAGGCGTTGACGCCGTCCTGCACCGCGTACCAGGCGCCGGTGGCGGCGTCGTTGGAGCCGTAACGGGCTTCGTTGTAGGGGACCTTGACCCAGTCGGTCACCTCGCCCTCGACCGAGTAGCGGCCCGAGGACTGCTTCTCGTAGTAGGACTTGACCGAGGCGTTGCCGTCGCCGAAGTACAGGTCCTGGAAGTGCGCCTGGTTGTAGTCCGCCTGCCAGGCCGTGCTGTTGTCCTGGGCGCGGTCCGGCTGGGCTATCCGGTTGTGCAGCGGGCCGACCGTGCCGCCGTAGCGCGGGTCGATCTGGTCGCCGAACTCGACCAGGATGGTGAAGATCTTGTCGGTCTTCTCGCGGCCGAGTTCGACGTACTTGCTGTCGCCCTTGCGGCTCTTGAGCTCGACGACCTTGGAGCCGTCCCGGTTCTTCACCGAGGCGGCGCCGGATATGACCTGGTCGAGCGCCTCCTGGCGCTGCGCCTCCTGGGTCTTGGTCAGCGGGCCGTCGAAGTCGTGCTCCCTGGCCTTCGCCGGCTGCGGGTCCTGCCGGTCGACCTCGGAGGCCTTCGTGGACGTGGTGTCCGCGGCCTGTGCCACGGCGAAGGTCGAGAACGTGGCCGAGGCGGCCGCGAGGGCGACGATCGTCGCCGCCGTTCTGAACTTCCAGGTTCTGTCTGTCACTTGTGCCTCTCCCCTATCAGGCAAGTGACCGGTATTTGACTAAAGTTCGGTGAGAAAAGACAGACCTTGACTTGGACCCGACAAGTGCATTATTGGGAGTCGGTGTTCGCATTGCGGACACGTGACCGCAAAGGAACAGGCGCGCACGATGGTCCACTTGGTGGACGTCATGACTCCGTGCGCCCCCTGTGCTCCGGCACTGTTGGTTAGGTCACGCTTACTGTTCGTTCCACTCGGGCACACAGGCGATTAGAGTCGATTGGCGGAACGCCCGGATGTCGGCGGAATGCCAGGCCGACACCCCCCGTGGATCCCCAATTCCGAGGACACGATTGCCATGCCTCGTCCGACCGCCGCACAGCTCGCCTACGGTTCGATCACCGTCATTTTCTCGACGCTAGCCATGCTGCTGCTGTCACAGACGAGTTCGACCGTGGGGATCGCGATCATCGCCGTCTCGGCGCTCGCGCTCGGCCTGCTGGTCGCCATGACGGTGCCCCAGCCCAAGCCCCGCGTGGTAGCCCTGCGCAAGCCCGCCCAGCACCCAGCGCAAGAGCCCGTACCGGCCGCGGCCACGAGCTCCAAGACCGCAGCCTGAACACTGCGTTCGCTGAAGTGTGCGCCCCGGTTCGACCCCGGGTTCCTCGGGTTCCTCGGGTTCCTCGGACCGAGCCGGGCGCGCGGTCGTGTCGTCACGGGTCGCCGACGGCCCTGGCCTCGCCAACCCCGGACGCCCGCCGCTCTTCGCGTCGCCGCCGCGGTCGCCCGCCCCCGGCCTCGTCGCTCCGGCCGACCGACACTCCTCGCCGCGCCAACCCCGGGCCGCGCGTTCGCCGAACCACGCGCTGAGGTTCGCCCCTCGGGTTCATCGAGGCAAGCCGGGCGCACGGTCGTGTGGTCACTAGCTGCCGACGGCCTGGCCTCAACAACCCCGGCCGCCCAACGCTCCAGGCCCTACCGCCCCTCCGACGCCCGACGCTCCCACGACTGCGGCCCGAGCACCGCGTCCGCCGAACCGCGCACCGAGTCTCGGTTCGTCAAGGCAAGCCGGGCGCACGGTCGTATCGTCACCAACTGCCGACGGCCCTGCCCTCAACAACCCCGGCCGCCCAACGCTCCAGGCCCCACCGACCCCCCTCTGACGCCCGACGCTCCCACGACTGCGGCCTGCGTTCGCTGGACCACGTCCTCAGGATCACCCCTCGGGGTCGTCATGGAGGGATGGGCGTGCGGTCGCGTCGCCATCGGCTGCCGACGGCCCCGGCCTCGTCAACCCCGGACGCCCCCGCTCCTGGCCGCGCTCACCCCGCCATGCACAAACACTCCGGGCCGCGCCCACACCCCTGCCGCCCGACGCTCCCAAGACCTCAGCCTGAACACTGCGTTCGCTGAACCGGGCACGCCGATCAGACCCCGGGGTTCGTCGAGGCGGGGCGGGCGCGCGGTCGCGTTGTCACCCGGTTGCCTACGGTCCTGGCCGCGCCACCGCCGGACGGCCGACGCTCCAGGCCGCACCAGCCCTCTGGGGCCACACCCTCCCAAGACCGCGGCCTGGGCACCGCGTTCGTCCCGCCGGAGTTCGTCGGGGCGAGCCGGGCGCGCCAACCTCGGACGCCGACAAGCCCTCCGGGCCCGCCGCTCCGGCCGGCCGACGCTCCTCGCCCAGCCAGCACCCCGACGCCCATCGCGCCGGGCCGCGTCTGCCCAAAACCCACGGCTCGGGCCCTGCCGCCCCCGTCCCCCCGGGTGACAACCGGGCCCGTCCGGGTCACGTCGTGTTGACCACGACCGTCTTCGCCGCCTTGTCGTGCAGGCCCTGTTTGTAGGGCTTGTCGAAGTAGCTCCAGCCGCCCGAGATGGCGGTCCAGATGCAGGCGCAGCAGAACGCGAACGGGATCCACAGGACCGCCGAGCGGATCAGCGTGGTCTGTACGGAGGGCGTGGAGCCGTTGTCGAGGTTCGCCACCCGCATGCCGAGCCACTTCTTGCCGAGTGTCTGCCCGGACCGGGTGATCAGGACGGTGTCGTAGGCGATGTAGAGCACCGCGGCGAGCGCCGACTGGGCGAGCGACTTGCCGTACTGCATGTCGTCGCTGTCGACGTCGTACTCGCTCACCCCGAAGCCCCAGGTGATCAGCCAGACGACGATGCCCACCAGGATCAGGTCGATGATCCGGGCGAGCGTGCGCCTGCCGCTGGATGCCAGCGGGGGCATGCCGGCCAGGGGGTCGGTGGGGCCACCGCCGTACGGGTCACCGCCGCCGTACGACGGTGGCGGCGGCGGCGGCGGTGCGTTGTACGGCGATCCCGAGCCCTCGCTAGGCGGGGGCTGCTTCCTGAACGGGTCGTCATCCGGCGGCTGCTGGCCGGAGCCGGGGGGCGGTTCACTGCTCATGGCCCGAGTCGACCGCGAACCCCCCGACTCCGCATCCGGCGAGCGGCCGTCCGGAGTACCGAATCATGTACGCCGTTCGTGGTACCCGCTCAGCCCGCCACGAACGTATGCGCCGCCTTGTCGTGCCAGCACTGGTGCCACGGCTTGTCGAACAGGCACCACGCGACGCCCACGACACCGATGCCGAGCAGGCCCGGGACGCTGTAGACCAGCCAGCGGCGCAGGGCACCGGCGAAGGACGGCGGCTCGTGGCCCTCGATGTCCCGCACCTCCAGGCCGAGCAGCTTCTTGCCGAGGGTGCGGCCCCACTTGGCGGTGGGCAGCGCCTCGTACAGAACGCCGGCGACGAGGAGTACGGCGACCACGATGCCGAGGTACACCGACGTGGTGCCGTCCAGGAGCCAGACCGTCACGGTCTCGCCGGAGAGCTTGGCCGCGTCGATCTTCTCGTTGACGTGGTCGGCCGCCTTGGTGCCGAGGGCGACGGCGGCCACGGCGGTCACCGCGCCGACGACGAGGGTGTCGAGGAGACGGGCGGCCAGGCGCTTGCCCAGGCTCGCGGGGCGCGCGGACGCCTGGCGGCGGGCGGCCGCCTGGAAGATGTCCTCGACCGGCGGCTTCCAGGGAGCGGGCTGCTCCTCGTCGGGCCCGGCGAGCCGGTGCACCTGCTGCGCCCAGGAGGGCTGACCGCCACCGGGGCCCGCGCTCAGGGGGGTGGCGGGGGGCAGGGCGCCTACACCCTGTGGGGGGCTGATCTGCTGCGGGACGCCTGAAACCCCCGCCTGCGGTCCGGAGGGGGCGGGGGCAGCGGCGGCGGGGCCCTGGGGGCCCGCCGCACCGGCCGTCGCGGCCCGCTCGGCGGCGGCCTTGCCGGCCCCGAAGCCGGGCCCCTGGGGGCCGGTCGGGGGCTGGGCTCCCGCGCCGCCGGCCGGACCGGACACGGCCTGTCCGCCCTGCGCGGTGGGCCCGGAATACGCGGGCCCTGGCGTGCTTCCGTTCTGCGCCCCGGGACCCCCGTTCTGCTGCGCCGTGCGCGGGGAGAGCGCGCGGAACTTCATGGTGCCGTCGTCCGAGCCGGGGCCGCCCGGCTGCTGAGCGGCTCCCGTCTGCCTGCGGAAGACACGGGTGCCGCCGTCCTCGTCCGGCTCGGCGGGAGGGATCGTCGCGGTGCCGTCGGTACGGGCGGCGTGGCCGTCCGGCTGGGCCGGGGAGGGAACGTCCGCAGGCCGGGAGCCGGCCACCCTCGGGTCGACGGCGCCCTGCGGCCCACCCTGCTGCGGTACGCCGTGCTGGGCACCCTGAGACCCGCCCTGAGGCGCACCTTGCTGAGCCCCCTGCGGCGGCCCCTGCTGAGCCTGCGCAGCCCCCTGCGGGGAATCCGGGGAACCCGGGGAACCCCACGAGACCCTGCGGTCCTGGTCGCCGCCGAAGCCCGCCTGGTGGGCCCGGTCGGCGGTCCACGCGGACGCGGGTTCCGGGCGGCTGCCGTGCTGGGCGTCGGCGCGGGCGGCCTCCTCGGCCGGGTCCTCGTCGAAGAAGTGCGGGCCCGTCTCCTCCACGGGAGAGGGCGCCGTACCTCCGCCCGCCGGCGGGGCGAGCGGTTCGCCGTCCGCCGGGGCGGGGCGGCTGGTGCCCGGCACCCAGGAAGCGCCGTTCCAGTAACGGACATATCCAGGAATGGACGGGTCCGGGTAGTAGCCCTCGCGGGGCCTGTCGTCACCGGGTGCCGGGGTTGGGGCGCTCATGTCCGTCGTCCCGTATCTGCTCGGGGGTCAATAGAGGGGGGTCCACATCTATCAGACCGGCGCAAGACCCACCGACAGTCCCACCGGACCCACCCCTTTTGGGCACGACCGTGATACCGCCGGAAAAAAGTTCGCCGAACCCGCGTAATGATCCCGGCCCCTCCGCCCTCTCCACTCGTACGGGCCCACCGCAGGACCCGTACGAGAGCCGAGAGAGGAACGAACGCCATGCACCACACGGTGGTAGAGCGCGAACTGGAGCTCAAACTCATCCTGTCGCCCGAGCGCAGCATCCCGGTCCCGGCCCGGCTGGGCTACCGCAGCGACGACCCCTTCGCCATCCACGTCACCTTCCACATCGGCTCGGACCACCCCGTCCACTGGACCTTCGCCCGCGAACTCCTCGTGGAGGGGGTGTTCCGGCCCTGCGGGCACGGGGACGTACGGGTGTGGCCGACGAAGGTCGCGGGCCGCGGCGTCGTGCTGATGGCGCTGAGCTCCCCCGACGGCGACGCCCTCCTGGAGGCCCCGGCCGCGCGGGTCTCGGCCTGGCTGGAGCGCACGCTGAGGGCGGTCCCCCCGGGCTCTGAGGCGGAGCAGCTCGGCATCGACGACGGCCTCGCCGAGCTGCTGGCCTCCACCCCGGCCGACGATCTCTGGCTGCGCGACGAGTCGACGGACGGGGAGTGAGCCGTACCGCGAAGCCTCAGAAGAGCTTGCCGGGGTTCAGAATGCCGAGCGGGTCGAAGACGCCCTTCACCGCCCGCTGCATCTCCACCCCCACCGGCCCGATCTCGCGCGCCAGCCACTCCTTCTTCAGTACGCCCACGCCGTGTTCCCCGGTGATCGTGCCGCCGAGCTCCAGGCCGAGGGCCATGATCTCGTCGAAGGACTCGCGGGCGCGCCGGGACTCGTCCGGGTCGGCCGCGTCGAAGCAGACCGTCGGGTGGGTGTTGCCGTCGCCCGCGTGGGCGACGACACCGATGGTGAGCTGGTACTTCTCGGCGATCCGCTCGGTGCCCTCCAGCATCTCGCCGAGCCGTGAGCGGGGCACGCACACGTCGTCGATCATCGTGGTGCCCTTGACGGCTTCGAGGGCGGTGAGGGACAGCCTGCGGGCCTGGAGCAGGAGTTCGGACTCGGCGAAGTCCTCGGCCGGGACGACCTGCGTGGCGCCCGCCGCCTCGCACAGCGCGCCGAGCGCCGCGAGGTCGGCGGCCGGGTCCGTGGTGTCGAAGGCGGCCAGCAGGAGGGCTTCCGTCGACTCCGGGAGGCCCATGTGCGCGAGGTCGTTGACGGCCTTGACCGTCGTACGGTCCATCAGTTCGAGGAGGGACGGCACGTGCCCGCCCTCCATGATCCGGCACACCGCGTCGCAGGCGGCGGCCCCGGACGCGAACTCGGCGGCCAGCACCAGCTGCTCGGGCGGCTGCGGTTTGAGCGCCAGGGTCGCCTGTACGACGATCCCGAGCGAGCCCTCGGAGCCGACGAAGAGGCGGGTCATGTCGTATCCCGCGACCCCCTTGGCCGTACGGCGGCCCGTGGACATGAGCCGGCCGTCGGCGAGGACGACGTCGAGGCCGAGGACGTACTCCGCCGTCACCCCGTACTTCACACAGCACAGCCCGCCGGAGGCGGTGCCGATGTTGCCGCCGATCGTGCACATCTCCCAGCTGGAGGGGTCCGGCGGGTAGTAGAGGCCGAGTTCGTTCACCGCGCGGGACAGGGTCGCGTTGACGACGCCCGGTTCGACGACGGCGATGCGGTCGACCGGGTTGATCTCCAGGATGCGGTCCATCTTCGTCAGGGACAGCACGATGCAGCCGTCGGAGGCGTTGGCGCCGCCCGACAGGCCGGTGCGGGCGCCCTGCGGGACGACCGGGACGCGCAGTTCGGTGGCGATGCGCATGACGTGCTGGACCTGCTCGACGCTGCGCGGCAGGACGACCACGGCGGGGGTGCCGGCCGGGCAGAAGCTCGCCATGTCGTTGGCGTAGGAGGCCGTGACGTCCGGGTCGACGAGGACGGCCTCCGCGGGCAGACCGCTCAGCAGACGGTCGACGAGGTTGCCGGTGACCTCGTCGCGGGGCGCTTCGATACGGCTCATGATCACAGCGTCGCACCGGGGGCCATCGGTGTGAACCCCGTCTGCGGCAGCTGCCGGGTGCCGGGGTGTGCTCGTCGTACTGACGCACAGTGAGCGCCATGGAGAACCAAGCCACGGAGAACCGGCCGGAGCAGCCTGTGGAGGGGCCCGCGGAGCAGCCGCCGGGGCGGCGGCGGGCGCGGCTGCAGGGGCGTCTGGTGCTCGCTGCGGTCGCGGGCTGCGCGCTGCTCGGCACGGCGCTGATGCTGCTGCCCGCACAGCGGCCGGCGGCCCACGCCCCCGCCCCGGCACCGGGAGCCCAGGCACTGACGGCGGTCGCCGCCGGGGTGCCGGCCGCGCTGCCCGACCTGGCGGTGCTGATCGGTGAGCGGGAGAGCCATCTGCGCAGGCATCCCGAGGACGCCCAGTCGTGGGCGGTGCTCGGGACGGCGTATGTCGAACAGGGGCGGCGGACGGCGGAGACGGCGTTCTATCCGAAGGCCGACACCGCGCTGCGCAGGTCCCTGAAGGTGCGCGGGAACGCGGAGGCGCTCGGCGGTCTGGCCGCCCTCGCGAACGCGCGCCGGGACTTCCGGGCCGCGCGAGCCTGGGGCGAGGCGGCCCGGAAGCTGGAACCGAAGCGGTGGACGACGTATCCGGCGCTCATCGACGCGTACACCGGGCTCGGCGACTACAAGGCGGCCGACCGGGCGCTGGAGCGGCTGTTGGAGCTGCGGTCGGGTCCCGCGGTGATGGCCCGGGCCGCCGCCGTGTACCGGGACCGGGGCCGGCGCGAGGACGCGGCGGCCCAGCTGGCCGACGCGGCGGCGAGGGCCCAGGCTCCTGCCGAGCGGGCCGCGTATCTGGAGCGGGCCGGGCAGCTGGCCTGGGAGCGCGGCGAGCGCGAGGACGCCCTGCGGCACTTCCAGGCGGCGGTCCGCGTCGACCCCGACCAGCGGGCCGCGCAGGCCGGGCAGGGGCGGGTCCTCGCGGCCCTTGGCCGTACGACCGAGGCCCTGAGCGCGTACCGGATCGCCCTCGCCAAACAGCCGCTCCCCCAATACGCCCTGGAGCTGGGCGAGTTGTACGAGTCGCTGGGGCTGCAGCAGGCGGCCCGGGTGCAGTACGACCTGCTGCGGGCGAGAGTACGCAGCGCGGCGGCGTCCGGGGCCGACGAGGAGCTGGTCCTCGGCCAGTTCGAGGCGGACCACGGCGATCCGGAGTCCGCCGTACGACGACTGCGGGCCGAGTGGCGACGGCAACCGGGCATCCCGGTGGCCGACGCGCTGGGGTGGGCGCTGCACCGGGCCGGCGAGGACAAGGAAGCCCTGGGATACGCCCGGATCGCGACGGACAAGGTGCACGGGGGCGGGGTGCGCAGCGCCCTGTACACGTATCACCTGGCCATGATCGAGCGGGAGTTGGAGCAGACCGCCCCCGCGCGACGGCATCTCCAGGAGGCGCTGCGGATCAATCCCTGGTTCTCACCCCTGCGGGCGCGGTCGGCGTGGGAGGCGTTGGCCGCGCTGGGCGAGGTGCCGGACGAGGAACTGCCGTCGATGGACGCGAAGGGGGTCACACCGCGGCCGTACCGATGAGTGGACGGCCGCGGTGTGCCACAGGGCCTAGAGGTTGCCCCGCTTCTCCTGCTCTCGCTCGATGGCCTCGAACAGTGCCTTGAAGTTGCCCTTGCCGAAGCCCATCGAGCCGTGCCGCTCGATGAGTTCGAAGAACACGGTCGGCTTGTCCTGGACCGGCTTGGTGAAGATCTGCAGCAGATAGCCGTCCTCGTCGCGGTCGGCGAGGATCTTCAACTCCCTGAGCGTGTCGACCGGTACGCGGGTGTCGCCGACCCACTCGCCGAGGGTGTCGTAGTAGGAGTCGGGGGTGTCGAGGAACTGGACTCCGGCCGCGCGCATGGTCCGTACGGTCTGCACGATGTCGATGGTGTTCAGCGCGATGTGCTGGACGCCCGCGCCGCCGTAGAACTCCAGGTACTCGTCGATCTGGGACTTCTTCTTGGCGATGGCGGGCTCGTTGATCGGGAACTTCACCTTGAGCGTGCCGTCGGCCACGACCTTCGACATCAGCGCGCTGTACTCGGTGGCGATGTCGTCGCCCACGAACTCCTTCATGTTCGTGAAGCCCATGACCTTGTTGTAGAAGCCGACCCACTCGTTCATCCGGCCGAGCTCGACGTTGCCGACGCAGTGGTCGACGGCCTGGAAGGTGCGGTGGGCTGGCGGCTCGACGATCGGGGCGGCCGCGGCGAAGCCGGGCAGGTAGGGACCGTCGTAGCCGGTGCGCTCGACCAGGGTGTGGCGGGTCTCGCCGTAGGTGGCGATCGCCGCGAGGACGACCGTGCCGTGCTCGTCCTTCAGCTCGTACGGCTCGGCCACCGAGCGGGCGCCGTGCTCGACGGCGTAGGCGTACGCGCGGCGGGCGTCCGGGACCTCGATGGCGAGGTCGATCACCCCGTCGCCGTGTTCGGCCACGTGCTGGGCGAGGAAGTGGCCCCACGGGGTGGCGGGCTTGATGACGGAGGTGAACACGAAACGGGCGGAGCCGTTGGTGAGCACGTAGGCGGCGGTCTCGCGGCTGCCGTTCTCCGGGCCGGAGTAGGCCACCAGCCGCATGCCGAAGGCGGTCGAGTAGTAGTGCGCCGCCTGCTTGGCGTTGCCGACGGCGAAGACGACCGCGTCCATTCCCTTGACCGGGAAGGGGTCGGCCTGCCGGGCGGTGTCGGGAGTGTGGTGTGTGGTCTGCGTCATGTCCGAAGCCTGACTCCGCCTCGCAAGGTGCGCAATAGTTCGCATAATCGCTGGACAATGTGTTCAGTCGTACGGCCGTCTCGGCGGCCTTTCTGTACAGGATGACCATCGGTTCGGGAGGCTGCCGTGGGGATCGACGAGCTGGACGGGCGGATCATCGTGCTGCTGGCGCGGGAGCCGCGGATCGGGGTGCTGGAGATGTCCCGGCGGCTGGGGGTGGCCCGGGGGACCGTGCAGGCGCGGCTCGACCGGCTTCAGTCGAACGGAGTCATCCGGGGATTCGGTCCGCAGGTCGATCCGGCGGCGCTCGGCTACCCGGTGACCGCCTTCGCCACGCTGCAGATCCGGCAGGGGCAAGGGCCGGACGTACGGGCGCACTTGGCGACCGTGCCGGAGGTCCTGGAGCTGCACACCACTACCGGCAGCGGGGACATGCTGTGCCGTCTGGTGGCCCGCTCCAACGCCGATCTCCAACGTGTGATCGACCGGGTTGTCGGTTTCGATGGGATCGTCCGGGCCGCCACCGCGATCGTCATGGAGAACCCCGTTCCGCTGCGGATCATCCCGCTGGTGGAGCAGGCGGCGGGAGACCGGCAGACCTGACCGATCCGAGCCTGGGGTGAGCGCGCGTGAGCTTCTGGGAGTACCTCGGCAACCGCCACCAGCAGCTGCTCACGGACGCCGGTCAACACGCGAGCGTCGTCTTCCAGTGCATGGTCGTGGCGACGCTGATCGGGGTGCTGATCGGGGTCGTGACCTACCGGAGCGAGTGGGCGGGCAACCTCGCGACGACGGCCACCTCGACCATCCTGACCATCCCCTCGCTGGCCATGATCGGTCTGCTCATCCCCGTCGTGGGGCTCGGGGTGCCGCCCACGGTGATCGCGCTGACGCTGTACGGACTGCTGCCGATCGTGCGTAACGCGATCGTGGGCCTGCGCGGGGTCGACCCGTCCCTGGTGGACGCGGCGCGCGGGATCGGGATGTCCCGGACGGCCCGGCTGGTACGGGTCGAGCTGCCGCTCGCGTGGCCGCCGATCCTGACCGGCATCCGGGTCTCGACCCAGATGCTGATGGGCATCGCGGCGATCGCCGCCTACGCCTCCGGGCCCGGCCTCGGAAACGAGATCTTCCGGGGGATCGCCTCGCTGGGCAGCAAGAACGCGCTCAACCAGGTACTCGCGGGCACGCTCGGGATCATCGTCCTCGCCCTGCTGTTCGACGCCGCGTACGTCCTGCTCGGACGGCTGACCATTCCGAGGGGGATCCGTGTCTGAGTCCGGTGCTTCCGGGGCTTCCATCGAGTTGGAGAACCTGACCAAGCGGTATCCCGGCAATCCGCAACCCGCCGTCGACAACGTCAACATGGAGATCAAGGCGGGCGAGATCGTCATCTTCGTCGGTCCATCTGGATGCGGTAAGTCAACAACACTCAAGATGATCAACAGGTTGATCGAGCCGACAGGGGGACGGATCCGGATCAACGGTGAGGACGTGACCGACATTGATCCGGTCAAGCTGCGCCGCAAGGTGGGCTATGCGATCCAGTCGGCCGGGCTCTTCCCGCACATGACGGTCGCGCAGAACATCGCGCTGGTACCGAAGATGATCGGCTGGGGGAAGACCCGGATCCGGGACCGGGTGGAGGAGCTGCTCGACCTCGTCGGTCTGGACCCCGGGGAGTTCCACGGCCGTTATCCACGTCAGCTGTCGGGGGGCCAGCAGCAACGGGTGGGGGTGGCAAGGGCGTTGGCCGCCGATCCCCCTGTGCTCCTGATGGACGAGCCGTTCGGCGCGGTCGACCCGATCACCCGGGACCATCTCCAGGACGAGCTGATCCGGCTTCAGCAGGAACTGCACAAGACGATCGTCTTCGTCACCCACGACTTCGACGAGGCGATCAAGCTCGGCGACCGGATCGCCGTGCTGCGCGAGCGCTCGCACATCGCCCAGTTCGACACCCCCGAGGCGATCCTGACCAACCCGGCCGACGACTTCGTGTCCGGGTTCGTCGGGGCCGGGGCGGCGCTGAAGCGGCTGAACCTCACCCGCGTACGGGATGTGGAGATCACCGACTATCCGGCGGTGACCATCGACGACCCGCTCCAGGAGATCTTCAACAAGCTCCGGGGCAGCGGGACGAACGAGGTCCTGCTGCTCGACAGGCGGGGACGGCCGTACAAGTGGCTCAGGCGCGGCGACATGATGCGCGCGAAGGGGTCGCTGGCGCAGGCCGGGACCCTGGTGAGCGACACCGTGACCAGGGACGCGACCCTGCGGGACGCGCTGGAGGCGGTACTGACGGACAACGCGGGGCGGGTCGCGGTGACCGGGCGGCACGGGGAGTACACGGGGGTCGTCGACATGGAGACGCTCACGAACTCCGTGCACGAGCTCCTGGAGGCCGACCGTCTGGAGGCCATCGAGCACCAGCACGACCTGGAGATCATCCGGGCCGCCCAGACGCACGCCGAGCAGGAGGGTGCCGACGGAGGGGAGCGGAAGGCATGACGATTTCCGGGACTCCGGAGACGGAGGAGACCGCGGCCCCTCCCGCACCGGCCCCGCCGCGGGGACACGTGACCTGGCAGAAGCTGACCTTCCTGCCGGTGTTCCTCATCGCCGTCCTGCTCGCGACCTGGCTGTGGTTCGCGCAGGCCGACCTGGACCCGATCTCCGAGAACGCGCTGTCGAACGGGCAGGTGTCCCAGGCGCTGTGGCAGCACGTGAAGCTGACGGTGATCTCGACGTTCTTCGTGCTGATCATCGCGATCCCGCTGGGGATCGTGCTGACGCGCAGGGCCTTCCGCAGGGTGAGTCCGGTCGCGATGGCGGTCGCCAACATGGGCCAGGCGACCCCGGCGATCGGTCTGCTGGCCCTGCTGGTGATCTGGCTGGGCACGGGCACGAAGACGGCCCTGATCGGCATCGTCGTCTACGCCGTCCTGCCGGTCCTGTCGAACACGATCGCCGGCCTGAAGGCGAACGACCCGATCCTGCTGGAGGCGGCGCGCGGGATCGGCATGTCCCCGCTGGGGGCACTGGCCCGCGTCGAACTCCCGCTGGCCGTCCCGCTGATCCTCGCGGGCGTCCGTACGGCCCTGGTCCTGAACGTCGGTACGGCAACCCTGGCGACCTTCGGCGGAGGCGGAGGCCTGGGCGTCCTGATCACGACCGGGATCACCACCCAGCGGATGCCGGTGCTGATGCTGGGCTCGATCCTCACGGTGTCACTGGCCCTGCTGGTCGACTGGCTGGCCTCCCTCGCCGAACTGCTGATCAAGCCACGGGGGTTGGAGGTGGGCACATGAGGCGGAGCTGGCTGGCACCGGCCGTTTCGCCGGCCCTGCTGTCCGGCGGCTGCGGGCAGGGAGGTGGCAACGTGAGGCACAGATGGCTCGCGGCAACCCAGTCGCCGACCCTGCTCGCCAGCGGCCGCGGCCTGACCAGCCGATCCCCCTCCAGGGAGGTGGCAACGTGAGGCACAGATGGCTCGCGGCAGCCCAGTCGCCGACCCTGCTCGCCAGCGGCCGCGGCCTGACCAGCCGATCCCCCTCCAGGGAGGTGGCAACGTGAGGCACAGATGGCTGGCGCCGGCCCTGTCGCTGGCCCTGCTCTCCGGCGGCTGCGGGCTGACCAGCGGATCCCCCATGGTGGACGACGTGAAGCCCGGTTCGATCGGCCGCGGTGAGCCTCTCGAGGGGGCCGATCTCACCGTGACGTCCAAGGAGTTCACCGAGCAGCTGATCCTCGGGGCGATCATGGGGATCGCGTTCGAGGCGGCGGGGGCGGATGTGCTCGACCGTACGGGGATCCAGGGGTCGGTCGGGGCGCGGGAAGCGGTCAAGTCCGGGGACGCGGACGGGATGTACGAGTACACGGGCACGGCGTGGATCACGTACCAGGGCAACGGTGAGCCGATCGCGGATCCGCAGAAGCAGTGGGAGGCGGTGCGGAAGGCGGACCTCGGCAACGGGCTGACGTGGCTGCCGAAGGCGCCTCTCAACAACACGTACGCGCTGGCCATGAACCAGTCCGACTTCAGGAAGTACGGGACCAGGAATCTGTCGGACGTGGCGGCGCTGGCCAGGAAGGACCCCGGTGCGGTGACCCTCTGCGTCGAGAGCGAGTTCGCCAACCGGGCGGACGGGCTGCCCGGCATGGAGAAGGCGTACGGGATGAGCATCCCGGCGAGGAACATCACCCAGATGGACACCGGGATCATCTACACCCAGGTGGCGAAGGGCAGTTGCCGGTACGGGGAGGTCTTCACCACCGACGGCCGCATCAAGTCCATGAACCTGGCGGTGATGCGCGACGACCGGAAGTTCTTCCCCAACTACAACGCGGCCCCCGAGATCAACAGCAAGTCCCTGAAGAAGTGGCCGGCCATCGCCGAGGTCCTGAACCCGGTCACGAAGCGGCTGACCAACACGGTGGCGCAGGAACTGAACGCGAAGGTGGATGTCGCCGGCGAGGATCCGCATCAGGTGGCGCTGGACTGGATGAAGGCGGAGGGGTTCGTGAAGTAGCCCCTCCTGAGTTACAAAGAACCTGTTGCAAAGGACTCTTTGCATAGCTATCTTTGTACGCATGCCGGAAGAGCCCAACGTACGGAAACTCGACGCCCGTTCACTCCGCGGGCTGGCCCACCCCCTGCGGATGCAGCTGCTGGACGCTCTCCGCTTCGGCGGTCCCGCCACCGCCTCCCAACTCGCCGGGAAACTAGGCGAGTCGAGCGGAGCCACCAGCTATCACCTGCGCCAGCTCGCCGCCCACGGCTTCGTGGAGGACGCCCCGGAGCGGGGCAAGGGCCGGGAGCGCTGGTGGAAGGCGGTCCACAAGGGGCTGCGCTTCGACGACTCCCTGCTCACCGACAGCGATCCCGCCGTCCGCGGCGCCGCCGACCTGTACCTCCACGAGGTCGCCACCGCGCAGATCCAGAACCTCTCCGCCTGGCTGGGCGACCGCGCCACCTGGCCGGAGGAGTGGAACCGCGTCTGGGACATGAGCAGCGCGACGCTACGGCTGACCCCGGAGCTCACCAAGGAGCTCATCGAGAAGATGCACGCCCTGGTCGACACCTACCGCGACCGCGCCACCACCGGCGACGACGCGGCCCAGGTACGCATCCACACACACGCCTTCCCCGTCTCCACCGACTGAGAGGCCCCGCCATGCACCCCGATACCCACCTCGCCCTGCACCACGCCCGCGCCGCCGACCTCCGTGCCGAGGCCGACGCCTACCGGCTCGCGGCCGAGGCGAAGCGGCCGTACGACATCCGGAACCGGCTCGGCTGGACCCTCATAGAGGTGGGCCTGCGCCTGACCACCCCGAAGCCGGCCCTCGTGCACTAGCTAGCAGCTGGGCACAGTCCCCTTACCGCTCTCCAGCGCCCGCAGCGCACTCACCGCCCCGTTCAGCGAGGTCACCGGAATCAGCCGCAGCCCCTTCGGGAGTTCCGCCTTCGCGTCGGAGCACTCCGCCTTGGGCACCAGGAACACCGTCGCCCCGTCCCGCTTCGCGGCCTGTGTCTTCAGGGCCACGCCCCCCACCGCGCCGACCGTCCCGTCCGCGTCGATCGTGCCGGTCCCGGCGATGGTGCGACCGCCCGTGAGGTCACCCCCGTTGCCGTCGCCGTCGAGCTTGTCGACGACCCCCAGCGAGAACAGCAGGCCGGCGCTCGGCCCGCCCACGTCCGCCAGCTTCAGCGTGACCTTGACCGTCTTGTCGCTCAGTTTCAGATAGCCGAGCGCGGCCTCGCTCGCCGCGTCCTGGGACTCCCGCATCTGCTCGACGTTGTGCTGCTCGATCTCCTTGTCGCTCTGCCCGCTCGGATAGACCGCGTCATGGGGCATCACGGCACGGTCCGTGCGGAACCAGCTGTCGAAGACGTCACCGAGGGAGACGTGGGTGTCGGGCCCGGTCGCCTCGATGGTCGTCATCCGCAGCTGGCCGCTGGTCGGACGGACGTCCGCGCCGGAGATCGTGATCACCGGTGTGCCCTTGTTGTCGCCGAGGACGTTCGCCGTCATCCCCGGCTGCGCCAGCGCGAACGGCAGCGGCGCGAAGAGGGCCGTGGCGACCAGTGCCACGACGGGCAGGGCACAGACGGCGACGGCCTGGGGGCGCGTGAGGCGAGAGAGCACGGGATCAATCTAACGCGGCGGTCACTTCCGGCCACGAGCCGGTCAGCCCCCGTACAGATCCTGCCGACGCACAGTGAATCGCCGTAGCGTCTCCGGCAGCGGCTCGACCCCGATGCCCGGCCCGCGCGGGACCCGCAGGTGACCGTCCTCCAGGACGAACGGCTCCGTGATGTCCTCGGCGAAGTAGCGGGCGGAGGCCGAGGTGTCACCGGGGAGCGTGAAGCCGGGCAGGGCGGCCAGCGCGAGGTTCGGGGCGCGGCCGATTCCCGTCTCCAGCATCCCGCCGCACCACACCGGCACACCGTGCGCGCGGGCCACGTCGTGGATACGACGGGCCTCCAGATAGCCGCCCACGCGCGCGGGCTTGATGTTCACGACCCGGCACGCGTCCATCGCGATCGCGGAGGCGGTGTCCCGGGCGTTGTGCAGGGACTCGTCGAGGCAGACGGGGGTGGCGATACGGCTCTGGAGGCGCGCGTGGCCGTACAGGTTGTTCTCGTCCAGCGGCTCCTCGATCAGCAGCAGCCCGAACTCGTCGAGCCGCCGCAGGTGTTCGGCGTCCGCGAGGGTGTACGCGGTGTTGGCGTCGACCTGGAGGGGCAGTGCGGCGCCGAAGCGCTCGCGCACGGCCCGTACCGGTTCGAGGTCCCAGCCGGGTTCGATCTTCAGCTTGATCCGGACGTACCCCTCGGCGAGATACCGCTCGACGTCGTCCAGCAGCTCGGCGACCGACTCCTTGATGCCGACCGACACCCCCGCCGGCACCCGGTCGCGCACCGCGCCCAGGTACACCGCCAGCGGCATGCCGTACGACCGCAGCTCCGCGTCGAGGACCGCCGTCTCCAGGGCCGCCTTCGCCAGCTCGTGCCCCTTGGTCCCGGCGACCGCGGGGGCGACGAGCGCCGCGGTGAGCGAGGGCAGCGCGGCCACCCTCGGCACCAGGAAGTCCCGCAGCACGATCTCCGCGCCCGCCACGAACTCCGAGCAGTAGCGCGGCTGCGGGTCGGCGGCGAACTCCGACCAGCCCTCGGCGGTGTCCGTGACGACGTGCAGCAGGAAGGTGTCCTTCGTCGTCATCGTGCCGAAGGACGTACGGAACGGGCTGACCAGCGGGATCGCCACCTGGACGACCTCGACGCGCTCCAGCTTCATACAGCGGCCTCCCGGGTGAGTGTGTACCAGCCGTCCCGGGACATCCCGGTCGCCCTGAACCCCTGCTCGAACGCGTCCGTGAACACCTCGCGCACGGCCCGCCGCCAGCGCAGCGCGAGCACCGGATCGGCGCTGCGCAGGTTGACGACGTCGTCCGGGACGCGGCACCAGACCCGCAGGTCGGCGAGGTCACGGCGGGCGAGGGTCGCCCCGTCGGGCGCGCGGTGCGTGGCGGGCGCGGCCTCGCGGTCACCCGGGTCGTACGACGGTCCCGGCGCCGCCAGATCCCACGTCACGGTCAGCCGGTCGCTCTCGTCGCCGCCGTTCACCCCGTCCGTCATGGGGCCGTAGAAGTCGATGACGTACTCGGTGCCGACCGCGCCCAGCTTGGCCAGGTTGAAACGGGCGTTGCGGGCGACCAGCGGGTCGAAGGTCCAGCGCATGGTGCGGGCGCCGAGCCCGAGCGCCCAGGCCCGCTGGGCCTGCTTCACCACCTGGCCGAGCCCGGGTTCGGCGGCGGCGACCAGGGAGTACGTCGCCTTCGAGGCGGGCGGCCCGAACACCGCGACGGCGGCTCCGACCAGGCGCTCCCCCTCGTACGCGGCATGCACCGCGCCGCCCGTGTGGACCAGGCTGCGGAGTACCTCTGCCGGGAAGGGCGGGGCCGCGGGCGGGGTCCGCCACACCTCGCCGAAGTACGCGCTGACGGCACCGAGGCCGGCGACGTCGTGGACGGTGCGGATGCTCACTCCGGTCATGTGCCGAGTCTCGGATCCTGCCGGTCGCCCCGGGTTGTGCGGCCGTACAACATCTGCGTACGTTGCTTTGCGGATCGGCCAAAGCACCTGAGGGGGCGCCCGTGGACGCCTGCACCCTCGGCGACCTCTTGGACGTCGTCGGCGACACCTCCGTACACCTGCACACCGCGCCCGCCGGGCTCGGCGTCCCCGTCACCGAGGTGCTGCTGTACGACGCCCATGCCCCGCTCCCCCGGCTGCCGGGCGCGCTGCTGCTCGCGGTCGGGGTGCGGGCGGCTGCGGCCGGACCGCTGGTGCGGGCGGCCGCGGAGGCCGGCATGAGCGGGGTGGTCGTACGCGGTCCGGACGGGCCGGTGGCCGAGGCGGAGGCGTACGGCGTGGCGCTGCTGTCCCTCCCCGAGGGCACCGCCTGGCACCAGGCGCATCTGCTGCTGGCCTCGGCGATCGGGGCCCGCCCGGTGGCGTCCGCGGGCGGGCACGGCGACCTCTTCGCGCTCGCCGACGCCATCGCGGCGGCGACCGGCGGGGCCACCGCCGTGGAGGACCCGCGGCAGCGGATCCTCGCCTACTCCACGGTCCACGGTCAGCCCGTCGACGACGACCGCCGCCAGGGCATCCTCGGCCTCCAGGTGCCGGTCGGCGTCAAGAACTCCGAGCAGTACCGGACGCTGTTCGCGGCCGACGGTCCGGTACGGCTGCCCGCGCTCCGGGACGACGCCCTGCCGCGCCTCGCGGTCGCCGTGCGGGCCGGCGGGGAGACCCTCGGCTCGGTGTGGGTCGTGGACGACGGCACGCTCGCGACGGACGCGGAGGACACCCTCGTGCAGGGCGCGTCGACGGCGGCGCTGCTGCTCCTGCGGGCGCGTGCGGCCCAGGAGTTGGCCCGGCACCAGAACAGCGATCTGCTGCGCCGGGTGCTGGACGGCACGGCGGACGTTGCTGCTGCCGGTCGGCTGGGGATGGAGGGCCCGGTGCGGGTGGCGGCCTTCGTCCCGGAGGCGGCCGGCCTCCCGGACGCCGAGCAGACCGGGCTGCGGCTCCTTGACGTCGTACGGCTGCGGTGCGAGGCCCGTTACGGGCGGCACGCGTGTGTGCTGGTCGGCGGGGTGGTGTACGCGCTGCTGCCGGCGCCCGGGGCTCGCCACAGGCGGCTGGCGGAGGACATCGTCGCGCGGGCGGGGCAGTCGCTGCGGGTGCCGGTGCGGGCGGGGCTGGGTGAGGTGGTCGCGGGGCTCGGGGAGGTGGCCGGGTCGCGGGCGGACGCCGATCTGGTGCTGCGGGTGCTCGGGCCCTCGCTGCCGGTCGCCACGATCGACGAGGTGCGGCCGCGGGTGACGCTGCTGCGGCTGGCCGAAGTGCTCGGTGAGCGGCGGGAGTTGAGTGCGGGTTCGTGGCGGAGGGTGGTGGCGTACGACGCTGCTCACGGCACCGACTACGCGCGCACGCTGGTGTGCTGGTTGGACTCGGGGTCCGATGTGGCGGGCGCGGCGAAGCTGCTCGCCGTGCATCCGAACACCTGCCGCTACCGGCTGAAGCAGGTGCGGCAGCACATCGGGATCGATCTGGACGACCCCGATGAACGGCTGGTGTTGTGGCTGCAGTTGAGGGTGCTGGTGGGGCTGCCGTCGTAGCTGCGGGCAGTCGTGCCGCTGGGGCGGCTCCCGACCCACACAGAGCGGCACCCCGCCGGCGCGGGCGAGCGAAATCCCCCCCGCCGAGCCCCACCCACCGCACCGCTCAGCGCAACGCTTCCGCGACCTCCCTCGCCGCGTCCACCACCCGCGGCCCCACCCGCTCCGGCACCGCGTCGGCCAGCATCACGACCCCGACGCTGCCCTCTACCCCGGTGACCCCCAGCAGAGGCGCGGCCGCCCCGCTCGCCCCCGCCTCGAGCTCCCCGTGCGTCAGCATGTACCCGGGCTCCCCGAACCCCTGCTGCCGGGCCGCGAGGATCGCCCGCCCCGCAGCTCCCCGGTCCAGGGGGTGCCGGAACCCGGCCCGGTACGCCACGTGGTACTCCGTCCAGGTGGGCTCCACGACGGCCACGGCCAGCGCGTCCGCGCCGTCCACCAGCGTCAGATGAGCCGTCGCCCCGATGTCCTCCGCGAGCGACCGCAGCGCGGGCAACGCGGCCTCCCGCACCAGCGGGTGCACCTGCCGCCCCAGCTGCAGCACACCGAGGCCCACCCGGGCACGTCCGCCCAGGTCACGCCGTACGAGCGCGTGCTGCTCCAGTGTGGCCAGCAATCGGTACACGACGGTCCGGTTCACGCCCAGTTTGTTGGATAGCTCGGTGACGGTGAGCCCGTGGTCCGTGTCGGCCAGGAGCTTGAGGACACGCAGTCCCCGATCAAGCGTCTGAGAGGTCTCCGCGGTCACGACGCCCACTCCTCCAAGTGGTGAGGTCGGCAACCTCCGAGCGGCGATGCGTCACCGAGTCCCGTCGGCAACGCGCTTCAGAGGTCGCCGATCGGCCGGCGGCCCGGTCTCTTTCCGGGCCGCGTCGCTTCACGGCTGCGCTCCGCGGCGGCGCTGCCACGGGGCGTGTGCGTAGCGGGACAGTAGCGAAGCGGGTTCGCTCAGCGGAAGCCTCCGTCCAGAATCCGGGCACCAGCCGGTACGGACCGCTCCGATATGTAGGTGTTTGGGGAGCGTGAAGCGCGTTTCCACGGCGCGGGGCGAACCCCCGCACCCCCGCACGCCCGCACGCCCGGACTCACTTCATCCGGGTGGCCCACTCCTGCACCTTGGCGATCCGCTGCCGCAGCTGCCCGGCCGTGGCCTCGGCGCTCGGTGGCCCGCCGCACACCCGGCGCAGCTCGGTATGGATCACTCCGTGGGGCTTGCCGCTCTGGTGGACGTACGCGCTGACCATGGTGTTCAGCTGCTTGCGCAGCTCCATCATCTCCTTGTGCGAGACGACGGGCCGCCGCTCGGCGGGCATCTCGAGGAGGTCCGCCTCGGCGTCCGGCTTCTTGCGGCTGTGCGCGATCTGCCGGGCCTGCCGCTTCTGGAGCAGCAGCTGCACCTGGTCCGGTTCGAGAAGGCCCGGGATGCCGAGGTAGTCCTGCTCCTCCTCGCTCCCCGGGTGCGCCTGCATACCGAACTCGGCACCGTCGTAGAGGACGCGGTCGAAGACGGCGTCGGACTCCAGCGCCTCGAAGGCGAACTGCTCCTGCTCGCCGGTGTCCTCGTCCTCCTCCTTGTTCGCCTCCTCCATCTCCTTCTCGGACTCGGCGTACGGGTCCTCCTCGCCCTCCTTCTTCGGCTTGTCGAGGGCGTGGTCCCGTTCCACCTCCATCTCGTTGGCGAAGGTGAGGAGGTCGGGCACGGTCGGCAGGAACACGGAGGCGGTCTCACCGCGCCGCCGGGACCGTACGAAACGGCCGACGGCCTGGGCGAAGAAGAGGGGCGTGGAGATGGTGGTGGCGTACACGCCCACCGCCAGCCGGGGCACGTCGACGCCCTCGGACACCATCCGCACGGCGACCATCCACCGGTCGTTGCTCTCGCTGAAGTCGTCGATCCTCTTCGAGGCCCCGGCGTCGTCGGACAGGACCAGGGTCGCCTTGTTGCCGGTGATCTCGCGGATCAGCTTGGCGTAGGCGCGCGCGGAGTCCTGGTCGGAGGCGATGACGAGGGCACCGGCGTCCGGGATGGCCTTCCTGACCTCGGTCAGCCGCTGGTCGGCGGCGCGCAGCACGCTCGGCATCCACTCACCGCGCGGATCCAGCGCCGTACGCCAGGCCTGGCTGATCGCGTCCTTGGTCATGGGCTCGCCGAGCCGCGCGGCGATTTCATCCCCCGCTTTGGTCCGCCACCGCATCTGCCCGCTGTACGACAGGAAGATGACGGGCCGGACGACGTGGTCGGCGAGCGCGTTGCCGTAGCCGTAGGTGTAGTCGGCGGCCGACCTGCGGATCCCGTCGTTGCCCTCCTCGTACGTCACGAAGGGGATGGGGTTGGTGTCGGACCGGAAGGGCGTACCGGTGAGCGCCAGCCGGCGGGTTGCGGGCTCGAAGGCCTCCAGGCACGCCTCGCCCCAGGACTTGGAGTCACCGGCGTGGTGGATCTCGTCGAGGATGACGAGGGTCTTGCGCTGCTCGACGCGGTTGCGGTGCAGCATGGGCCGTACGCCGACACCCGCGTAGGTGACGGCGACCCCGTGGTAGTCCTTGCCGAGCGGCCCGGCGCTGTACTCGGGATCCAGCTTGATCCCTATCCGCGCGGCCGCCTCGGCCCACTGCTTCTTCAGATGCTCGGTCGGCGCGACGACGGTCACCTGCTGGACGACATGGTGGTGCAGCAGCCAGGACGCGAGCGTGAGCGCGAAGGTCGTCTTACCGGCCCCCGGCGTCGCGACGGCCAGGAAGTCACGCGGCTGCTCCTGAACGTACTTGTCCAACGCCCCTTGCTGCCAGGCACGCAGCTTGCTGGCGGTACCCCAGGGGGCCCGGCCGGGGAAGGCGGGGGAAAGGTGATGGGAGGAGGCGGCGGTGGTAGTCACGGTCTCCGTACAGGGTCGAGCGGCTCGGCGGTCTCTTCGGCTGGGTATGACGACCGGGTCACCTTACCGGCGGGCCGGTCGTGTCAATGCGCGGACGGGGCCGGGGGGAGGGTGGGTGGGACCGAGGTCACAGTCACCGTGCGAAGCGCGGCAGATGGGCGGCGAGCTTGGGTACGTCCAGGCGGCCCTGGCAGACGTCCAGCACGAACTGCTCGGCCTCGTCGACGTCGAAGTCCGCGTCCAGCGGGTGGCCGTTCATGTGCAGGAAGACCCAGGTCGCGTACCAGGCGATGCGCTTGTTGCCGTCGACGAGGGCATGGTTTCGGGCGAGGGACTCCATCAGCGCCGCGGCCTTCTGCCATACGTCCGGATAGGCGTCCTGCCCGAACACGCTCGACTGGGGCCGTGCCAGCGCCGAGTCCAGGAGTCCGTAATCGCGTACCTCGTCCGCCCCGAGCCGCTGCGCGAGGTTCAGCAGCTCGGGGAGCGTGAGGTAGTGCATCAGGCGAGCCTCCGATTCAACTCGGCGCTGGCCTTCAGCACGTGGTCGGCGGCCTCGTTGAACAGACGCGAGTGCTCGTTTATGGCCGCGATCACCGCATCGTGTGCGAACGCCTGCATGCTCCGCCCTTCCGCGGCTGCACGCTCCCGCAGGGCGTCGAGCTCTTCGTCCGTGAAACGCAGGTTCAGTCCAGCCATGACTCGACGGTACTACGTGGTACCACTCGGTGTCACCGCAGTTTTTCCGTGCAGTCGGGTCGTCACCCACGCCCCCACCAACGCCACCCCCGCCATAGGCAGAAACACCACGGCGAACGCACCCGGATGCCCGCTGCCGGACACCCCCGTCGCCGCATGACTCACCGCACCCCCACCCAACGCCGCGAAGGCCGCCCCACCCGCCGCCAGCAGAACAACGTTCGAGAGGCCGTCGGAGATCTGGAGGGCGGCGGAGTTGGTCCCGGCCTCCTCGGGGGCGGAGAGATGGAGCAGCAGCACACTGGTGGAGGAGATCACCAGCCCCATCCCGAAGCAGCCGAACGCCCAGGCGACGGCGACGATCCACACCGGCACGGAGTCGATCAGCACACTCGGCGCACCGGCGATCGCGGCGGCGACCAGCACCATCCCCGCGGTCATCAGCCGTTCCCGGTACGGCTCCACCCGCGCCCGCGACTGCACCCACGACCCCAGCGCCCACGTACCCCCGCCAGCGGCCAGCGAGAACCCGGCGAGCGTCGGCGACAGCCCCCGCTGGGTGACCAGCATCAACGGCACGAAGGACTCAGCGGCGATGAAGGACCCCGCGGCGACTCCGCGCAGCAGCACGACGGAGGGCAGCCCGCGCGCCGCCCGGTACGTGCCGCGCGGCAGCAGCCCGAGCACGGCCGGCACGAGCAGCGCGGCGCCGGCCGTGCCGGGCAGCAGGGAGAGGGGCCGCAGATCCTGAGCGGCGTACTGGACGAGCCCCGCGCCGAGGGAGACCGCGAGGGCGAGCCGGATGCGCCGCCGGTCGAAATTCGCACCCCCACGGCTGCCGTCGACCGGCCCTCCGGCCCGCCGCCGTATCTGCGGCAGTGCGAGCGCCAGCGGGAACACGACCAGCACCGGAATCCCGACGAACACCCAGCGCCACCCGAGGTGCTCGGTCACCGCGCCGGCCGCGAGCGGTCCCACGATGGACGGCACCACCCACCCCGCCGCGAACGCCGCCATGATCGCGGGCCGCAACCGCTCCGGGTAGGCCCGCCCGACCACGACATACAGGGCAACGATGACGAGTCCGCCCCCGAGCCCCTGCACGGCCCGCCCGAGAATGAACAGCCACATCGCACCGGCGGTCCCCGACACCACCAACCCGGCGGCGAACGCCCCGATCCCGGCCGTCAACGCCCCGAGCGGCCCCCGCCGGTCCGCCCACTGCCCGGACAGCACCATCCCGAACAGACTGGTGGTGAAGTACCCGGAGAAGGCGAACGCGTAGAGGGCGACCCCGTCCAACTCCCGCGCGGCGACAGGCATGGCCGTCCCCACTGCGGTCGCCTCAAAGGCGATCAGCACCACGACGGACACGATCCCGACGCTCAACGCCCGGTAGGAACGCCCCAGCACCCCTTCCTCGGCATCGCTGACGGACGGGACTCCAAGTTGGCCGGTGACACCGGCGTCACGCGGTTCCAGGGCAGCCATGCCCGCCAGCGTAAGGCCCACAACCCACTTTGACCCCTGTCCGAGGTCCTCCCCGCCCTGAGACCTTGGACGTACGCCCCCAGCCGGTCCCCACCCGTTCATGAACGCCGTATGGCAGTCCCGTTGCAGCCCCACCGATCCCCTTGCTCCCCCTCCCACCCCGCCCGTACGTTCAAGTCACCGAGTTACCCGGCCGTGTGCCCGAGTGGTTCAGGGACTCGCCTGCAAAGCGAGTTACGCGGGTTCGATTCCCGCCACGGCCTCCACTGCCTGACCAGGCAAAAGGAAAGGGCGGCGCCCCGGAAGGGTGCCGCCCTTTTGGTCCTCCGTCTCAGTTGCCGTCTCAGTTGGCCGGTACGAGGGCGCCAGCGGCCCCGTCGTCGCCATCGTCCGGCCGGGCCGTCTCGGGCTTCCAGATCAGGCCGTCCACCTGCTTCGCGACGTCCGTCCGCACGGCATCGACCATGTGCTGATACCTCGCGGCCATGGCTGTGGTGGACCACCCCATGAGGCCCATGACGGCCCGCTCGGGAACCCCGAGGATGAGTAGGACCGTGGCGGCCGTGTGGCGCGCGTCGTGCAGCCGACCGTCCCGCACCTTCGCCTCAGCCAAGAGGTCCTTCCACTCAGTCCAGTCGCGGCGGTGGGACGGGCTCCGGCCGTGCTCATCCGGGAAGACCAGGCCGTTGTCCTCCCAGCGTTTCCCGGCCGCCTCCCTCTCCGCTTCCTGCGCCTTGAGGTGCGCACGGAGCAGGTCAACGAGCTGTTCGGGGAGACCGACCGCGCGGCGGCCGGCGCGCGACTTGGTGACGGTCAACTCCGGGTTGGTCCGCCGCTTCTGCGGGCAGTACCCAGCGGCTTTGCGTCCGCAGGGCTCAGAGCACCCGTGGGCGTACTGCGGTCGGTGGCGACTACGGCGGACCATGAGGAACCCGCCGTCAAGGTCCACGTCCGCCCACTGCAACCCCAGCACCTCCCCTTGACGCAGACCGAGCGCGAGGGCGACAGCCCATCGTGCCGAGTTGCGGTGCTGGTCAGCGGCCTTCAACAGCCGCTGTACCTCTTGGACGGTGTAGGGCTCTACCTCGTGGTCCCCCGTCTTAGGCGCCTTGGCCAACAGCACCGGGTTCTTGCCGAGATGCCCCCGCCGTACAGCCTCGTTGAGCGCCGCGCGGAAGGTGCGGTGTACCTGGTGAGCGGTCGCGGGCTTGCTGCCGTTGGCCTGCATCTTGGCGTAGAACACCTCGATGTGCTCGGGCTTCAGCCTGTCGAGACGGTGAGCGCCCAAGCCGGGAATCAGGTGCTTCCGCACCGCCACGCCGTACCCGACCATCGTGTTGTCGTTCACGGCGAGGGGCGCGACGTTCTCAATCCAGTGCGTCAGCCACGCCTTGACCGTCCATGCCTTGCCGGGCTTCCGTACGGTCTTGGCGTCTCGCTGCTTCTCCAGCTCCCGGACGGCCTCGGCTACCTCGGTCTTGGTCTTGCGTTCGACGTGGCGGCGGTCCGGCGTGCCGTCGTCGCGGACACCCACGGTGACGCGGCCGTGCCATTTGCCGTCCTTGCCGAGGTAGATCGAGCTTCGGCCGTTGGGCTGTCGAGTGCGCTTCTTCTTGTCCTCTGCCACAGGCAGGCTCCTGCTTCTTGGTGTCGGGATTGAAGACCGGGACGGCGGGCTGTCCTGTCCGGGAGTGCCGCCGCCCCGGGCGTCGTCAAGCGGCGCGTTGGGCGGTACGGAGACGGGCCGCGTACGCGGCCGGCGCGTCGACCGGAACCCGGCGAAGTCCACCGACCATGACGGACTCCAGTTCGCCGGTGCGGATGAGCCCGAAGCACGTGGTCCGGCCGATGCGGAGGCGACGGGCGGCCTCTTTGACGGTGAGGAAGACGAGGGTCTGGTCGTCGTCGGCGGGGATCTCGGGGGTCTCGTGTTCGTCCACGGCTCACTCCTGTGAGGCTGGTTTCAGGGACAGGTGCCGCCGCACAAACCGCAAAATCCGCAGAAATACCGGGGATGGCCGTTGACCTGCGGTGTTGTGGTGTGTGGGTGGCGGTGGGTGGTGCTCCGCAGAAACCCGCGATATTCCGCAAAAATCAGGGGCGTCCGTCAGGCCGGTCCCCGGGGTGGGGTGGTGCTCGGTTTTTTGCGGAATATCGCGGGATTGTGCGACGGGCCCCCTCGCCGGTGCGGGCGGGAGTCCCGTTGCAGGTCAGCGGGGTGTCCGGGCTTTTCTGCGGATTTTGCGGTTTGTGCGAGAGGGGCTGTGCGCGCCGACAGGGTCAGCGACCGCTCTGTCGTAGGGCGGGGTGGACCAGGATGCGGGGCGCCGGGGGACGTCCGCGCTTGCCGGTGCGTTCGGGCTGGTAGGACCGCAGATAGCCGTGGTCTTCCAACAGGGCGAGGGCGGGTTCCAGGTCAGCGACGGTGGGGACCTCGCTGCGGGACAGGACGGTGAAGAGGTCCCGTCGGCTGACGTCCTCCCACCGGTTGTCCCTGAGCGCTTCCAGGACGCTGCGGGCCCGGCCCTGTACCGGGTCGGCGCCCATGGCGTCGAACACGGCGAGGGCATGGGCGGTGTAGTACTCCCCCAGCTCGATTGCCGCGTTCATGGTCGCCTCGGTCACCGGGTGGGCGTAGCCGTTGCCGCCGTGTTCGGCGAGGTGCAGCAACGCGGCCATGCGGGCGGTCGCTCCTACGAGCTTCCCGGCCCAGTCGTTGATGTGGCCCAGCGTCCCGCCGCGCTCCTTGAGCCGCGGTTCGACCCGTTGCTGATAGGCGATCAGGGCCGCGTCCGCCTCGGGGGTGAGCTGGATGACGGCCGGGTCCGTCCAGTCCGCGAGGGACAGGGTGAGGTCGATGACCCTCGCGGCGTAGGTGGCGGCCGTCTGCTCAGGGACCGGGTCGGTGATGACCTTCCGTTCACCGACCGTCGACACCGGCAGCGAGTACAGGAAGCGGCCCAACAGGCCGCGCCCCTTCCCGCCCTTGATCTTCCCCATGTCGACCAGCACATCGGGCTGAACGGCCAGTCCCATGGTCAGGGCGGGGGCGTCCACGTACTCGCGGCGGGTCTGCCGGTTCACCCTCAACCGGCCCCCGGCGTGACCCTTGAGGAAGACCTCCATGTTGGGAGCTCCCGAGTAGCGGCCCGCGATGATGTCGAAGATGCCGCCCTCATCGCTCATCACCGACAGCCGCCCGCCTTGTTCCGCGATCAGCGAGGTGACCGTCTCCGGTGTGGAGTCGTCGGCGAGCAACAGGGGTTCGGCCGGCACGGTGAGCGTGTCGGCGGTCTGCGCAAGACCTATGGCGGTCTTCACCATCTCGTCGCGCTTGTCGCCGTCGGCGGACGCGGCCTTGGCGGTCGCCTTGTCCGCCGCCTCTTTCGCCAACCGCGCCGTCAGCTCCGCCTCGACGATGACCGGCTTCATAGCGGCTTTGAGCTGCTTTTCCGCCTCATAGAGCGGGTTGGTCAGCAGGGAGAAGACGGCGGACTTGCGGTTGCCGGGCGGGAGCGCGACCACCGTGTAGAGGTTGGTCGGCTCGCGCCAGTTCCCGCGTACGTGGACCACCGACCGGCCACCGGCCGCCGTGGCGAGCACGGCCAGCGCAATCGATCCTGCGAGGTCCACGGGGGTCTGCGTCTCTTCCGCGACGGCCGTCACGAACTCCCCCAGCCAGGTAGGGAAGACACGGGCTGGGAACGGGGGACGCTCGCGGCGGCCGGTGAGGGGAATGGGGTCCTCCCACACCTCCGGTGCCGTGTCGTCCTCGCCGGGCGGGTCTTCCAGGGTGGGCAGTCCGCCCCATAGGTCGGGGCTGTCCACAGGCTGTGGAGTCATGAGACGGCCCTCCCTTCGGCGGTGGTGGTGTGGGGGCAAATGCCGACGATGACGCGAGCGGTCAGCCGGGTGACAGCGGCACGGCCCCGGGTGCGTTCGTGGTGTCCGCAGGCGCACAACCAGTCCGCAACGGGGATGCCCTCGCACTGGACTTGGAGCCCTGGGGTGATGCCGGTGACGGTGACCCTGTGCGGGTCAGAACCAACGGCAGAAAGGACGCCCTTGCGGGCGGCGACCTTCGGTTCGCCCACGCGCGGCCGTGGCGGGGGCTGTATGGCGCCCTGAGGGCCGTTCGTGGGGGTTCGGGATGCTTTGTTCATGCTGCGCGCTCCACAGCCGTCTCAAGGCCGTTGGCGACCGCGCGGCGCGCGTATGCCTCGGGGACGCCGACGGAGACGGCGGCGGTCACGATCTCCTCGCCGATCGCCGCGAGGCCGCACGGTCCCGGGCATGCGGTGTGCTGTGCGGCAAGGAACCGGGCGACACCGAACGCCTGCGATCCGGCGCCGGATTCGGTGCGGGCCCGTACGAGGGCGAGGCCGCGTTCCAGTCCGGTGCGGACATAGGCGCCGGTGTGGCGGCACCCGGTGGCAACCTCTCGCGACCAGGGGGCGCGGGAGGGGAGAGAAGAGGCCACCCCGCGCCGGGCGGGGGTGGTGTCTTCCTTCACGACCAGGGTGCGCACGGCCTCCGCGAGGGGCACCATACGGCCGGTCCCGGGTCCGAGCCAACGGGCGTACTGGGCAAGCGACTTGACGTCAACGCCCGGGCGGACCGCGTTCGATGACGGCATGGTGCCCAGGTAGAGCCAGTGCTCGCCGCGCGTGGTCGGCACGATCCGGGTGGCAGGCAGGGTCTCGCGGGCCCAGTCGACGGCTCCCGTGTTGTCCAGGTCCACAACCGTCAGCCCGGCCCCTCCGGGGTGGTAGGCGATCGCGACCGCCTCACGCCACACCGTCGCCCACGCGGGCGAGGTGATCACGTGCGGGTCGGTGGTGGCGGCGGCCCACGCGTGGCATGGCGCGGGGCACCGGCAGGGCCCGGCCGCCTTCATGTGGGGGCGTCCGCCGCACGCGTTGTCCTTGCAGGTGCGGCAGTTGCCGAACGGGACCTTCCCTGCCCGCAGGGGCAGGACCGGGACCCCGGCCGCCGCGAGGGCGAGGGCGGTGTGCAGGTGACTCCCGTCCGGGTGATTCCCGTCGACGGGGCGCCGGGTCGTGCCGTCAGGTGTCATGCTGTTGGTCTCCTGTTCTGCTACGTCGGGATACGGAGACCGTGGGCGGCGGGCTGTCCTGTCCGGGAGTGCCGCCGCCCACGGGCAGAGCTAGAAGGGCGGTTCGTTGCTGTAGCCGTCCCGCGCCCACGGGTCACGGCCGCCGTCGCGGCGACGCAGCCACTGGGGCCGACGCGGCAGGGGGAGCAAGGCCCAACGCCGGGACTCGTTCCAGCACCCGCAGGGCTCCCAGTCGGTACCGGCGTACTCGCCGGTGTGGTCGCCGTAGTCGTACTCGAAGCCGCCCTCGCCCTCGCAGTCGCGGCAGTCGGGGCGGGGTGTGTCGGTCAGGATCAGGGCCCGGCGAGGCCAGTGGGCGACCTGAATGCGCAGTCGGATCACGGGTGTTGATCTCCTTCGGTCAGCCGTAGAACTTGTTCCGCTTGATCACGGCCTTGCGAATGTTGACCGTGGTCCCGCCCCGGTGGCCGCTCGCGCTGAACACCTGCACGGCGACCCAGCCGCCAAAGATGACGGCGGCGAGGATGATGAGCTGGTGAATGAGCGCGGCGAGTGCGGCGATGAACGTGGTCAGCAGCACGAGACCGCCGCACACGGCGCCGAACCCGATGCCCCCGAGGGCGATGTTCACCGCCACCCGCGACACGACCGGCTTGGCGACCACCGGTTCGGGCTTGGCGGGTTCGAGGGCGTAGCCGGTGACGACGCGGCCGTCGGGCAGAACGATGCTCGTCACGGCCGGGATGGTGCCGGGTTGTACGGGAACGAGCGGCGCGGCGGGCAGTACCGGGGCAAGCGGTGTGGGGTGGTGGACTTCCACAGCCGCCCGCTCGTGTCCGGCCGGACGGCCGTACGCGGTGGGTTCGTTCACGGTGCTGGTCTCCCTTCTAGCGGCCGATGTCGGCGAGGGCGCCGGTGACGGCCGTGACGAGCTGGTTGACGGTGTCGCTCGCGTCGGTGGCGGCGAGGTAGAAGCCGAAGAGCGCGGCGACGACGGCCGCACCGGCACCGAGCGCGCGGAAGCGCAGCAACGCGGCGAGTGCGGCGGCGAGCAGCAGCACGAGGGGGATGGTGATGACCACGGGTCCTCCGGGAAGGGGTCAGCGGGTGCCGGCGCGGTAGGTGCGCGCGGCGCGGTTGTAGATCCAGCGGCCGACGCGTATGCGCTTGCCGGTGGCGTCACAGCGGCGGCAGTCCTTGCCGCGCTTGGTCCGGCCCTTGCGGTCGGTCTTGAAGCCGTGGCCCATGCCGTGGCAGCGGCGGCAGTCGCCAAACGGGCTCAGCCAGCACTTGACGCTGTAACCGAACGTGACGGCGAGCAGGCAGGCGATAGCAAGGAGGGGAAGGCTCATCAGGGGCCTCTCAGGCGGGTTTTCGGGGGTTTCCGCAGGTGGGCCGCTATCTGCTAGCGGCCTGATCAGGGGCGGTTTTGGTCGCTAGCAGGGTTGCTACCGGTAGCGACGCATGCCGCTACCGGTAGCAGGCTGTGAGACCTATCCGGCGTCCCGCTTTTCGTTGCGCTGCGTAATCGCGGTGGCGATGTCGTCGCGCTTGATGCCGCGCTTGTTGACCTGTTCGCCGTCGATGCGTCGGCTGATCTGCATGGTGCCGATGCCGAACGGCTTGAGGGCGGCGGTGAGCGCTTCGGCCTTGGGCTTGGGCTCCAGTTCGGCCCACGGGCCGTAGACGTCGGGGCGCAGGTCGGCGAGGCGGTCGACGATGGTCTCGGACCACGCCTTGGCCTCGCCCTTGCCGAGCACGGCCGCGACGTCGTCAAGGATCGTGGCGGACACCTCGGGCGCCGGGGCCTCACCGGCCGCGTCGCCGGTCAGCGTGCCTTCCGCCTCTCGCAGCGCGGCGGCGCGGGTCAGGATGCGGTCCGCGTCGCGGCCGTCGGCGAGGTAGGTGCGCACGATCCCGGCATCGTCGGACATGCCCTTGAGCAGACCGACGCCTTTGTGGGACTTGAGCAGCTTGGACGCGTCCAAGCCCTCCGAGTACGAGCCCGCACCGAGGATCGTGTCGGACACCTGGTAGGCGCCGACCCGCAGCGCGAACCGGGCCTGATGCTGGTCACGCAGCTCGGAGGGGCATGCCTTGTCGTCCGGCTTCTGCGTCGCCGTCATCACGGAGACACCCACCGCGGGGGCGACCCGGGCGAGGTAGACCATGAGCGACAGGATCTCCTTGCCGTGCTCGGGGTGGGTCAGGTACTCCTGCACCTCATCCACCACGAACAGGGTGAGCGGCATGTTCAGCTTCTTGTCCCGGCTGATCTCCGGGGTGAGTTTGCCCTCCGGGCAGACGTGCAAGGGGAGTTCGGAGAGCCGGTGGTAGCGGTCCTCGACGTCCGCCTTGAGTTCCCGCAGCGAGGTGAGCAGGTGCTGAACCGGGTCGAACCCGTTCTTGGGCACGATGCCGAACCCGATGCGGTGCGCGACCAGCGCGAACTTGCGCCAGTCCGGCGACGCCTTGCCGTCGAACACGTACAGCCTGACGTACGGATCCAGCGCGGCGGCGAGCGCGATCGTGCGGGCTGAGAACGTCTTGCCCTGACGCGGCACGGCGCCGACCAGCAGCGACAGCCACAGCATCGTGGCCATAACCGGGTTGCCGCGCTCGTCGACACCCCACGGGAACGGCTTCCAGAAGTCCACCCTGGTCGCGCCCAACAGCGGGGACTTGCCCGACGGGACGGCGAGAGGGTCACGGTCGGCGATCCAGTACGACACTCGCCGCCCGCTCGTCTCGTCCTTGTCCAGGAAGAGCTGGGTCGGCGCGATGTCCATACCGGAAGCGAGCCGGGCGTGAGCCTTCACCGCGTCCTCGAACGTCTTGCCGTACGGCAGATCCACCACCACACGCCAGCCGTCACCGTCCCGGCCGATCGGCCGGGGGAAGGCGATGGTCTGGTCTTTGGTGGTCAGCCCGGACGCCTCATGCGCGCGGATGACGATGTCACTGGACAGCCGCCGCTTGCGGAACGTCACCTTGGCCATGTCGATCAGCGGCCGATCGGCCGGCGCGCCGACCGCCCCGAACGTGGTGGTCAGCGCGGCCATGGCCAGCAACAGCAGCCAGGACGGGGCCATGACGTACAGGGTCAGCGCGGCGGCGAGGCCGACCAGGGAGGCGATCGCGGCCACAATGCCCCGCAGGCGTACGCGGTCGTTACGCTGCCGCGACAGCTTCAGGTACTCCGCCGCGTCCTCGTTCGCCACCGACGCGAGCCGGAGCGACTTGCCCTCCGCGTCGAACACCCACCGGCCGACCGCCGTCGACCAGCGCCACGCCCCGCGCGGCGAGTACCACAGGATCTTCGGGGTGTAGATGCAGGGCAGGCGAACGGCGTGGTAGCCGACCACAGCCGAGTAGTGCCGCACCGCCCACTTGCGCACGGCCGTTCGCTGGTCAGGCAGCTTGACCCAGTCCGGCAGGACCGGCAGACGGGCCTTGTCCTTGGCCTCCATCCACTCCGCGACCGAGGGCGGGTAGACCTCGCGCGGCGGGTCCACCGGCGCCCCGTCGGTCAGCCCTTCGGCCTCCGGGTCGTCGGTGTCGGGGAGTTCGGCCTCCCACTCCCCCGGCTTCACCACACCCTCGCCGGTGGACGTGGGCGAGTCGGCGGGGGCGGTCTTCTTCAGCGGGAACGGCAGCACTTCGGCCGTCCGTTCGTCGGTGCTCTCCGGGTTGTCCGAGGGCGGGAACTCGGGGTTTTCCGTCACGATGTACGCACTCCTTCGGGAGTCGAAGGGTCCGGCCGTCTTGCTGTGGAAGGTGGGCGGCCGGACCCGGGATGCAAGGTGGTTCACGCGGCGCGCTGTTCCTCGGGGTAGGCGCAGGTCACGCACATGCCGAGCGTGGGCGGGATGACGTATCCGGCGTCCCGGTGGCACTCGGGGCAGCGGCGGCGGGCGGCATTGGCCTTGGCGAGGGCCGCCCACCGTGCCGGGGTCATCGGCCGCACCGGCAACGCGAGGTCGACCCGGTACAGGTACGCGGTCAGCGGTCCCCGACGGCGACGCGGGCGCAGGATCTGCGCCGCGATGTTCTGACCACCCGGGCGCAGTCCACGGATGCGGAGTTGACGGCGGGTGGCCAGGCCGTCCGGGGCCAGGCGCCAGGGGTAGGTGGGGATACCGAACTTGGTGCCGTCCGGGTCCCAGAACCGCACGCTCACGCCACGCGCTTCCACGCGGCCCGCAACCGGACCTCGGAGGCGGAATGACCGGCCTGGCGAAACCGGGCAGCCATCTCGCGATACGACAGGGCGGGCGTCTCGCTGTGCGTGATCTCGTCGACCAGTGCGTCAAGCGCCGCGTCGGTGAGCGCCGGGCCCGGCTCCAAGGAGAGCGCGGCAACGGGCTCGACAGGGCCCCACACGGGGAGCTCCCAGCGGGGTGTGACGTCGGGTGTGACGCGGCTCGTCACGCTGGTCAGGGCCCTGCCGGTGTCCTCGCCCTGCCGCGTCTCTTCCAGCGTCGACCACGCCCTTGAGAGGGTCTTTGCGGTCTTGGCCTGTACGCGTGCGACGCGGGCACCGGCCCCCGTCACAGCGGTCAGCCGGGTCTCCTCGGTCGCCGCGTCCGCCCGCAGCCGGGCACGCGCCACGGCCGCCTCATCCCGCGCTTCCTGCTGAATGCCCCGGATCGCGTCCAACGCGACCGGGGTCAGCGCGGTGCGCTCCCACAGCCCGTGAACCAGCCACAGCGCTTTGGCCGCGATCGGCAGCCACGCCACGGCCAGCCACGCGCCGGCCGACTGTTCGGCGGTCAGGGCGTGGGCGACCAGGACACCGGCCGCGATCAGACCGAAGAACCAGCCGACGCCGGTGACGACGCGGCTGTGGTCGCCCTGCGCGGCGAGGCGGCGTTCGTAGGCGAGGGTGGCCAGCCATCCCCCGTCGATGCCGAGTCCGACGACCAGGGCGACCGGCCACGGCACGGCCGTGCCCAGCCACATCATGACCACGGCCAGGGTGAGCACCATGGACACCGCCGTCATGGCGACGGCGGGCAGTACGGTCTTGGCCTTCATGCCGCTTCCCCCGTCCCGGACCGCAGGCCGCGAGCGGCACGCAGGAAGGGCACCGTGCGGGTGAGCGCGTCGGCGTACAGGGCGTCCCAACCGGCGATCTCGTCACCGGCCTCCGCCTCCGCTCGCAGGTCGGCGAGGACGTCACGGGCCGCGTCCTCACGGGCGGCCCGCTCGCTGTCCGTCTCGAACTCCAGCGGGCCCCGGAACAGGTCGATGTCGATACCGAGCGCCAGTTCCGCGAACTCCAGGTCGCCGAACGCCTTCTGACCGGCGACGAAAGTGCGCATGCTCATGGTGGGTCTCTCCTTGGATACGTCGGGATGCGCGGGGCGGTCGGCTGTCCTGTCCGGGAGTGCGACCGCCCCGCGAAGAACGGGGGTGAGGGGACTAGCTGATCTGCACGTGGCCGCTGGTCACACGGCGGCGGACGTTCAGGTGACCGGCGCCGGTGACGCGGACGCTGCCGGAGGTGGCGTTCACGGACAGACGGCCGCTGGCCTGCGAGGTCGCGGCCATGCGGACGTTGCCGGAGGTGAGGTTCAACCGGGCGCAGTGACCGCTGTAGGCGCCGACGTTGACGCTGCCGGACGTGAGGTTGAGGTCCAGCGGACCGCTCACCTCGCCGACGATGACGCTGCCGCTGGTGACCGTGGCTTCCAGGTCGCCGACGCGGTCAGCGGTCAGCATGCCGGAGGTGCCGTCGTACTCCAGCCGGGCCAGCGTGCCGGTGACGACGGTTTTCGCGCTGTTGGTGCTGATCGCGGCAACCGACTTGGCGGGCAGGTGGATCGTGGCGGTGATCGGGGTGACCGCGTCCCCGGCCGGGCCGGTGGCGGTGACCTCGCGGCCGTTGATGAACACCTTGCCGCCGCCGTGGCCGGTGATGTGGAGGTTGCCGTTCACGATCTGCACGCCGTTGCCGCCGGAGAACGTCATGGTGCTGTTGCCCATGCGGATCGTGGTGCTCCCGCCGATCCCACCGGCCATGTCGGGGACGCGGACCCTGAGGTTCTGCCCGGTGAGGCTGACGGTGGTGTCGCGGATCGCGTCGGCGGACGGGCCGGAGGTCGCCTCCGTCGTCAGCACCATGCGCGCCTGCTTCAGCGTCGGGTCGACGACGACGCGGATACTGCCGGTGCTCATCGTCAGATCCAGGGCGATCGGGCCGACGACGTCCACGGGGATGATGCGCTCGGTCATGGGCTACTGCTCCTGACTGCGTCGGGATAGGAGACCGAGCACGGCGGGCTGTCCTGTCCGGGAGTGCCGCCGTGCTCGGTAAGCAGGCCAACGCCGCAAGAAGCGGCGGGCCAAGTACCCCGGGCGAGATCCGATCTCGCGCCCTCACGGCTGGATACCGGGGCCGACGGACCTCACCCGGCCGTCACGGGGGCGGGGTCGAGCCCCGCCAATCTCAAGCACGCTGTTGAGTTCTCAAAGAACAGACGCTGCCTTCGTACTCACCCCTGCGGGCTTTCCTCCGGACGTTGCAGTACCTGTTTTACAGGTACTGCATAGGGATCCGTCAAGTACCTCGACGGAACGTCTTGTGCTTCGCGCCGGGACTTCTTGGCGCACAATCAGAATCGCCCCAGGTCAGGGGACTTGGTCACCCCCTACGTGGACACCTCAAGGACGTCCGGATACCTTCAAGAGGTCCCAAGACGTCCCACCGGGGGTGCAGATGTCCAACGAGCGTTTGCGGTCTGCCTTGTTGGCGAGCGGCATGACGATTCAGGCGCTGGCCGAAGAGATCGACGTGAACCCGAAGACCGTCGAACGGTGGATCACCAAGGGGAAGGTTCCGTACCGGCGACACCAGTACGCGACGGCCGCAGCGCTCAAGGTCGACGTCACGACGCTGTGGGAGGACTCCCGGACTCAGGAGTCAGCGGCTGACCTGAGCAAAGCCGAGATCACGGCTGTCTACCCGCATCGGCACGTCGTGCCGTCAAGCCTCTGGCGCGAGATGTGCGAGCGGGCCACCGAGCGCATCGACATTCTTGTGTACGCCGGTATCTACCTGGCGGAGGACCCTCTCTTCTTCTCGACCTTGAAGGAGAAGGCCAAGAGCGGAGTCCGCATCCGAGTACTCATGGGCGATCCGGAGTGCGAAGCCGTCATCCGACGCGGGATCGACGAAGGGCACCGCATCATGGGCGGCAAGATTCGGAATGCGCTGGTCAACTATCGTCCGCTGTTCACGAGCCACCCCGAAATAGCCTTTCGCCTGCACGACACAGTGCTCTACAACTCGATTTACCGCGCCGATGACGAGATGTTGGCCAACACCCACGTGTACGGCATCGGTGCCTACATGGCGCCCGTCCTCCACCTGCGGCGACTCCCCGGAGGCAGTCTGTTCGACACCTTCGCCAACAGCGTTCAACAGACCTGGGAAGGTGCCAGGCCAGTAACCGAACTCGACATCATGGGAGCTTGAGCATGGGACGCATCGACTACTTGCACGACCCGGACGCCCCGCCGGCCAACTCGGTCGTTCCCTCCGTCGTCGCGTTCGTGCAGAACGACGCGGGCCAGGTGCTGATGATCCAGCGCTCCGACAACGGTCGGTGGGCACTACCTGGTGGCGGCCACGACGTGGGCGAGTCGATCAGTGACACGGTGGTGCGGGAGGTGTGGGAAGAGACCGGCATCAAGGCGGAAGTCGTCGACATGTCCGGGATCTACACCGACCCCGGCCACGTGATGAAGTACGACGACGGCGAGGTCCGGCAGCAATTCAGCATCTGTTTCCGCGCGCGACCGATCGGCGGCGAGGTGCGTACGAGCAGCGAAACAACGCAGGTCCGCTGGGTCGACCCAGCGGACCTGTCGAAGTTGGACGTCCACCCCACCATGCGCCTCAGGATCGAGCACGCCATGGACCGGACCCGCCCCGTTCCCTACATCGGCTGACGCTTCGCGGCGGCGACTCGTTCGAGCACACGCGAGGTACTCGCGAGGATCTCCGGTTCGGCGCGACGGATGAACGTACCGATCAGGCTGTCTGGCCCGTAGCGGCCAGCGATCTCGTTGACGCGGTCCACGGGATTCGTGGGCGTCCCGTCCGGAGTCGTGTTCATGTCGCAGTAGCAGAGAGCGTCATTGAGTTCAGCGCTCTCTCTCGGGAACTCGCCCTCAAGTTCCTCGCGCAGCCCCCGGGCGTCCGCTTCCATCCACGAACAGGAGTGGTGGGCGACGAGGTGCACGACCCGCGCATCAGCGTCCGCGACATCCCGGAGGTAGCGGGCCCCGTCAAGCGGGTGGAATCCCGTCTTGGCGAGGTCCGGTGCGTAACCGATGTCGTGCAGGACCGCAGCCGCCTCCAACAGCTCCGCGTCCGCGCCAAGGATCGGCGCCAGCGTGCGTGCGCGCTCAGCGACTCCGACCGAGTGCTTCCAACGACGCGGCAACGGGTCGGCAAGCAGCGATTCGGCGAGCGGGTAGGCCCACTCCGTCAGTCCCGTCACAGTGCGGAACTCTCCTCTCGATTCGGCAGGGCCCGCACGGTCCGTGCCTTGCCCTGCCCCCCTCCGGACAGCCACCCTGCGGCTTCCAGCTTCTCCAGCGCCTTGGTCACCGTCGGACGCGAGACGTCGAACCTCTCGCACAGTGCGGAAGCGCTGGGGAAGGTTGCCCCGACCTCAAGGCCGTCATCCTCGAAAACGTCAGTGAGCCGTTCCGCGAGGGGTCGGCGGTCGGTTCGCTGTCCTTCCCTGACCACACGCCAGCGTCCGCCCGGCACTGGCTCCGCAGCGCCTTCCTGCTGAAGCACCGCGAACGCCCGGAGAACCACCCCTCGCGAGACTCCGTGATCATTCATGACCGCCGCGACCGATGGCACTTCTGCCATCTCTGGGTCCGCGTCGATCTGCGCCTTGAGTAGACGCGCGATCTTCTGAAAAGTCCCGCGCGGGCTTGCTTGCTGCGACACTCACCCTCCCTGTCCGCGTCTCCCGCCGTCAGGGTCTAGCCTGCCATGCTGAGCGTCCGGACGGAGCGCCCCGAGGGCTGAGTCTTCCGGCCCTGCACTCCGCCCCTGAGCAGGCACGATCCGCGCCCGCTCCGTCTCAGTTTCCGTCTCGTTCGTAGCCGTTCGCGGCCGTTCAAAGCCGTTCGCCGTGCCCCTTTGGGCCAGGCATCCGTACGGGTCTGAACACTGCTGAACGAGCCCGGATCATGCGCTGACCAGCCCGGACAAACCTGCAAAGCGAGTTACGCGGGTTCGATTCCCGCCACGGCCTCCGTAGTGGAGTGCAGGGGCGGCATCTCGTTCGAGGTGCCGCCCCTTTCGCTGTGCGGGGTCCTAGGCTGGCGGCGGTAGTGGCCGTGAGTGAGGAGTGCGGGCGTGGTCGACAGTGTGGCGGGAACTCCCTTTCCTGACGTCCTCGGGGCCGATCAGGTGCCCGCTCCGCACGCGTTGCTCGAGCCGGTGCTCGGGTTTCTGGGGGTGTGGCGGGGTCGGGGCCGAGGTGGGTATCCGACGCTCGACGACGAGTTCTCGTACGCGCAGGAAGTCACGTTCAGCCACGACGGTCGCCCCTTCCTGCGGTACGAGGCGCGGGCCTGGCTGCTCGACGGTGACGGGGCGCCGTTGCGGCCCGCCGCGCGGGAGAGCGGGTGGTGGCGGTTGCAGCCGGACGGCCGGGTGGAGGCGCTGGTCACTCAGCCCACCGGCATCACCGAGATCCTGGTCGGGCAGGCCGGAGAGGGTGCGGTCGATCTCTCCACGCACGCTGTGGCGCTGACCCCCACCGCCAAGGAAGTGACCGCCACCCGCCGCCGCTACACCCTGGCCGGTGAGGACGCTCTGACCTTCGTCCACGACCTCGCGGCGGTCGGCCAACCCCTGCAGCACCACCTCTCCGCGACCCTGCGACGCGCAGCCGGTCAGAGCACCCCGCCCGCCTCGTCCTGGAACAGCTCCGTCCAGTAGTGCCAGTCGGCGTCCGTCGTCGTGCCCGTCGGGTCGATGGTGGAGAGGGCGCGGACCATCGTCTTGGCGACCTGGACGTACAGGGTGTTGGTCAGCTCGTGGGCGAGGGACTCGTCGATCTTGCGTTCCCGGTGCAGGAGCCAGAGGGTGAAGGCCAGCGTGGAGATGTCCGTGTTCAAGGGGTGGAGCGTCGCCTCGCGCTCGCTCCAGTTCAGGACCGCGCCCGTCGCGCCGTCGACCACCAGGGTGTTGTCCTCGATCAGGTGGCCCAGGACGATCAAGTGGTCGGCCCGGGGCGGGAGTGCGACCAGCCGGTCGGTCTGGTGCTCCGTGAGGGTGGGAAGCGGTGCGTCGGGGTCGGTGTGGAAGAGGACGCCGTCCTCCGGCAGTCCCGTCTCGGCCAGGAAACGGCGGGTCGGGGCATGGGTGAGGGTGGACGGGAAGTCGATGTCCTCGAAGCGGGCGACCCGGTTGCGGCCGAACTCGTGGTCCAGCAGGCGCGGCGGCAGGTCCAGGGCCAGGCCGGAGTCCGTGCCAGGGCCCGCGACCAGGGCCAGGGGGCGGATCAGGGCCGCGATCTTCCAGAACGTCGGCACATCGCCTCCCGTGCCCTCCTCGAACACCGTCAGCAGCTGGCGGGTCGCCTCCTCCACCGCCGTAGGGCCGAAGCGGCCGGCGTAGGCGGCGAACTGGCCGCGTACCTCGGTCAGTTCGTCCGTGGCCGTCGCGAAGCGCACCAGGGTGGGGAGGGAGGGGGCCAGCGGGGTGCGGTCCATCAGGTCGGGGCGGGCGTGGAAGAACGCCGTCGTGGAGACCTCGCCGGTGGCCCCGTCGAGCAGCACCGACTCCCGCTCCCTGCCCCGCAGGTCCGTGAGTCCGCCTATCACCAGCTGGTCGCGCAGCTCCTCGCTGAGGCGTCCGCCCGGGTCGGCCGTGGAGTCCGCCACCGTCCGCAGACCCGCACGGCGCAGCTCCTCGAAGGTGAACAGGTCGCCGGCGGCGGGCAGTCCGGGGCCGCTGAGCCAGCGGCGGGTCAAGGCATGCGTGATGTACGGGTGCAGTTCGTCCTCGGTCAGTCTGATCGCCGTGACGGCGGTTTCGGTCGTGCTCATGGCTCCCCCGTGTGCTTCGTTCGCAGTCCCCTGGCCGGGCACGGCACGGCGAATCCGCCGGGTCTGCGCTCGTCCCCCACTGCTCGAAACACTACGCGCCACCACTGACAACGCCCCCGTACCAAGGAGACGTCAGAGCACCCTCGCGCGTTCCCGCCCCGCGAGAATCGCCTCCACCGTCTGTGCGGGCGTCAGTCGGGAGGTGTCCAGCCACAGGCCGATCCGCGGAGTCGACTCCCGCAGCGCCTCGTCCAGCGCCGCGACCGTCCAGGCCGCGTCGCCGTAGCCCGTCTTCGCCCGGCCCGCCTCCCGGGCTGCGACCGTCTCCGCGTCCGGCGCCAGGACCACGACGTACAGGGGCCGGGTCCGGACCATCGCGACGTACGCCGTCAGGTCCTCGCCCAGCACGACGTCCTGTACGACGGCCGTGAAGCCGGCCTCCGCGTACGCGTCCGCGGTCGCCGCCGACAGCCGGTGGCGCAGGCGCAGTTGAGCGAAGGCGTCCGCCGAGGCCCCGGGTACGTACTCCGCGCGCCCCGACACGATCATCCGCCGGAAGACGTCACCGCGGACATGGGCCGCCCGCGGCAACCGCTCCGCCAGCGCCTGCGCGACCGTCGACTTCCCGGCCGCCATCACGCCGGTGACGAGGACGACCCCGGTCACGCGAAGTAGACCCCGCCCACCACGACGACGATCGCCGCCACCACGAACAGCAGGATCCACAGTGCCAACTTGCCCAGTCCGGGCGGGGGTTCGTACTCGCGGGGCTCCTGCCCGGGCGTACTCATCGGTCCACCACCACCGCGGCCTGCGGGCGGATCGGCAGCCGGTTCACCGGGCGGCCCGTGGCGGCCCGTACGGCGGAGGCGACGGCCGCCGGTGAGGTGACCACCGGCACCGCGCTGGCCGCCTTCGCACCGAACGGCGCGACCACGTCCCGCTCCTCGACGAGCTTGACGATCCGGATGTCCGGCGCGTCCAGGGCCGTCGGCAGGGCGTACCCGGTGAGGTCGGGGTGGCGGATCAGCCCGCGCGCGGTGCGCAGGTTCTCCGTCAGCGCTATCCCGACGCCCTGGGTGACGCCCGCTTCGATACGGGCCTCCAGCTGGGCCGGGTTGAGGATCCGGCCGACGTCCTGGGCGAGCGCCAGCTCGACCACGCGGACCGAGCCGAGCTCGATGTCGACGTCGACCACCGCGCGGATCGCGCAGAAGGCCATGCCGACGAACGCGTCACCCTGCCCGGCCTCGTTCAACGGCTCCGTCGGGTGCGGGCGGCACTGGGCGGTCGCCCAGAGCTCCTTGCCGTCCATGGCCTCGGTGACGGTCGTCGACAGGACGCCGTCGTACGAGGTGATCTTGCCGTCGGTGATCTGGAGCAGCTCGGTGGACATGCCGAACTTGTGCGCCAGGGGCTGGAGGAGTTGCGTGCGGACCATCTTGGCCGCGCGTTCCACCGCACCGCCCGACACCCAGGTGTGACGGCCACGCGCGCCCGCGCCCGCGGGAGGCTGGTCCGTGTCGACGGGAGCGACGTGCACCTCGTCGATGCCGAGGGTCTCCTGGACGATCTGACGGGCCAGCGTGGTGAAGCCCTGGCCGGTCTCGACGGCCGCGCAGAGCACCGTGGCGACGCCGTCCTGGACGCGCACGGTCGCCGTGGAGACCTCGTCCGCGCCCTCCGCGCCGAGCATGTGCACCATGCCGAGGCCGTAGCCGACGCCCCGGCGGATCGCGCCCGGTTCGCCCGCGCCCTCGGGACCGCCGGGCAGCAGCCACTCGTCCTCAGGGGTGTCCTTGGGGAGCGCCGGCAGGGGGAAGTCGCGTACGGCCTGCAGCAGTTCGGCCACCGGCGCCGGGCAGGTCACCGTCTGGCCCGTCGGGAGAACGTCCCCCGTGGCCAGTACGTTGCGCAGCCGCAGCTCCGCCGGGTCGATGCCCAGCTTCTTGGCCAGCTTGTCCATCTGCGCCTCGTAGGCGGCGCAGACCTGCATCGCGCCCTCGCCGCGGACATGGCCGGACGGGGGGTTGTTGGTGCGGACGGCCCAGCCCTCGATGAAGGCGTTCGGGACGACGTACGGCCCGCAGGCGAAGCCCACGGCGGCCGCCAGGGCCTCCGCGGAGGTGTCGGCGTAGGCGCCCCCGTCGAGCAGGATCTGCGCCTCGACCTTGACCAGCTTGCCCTCGGCGTCGGCGTGGTGGCGGTATCTCAGGAGCGTGGGATGACGGTGCACATGGCCCAGGAAGGACTCCTCGCGCGTGGCCGTCAGTTTCACCGGGCAGCCCGTCTTGAGCGCCAGAAGGCCGAGCGGGAGCTGGAAGCCCTGGTCCTCGCGGTCGGCGGTGGCCCCGGGGACGCCGGTGACGACGACCTTGACGCGCTCGGGCTCCAGGCCGTAGCAGGCGGCGGCGGTGTCGCGGTCGGTGTGCGGGTCGGTGGAGGCCAGGTAGAGCTCGACGCCGCCGTCGGGGCGGGGCACGGCGAGACCGGCCTCGGCGCCGATGGGAGCGGGGTCCTGGCGGCCGATGCGGTACTGGCCCTCGACGATGATCTCGCCCACCGCGTCCGGGTCGCCGTGGTGCAGCGGGATGTGCCGCACCAGGTTGCCGTCGGGGTGCAGGGGCTCCGCCTCGAAGGACTGCTCGGGGTCGGTGACCGGGTCGAGCACCTCGTACTCGACGATGACGGCGGCCGCGGCCATGCGCGCGGTGTCGGGGTGGTCGGCGGCGACGGCGGCGATGGGCTCGCCGTGATGGCGTACGACCTCGGAGGCGAAGACCGGACGGTCGGCCCTGCCACGGCCGTGCACCGGGCTGCCGGGAACGTCCTCGTGGGTGACGACCGCGCGGACGCCGGGCATCTCACGCGCGTGGGAGGTGTCGATGGACACGATGCGCGCGTGCGCGTGGGGCGAGCGCAGGACGGCGGCCCACAGCAGGCCCTCGGCCCACAGGTCGGCCGCGTAGGGGAAGGTGCCCTCGGTCTTCGCGCGCGCGTCGGCGGGCGGCAGGGAGACGCCGAGGCCGTGCGGAATCGGCTCGGGGGCGGGTGCTGCCTCCGCGGCGGTGGTCGCGGTGGCGGCTTCGTTGCTCACGCCTGGCCTCCGTCCTGTCCCTGTCGGTACGCCTGCTCATGGGCGCCGGGGGACCCGTGAGCCTCGAACGCCGACGGGTTGACGCCGCCGGCTCCGGGGCCCGCCTGATGCGGAATACGTGGTTCGTCGGCGTCCGACTCAGCGTCGCCCGCCGCGTGGGCCTCGCGCTCGGCGACGACCTCCTTGACGGCGTCCACGACGCCCCGGTAGCCGGAGCAGCGGCAGAGGTTGCCGCACAGCGCCTGGCGGGTCTCCAGCTCGGTGGGCGCGGGGTTGCCCTCCAGCAGGTCGTGCACGGTCATCGCCATGCCGGGCACGCAGAAGCCGCACTGCACGGCGCCGCACCGGGCGAGTGCCCGCTGCACGTCCGAGGGCCGGCCGTCCTCGGCAAGGCCCTCGACGGTACGGACCTCGCTGCCCGCGGCGGTCACGGCGGGCACCAGGCAGGAGGCGACGAGCCGCCCGTCGACCTGGACGTTGCACGCCCCGCACTCGCCCTGCGAGCAGCCGTCCTTGGCTCCGGCGAGCCCGAGCCGCTCACGCAGCACGTAGAGCAGCGACTCGCCGATCCAGGCGTCGGTGACGGGGCGGTCGACGCCGTTGACGCGCAGGACGTAGGAGGCGAGGGGGTGTTCCTCGCCGGGGTGCGCGGGGGCCTGGTCGTCGGGGTTCTCGTCGGCGTCGCCCGTGTGCCCTTCGGCGGCCTCCGGCCCCGGTTCGTCCTCGCCGTCGGCCGGGGCGTGCTCGGCGCCGGGCTCGGCGGGGCCGTCAGCGGCTTCTACGGCCTCTCGGGGGCCGTCGGAGGCCTCCGGGGCCACCGGCGCCTCGTCGGTGCCGGGAGTGGGCTGTGAGGCGGCTGCGGAGGCGGCGTCCGTGTAGGGCTCGGCGGAGTCGTGGGCCGGCTCGCCGGGCTCGGCGTGCGGGTGCGCGTCGCCGTCCGTCACGGCGTGCGGGTCACCGGCTGGTCCGCCGTGTCCGTCGTCGGCCGCGCCGTCCGCTCCGTCACCGGCGGGCACGTGCGCGTGGCCGTCGTCGGCCCGACCGTCATGACGGTCACCGAACGCCCCACCGCGCCCGTCGCCGAAAACAGCCTCGTGTGCGTCGCCGAAGGCACCGTCGCCGTGCGGCACGTGCGCGTGCCGTTCCCCGGCCGGTTCGCCGTGCTCGGGTCCCGCTCCGGCACCGCCCTGGGTCTGGTCCCCCCACGGCTGCGCCGGCTGTGTCGCCCAGGGCGCGGCCGCTCCGCCCGGGAGGGTCGCCGGCGGGGTGCCGCCCCACTGCTCGACCAGGGACGACGTGGTGAACTCGCCCGATTCGTCCGGGAGGTCGCCGCCGGCGACGGGGATCGACCACTGCCCGGTGACATCGTGGCCCGGCGCGGGCGCGGTGTCCGCGGTGTCCTGGACGGTCCACTGCTGGGTCGCTGCGGGGTCGTACGTGAACTGCCCGGTCTGCCCCGGCGGCACCGGATTCGGGTCGGGCCAGCCGGAGCCCTCGGCCGGTGCGCCCCACGCGCCCGTGCCCGCCGGATCGGTTCCGTCGCCGGATGCGGCCGTTATCTGCGGCGGCACATAGCCCTGACCGCGCGCGGCGAGCGGGCTGTCGGCGGAGGCCAGGAGGGCGTCGATGCCCCCTTCGGGGAGCTTCACGAAGGCCGTCGCGCCGTCGTCGTAGTCGCCCTGAGGCAGCGGGTCCCAGCGGCCCGCGGCCCGGGGCGTGCCCTCGCCGTGCTGGTCGTCGGTCACGAAAGTGCCCTCCCCAGAGCTCGTCGGGCCAGCGCGGCGACGGTGCGCCGCAGGTGCAGTACAGCGGGCGGATGCTGCGGTACGGAGCCGTCCGGGGCCGGCGCCGGATCAGGGATGCAGGCCGCGGCGACGTACTCGCCGAAGGCCTCCAGGGCCTCCGGGACGATCGCGCGGCTGTTGTCCCAGTCGATGAGCCGGGCGACCCACTGCTCGGCGTCCAGGGGCCGCAGCGGCATCGGTGCTATGGCACCGACGGCGCACCTGACCCCGCGCCGGGCCGGGTCGAGGACCAGCGCGACGGAGGCCATCGCGCGGCCCGGGCCGGTGCGGCCGGTGACCTTGAGGAAGACCTGCGGCGCGTGCAGCAGCGGCACCCGCACGAAGCCGATCAGCTCTCCCGCACGCAGCATCTCCATGCCGGCCAGCAGGTGCGAGACCGGCATCTCCCGGCGGGCTCCGTCGGGGCCCGCGATGATCAGCGTGGCTTCGAGGGCGGCGAGGACGGGCAGCGCGTCACCCGTGGGGGCCGCCGAGGCGATGTTGCCGCCCAGGGTGCCCGCGTTGCGGATCTGCGGCGGACCGGCGGCGCGCGCGGCGGCGGCGAGCGCCGGGATGAGGGCGGCGAAGTCGGGGCGGCCCATACGCGCGTGCGTGAGTCCCGCGCCGAGCAGGGCGTGTCCGTCCTGGTACTGCCAGCCGCGGATCTCGCTGATCTTGCCGAGACCGACGAGGGCGGCGGGCCTGAGCTGCCCGGAGTTGACGGCGGCCATCAGGTCGGTGCCGCCCGCGACGGGCACGGCCGCGGGCATGGCCGTGAGGGCCGCCACGGCCTCGTCCAGAGTCGTGGGCAGCGTGACGGCCTGCGCCTGCGGTGCGTGCGTGGTCAACCCGGTGCCCCTTCCCGCTGCCCCACCTGGTCCTGCTGGTCCTGCCTGTTGCTGCCGTACGGTACGTGCTGACAGGGCGGACGTGGCAACTCTGGCACATCTTCGGGACACCCGAAGACAGGGGTCCACTAGGAGGCGTTCGGCGGCTTTCGCCCGCCCCATCAGGGAGATGGTCCGTTTTCGTACGGCATCACCGACAGATACCGATTGACACTCTTCGGTGACCCTTGAGGCCCCTTTTCCCCTTACCTGTTCGGAGGCGTCCCCTCGATCGGGCGACCGAGCACCCCGGGCCGCTTCTGCCACGGCAACGGTCCCGTCGGCGGCCGGTAGCCGACGCCCAGGGCGTCGAGCAGCTCGTAGTGGGCGGCCATCCGCCGCTCGAAGTCCGCGAAGTCCCGTTCGGCCGGGGCGGGCAGAGCGCTCCAGGCCACCTCGGCGAAGGCCGTGAGCCGCGGGAACGCCTGGTAGTCCACGCGCGCGTGATCCTCCATCGCCTCGGTCCACAGGTTCGCCTGCGTGCCGAGCACGTGCGCTGCCTCGGCCGAAGTCAGCTGCGGTGGAACGGGTTCGAAGCGAAACACGTCCTCCAGGGTGCGGACGTAGCCGATCGGCACCGGCTCGTCCGCACCGGCGTCCTGACGGTGGTCCAGGTACACATACTGCTCGGGGCACATCACGACGTCGTGGCCGGAGCGTGCGGCGGCGATCCCGCCCTCGTAACCGCGCCACGAGGACACGGCCGCCCCTTCGGCGAGGCCGCCCTCCAGGATCTCGTCCCAGCCGATGAGCCTGCGCCCGCGCGCGGTCAGCCACTTGTCGAAGTGGCCGATGAACCAGGACTGCAGCTCGTCCTCGTCCGCGAGACCGAGTTCCTCGATCCGGGCCTGGACCGAAGGCGACTCCCGCCACTGCTCCTTGGCGCATTCGTCGCCGCCGATGTGAATGAACTCGGAGGGGAACAGCTCCAGCAGTTCCTCGAACACGCCCTCGTAGAAGCGAAGGGTGTTGTCAGTGGGGGCGAGTACGTTCAGGGAGATGCCCCAGTTGTCCCAGACCGACAGGGAGGTCGTGTCGATGACGTCGGTGTTGCCGAGTTCCGGGTACGCGGAGATGGCGGCCTGCGAGTGTCCGGGTACGTCGATTTCGGGGACGACGGTGATATGCCGCTCGGCCGCGTAGGCCACGATCTCCCGGATGTCGTCCTGGGTGTAGAAACCGCCGTGCGGCTTCTCCTCCCACAACGGGGAGGCCCAGTGGCCGAATTTGCTACGCGCCCGCCATGAGCCCACCTCGGTGAGCCGGGAGTACCTCTTGATCTCGACCCGCCAGCCCTGGTCGTCCGTCAAGTGGAAGTGGAACACGTTGAGTTTGTGCGCCGCCATCAGATCGAGGTAGCGCAGGACGCCGTCCTTGGGCATGAAGTGCCGGGAGACGTCGAGCATGAGACCGCGCCAGCGGAATCGCGGGGCGTCCTCAACCGTGAGGTGCGGCACGCTCCAGGAGCGGTCGCGGTCGAGGGGGGCCTTGCGATAGGCGTCGGGGCCGAGGAGTTGCCGCAGCGTCTGGGCGCCCCAGAAGACGCCCGCCGCGCTGCCGCCCTCGATGAGGACACCGGTCTCGTCGCTGACGAGGCGGTACTCCTCCGGGCCGAGTCCCGAGGCGAGTCGGAGACCGATGCCGTCGCCCTCGGTGTCGTCGGGTTCGCGGCCCTCGTGCAGCGGCAGTCCGGTGGCCTGCCACAGGACACCGCGCAGCCAGCGGCCGACGCCCTCGGTGCCGGTGCCGGCGTAGAGCCGTGAGTAGGCCGTCAGCCGCACCTCGCCGGAACCGGCGACAACACGGCGGGGCGCCGGAATCAGTTCTGCCAATGAAGTCACGTCAGTCCTTGACCGCTCCGCCCAGCCCCGAGACCAGGCGTCGCTGTACGAGTACGAAGAACACCAGTACCGGAATCGTCATCACCGTCGACGCGGCCATGACGCCGCCCCAGTCCGGCTCGTCCGGCTTGTAGAAGACCAGCAGGGCCATCGGCAGCGTCGACTGCGAAGTATCGCTGATGATGAACGACTTGGCGAAGAGGAAATCGTTCCAGGAGGAGATGAAGGAGAACACGCTCGTGGCCACCAGGCCGGGCAGGACGAGCGGGAACAGAATCTGCCACAGGAATCGCGCGCGGCTCGCCCCGTCGATGTACGCGGCCTCCTCCAGAGCCTCCGGTACGGCCTTCACGAACCCCCGCAGCATCCAGATCGCGAAGGGCAGCGAGAAGGCGATATGGGGCAGGATCAGCGAGCCCAGCGTGTTCAGCAGACCGAAGTCCCGCATCTGGAAGAACAAGGGGATGGTGAGGGCCTCCACGGGCACCATCTGGGCCACCAGAAACATGATCAGCAAGGTGGTCCGGAAGCGGAAGCGGAATCGCGTCACCGCCGTCGCCGCGAGAAACGCGATCAACGCCGAGACGATCACGACACTGCACGCCACGACAAGGCTGTTGACGAAATACCGACCGAAATCCTGCTGCCCGAACACCCGCCGGAAGGAATCCAGCGAGGGCGCGAGCGTCCAGGGCCTGGGCTCGGTCGACTCGATCTCCCCGGCCGGCTTGAAGGCGCTGAGCACCATCCAGTACAGGGGGAAGGCGACGACCAGGGCGATGAGCAAGGCCGAGGCCTCCGCGGCCAGCCGGCAGGGGCGCCGTGGACGATTCAGCCGGGGAAGATTCAGCCGGGCAAGATTCTGCCGGGGAAGATTCACAGTGCCGCCCCCTGCCGGCGCAGCAGTCGCAGGTACACCAGCGTCACGGCGAGCAGGATCAGCAGCATCACGACTCCGATCGCCGAGCCCAGGCTGTACTGCGAGGAGGCGAACGCCTGCTGGTAGGCGTAGACGTTCAGGACGAGGTTCTGGCCCGCGATCCCTCCCCCGTTGGTCATGACGTAGATCTGGGTGAACACCTTGAAGTCCCAGATGACCGACTGGATGGTGACGACGGTCAGGATCGGCCGCAGCATCGGCGCGAGCACCGACCGCCAGATCCGCCACTGCGAGGCCCCGTCCAGGGAGGCGGCCTCCAGCACCTCGGCGGGCACGGCGCGGATCCCGGCGTACACGGTGACCATCACGAACGGGAAGGAGCACCAGACGACTTCGAGCAGGACGAGGAAGAACGCGCTGAGTCGGCCGTACGTCCACGAGTGCTCGCCGAGCCCCAACAGCCGGTTCACCGGGCCGAAGTCGGGGTCGAAGAGGAAGAGCCAGACCGTGGAGCCGGTCACCGCCGGAGTCGCCCACGCCCCGAGCGCGGCCAGCATCAGCGCCAGCCGCGGCACGGCACGCACGCGCGTGAGCAGCACGGCCAGCGAGCACCCGACGGCCAGCGTCGACACCACGCAGGCAGCCGCGAACAGCACGGTGGCCAGCAGCACCTGCCAGAACTCCGGATCGGAGAACAGCGCGGAGTAGTTGCCGAGCCCTTCGAAGGTGGTCGGTTCCCCGCCGCTGACCTGGGCCTGGGTGTAGTGGAAGACCGAGATCAGCCCGAGCTGGTAGATCGGGTAGAGGAGCAGCCCACCGAGGACGACGAGTGCGGGGGCGAGATAGAGCCAGGGGGCCCGGGTGGTGCGGTTGGTCACCGAGGTCACCCGACGGATCCGAACGCGTCGTCCATCTTCTTCGCGGCCTCCGAGGAAGCCCTCGACACGCTCTTCTTGCCGCTGATGACCTCCTGGAACATGGTCGGCAGCACCAGCGAGGAGTCGATCTGCGACCACCCCGGTGACGCGGGCACGAACTTCGTCCCCGCGGCCAGGGTCTGCGCGAACGGCTTCACGTACGGCGCCTTCGCGGCGGCCTCGTCACGGACGTCCCCGAACGTCGGCAGGAACCCCATCGCGTCGAACATGGAGGCCTGCGTCTTCTTCGACGTGAGCGCCTCCATCAGGGAGACGGCCAGTGTCCGGTGACCCGTGCTCTTCAGCACCCCGATGTTGTTGCCGCCCGCGAACGCGGGAGCGATCGACCCGGCGGAGACCCCGGGCAACGGCACCACCGCGTACTCGCCGCTGACCTTGCCGGCCTCCACCGCCGTGTGGCTGAAGTCGCCCCCGATCGCCATCCCCGCCTTGCCCGCGGCGAACGCGGTGATCGTGTCGTTGCCGCCCATGCCGGCGCAATTGGCGGCGGGGCAGTTGTCGTCGCTGAAGAGCGAGGTGTACTCCTTGATGCCCTTCTGGGCCGCGGCACCGGAGATCGCGGAGACGTACGACCCGCCCTTGCCGGTGGCGAGTTCACCGCCGTTGGCCCAGATGAAGGGCATCGCGCCGTACGTGTAGGCGCCGCCGACGACGAGGCCGTACAACTCGGGCTTCGCGGCGCGGATCTTGCGGGCCGTGGTGGCCAACTCGGCCATCGTCCTCGGTACCTGGAGGCCGAGTTCCTTGAAGACGTCGGTGCGGTAGTACAGGGCGCGGACGCCGACGTAGAAGGGCGAGCCGTACACCTTCCCGTCCACGGTGACCGAGGTCTTCGCCGTGGGGTCGGTGTCCTTGGACTCGCTCCAGTCGCCGAACTCCTTGGTGACGTCGAGGAGTCCGCCGTCCTTCACATAGCCGGCGGTGTCGGTGTTGCCGTACTCCATCACGTCGGGCGCGGAGGAGGGGTCGTTGAAGGCGGCCTTGACGCGCTGGGCGCGGGTCTCGACCGGGATGTACTCGACGTCGACCTTGGTGCCCTTGTGGGCCTTCTCGAAGGCGGTGACGACGGAGTCGACGACCTTCTCCTTCGGCTTGTTGCCGACCTCCTGGAAGAGCCAGACGCGCAGGGTGCCGGTCTTGCCGTCCTTGCCGGGGGAGGAGTTGGTGGAGGTCTGGGGCGCGCAGGCCGCGACGACCAGGGCCGTCAGGAGCAGGGCGGGAAGGCGGGGGGAGAGCTTCATGGAGTGATCCTCCGGGCGCGCGTTGCAGTATATGCAATGACGATTTCGCTCAACGCAACGGAGGTTATGGGTTGCATGAACACGCCCACAAGAGGTCTCGACCAATTCGTGACACGCGAAGGGCACGCAGAAGGCCCCTGGGGGCGCGTCGCGACGCGCCCCCAGGGGCCCTGTGAAGCTCAGCCGGGCGGCAGTCCTACTTGTCGCCGCCCTTGTCGTCGTCCCCCGAGCCCATGGACTCGTAGATCTCCTTGCACATGGGACACACGGGGTACTTCTTGGGATCGCGGCCGGGCACCCACACCTTGCCGCACAGCGCCACGACGGGGGTCCCGTCGAGGGCGCTCGCCATGATCTTGTCCTTCTGGACGTAGTGGGCGAAGCGCTCGTGGTCGCCGTCGCCGTGGGAAGTCTGCGGCGTGGGCTCGACGAGGGTCCCCGTACCAGTCCCGCGCTCGGGCTCGAGAGTGCTCATAAGCCCAAGAGTACTGAAGCTCACATGGATCAGTTGAGCGAAGGGTCGTCCGGGTACGTGGCCACCATCGCCAGTTCGTTGCGCTGGCGGCGCAGCACCTCGCGCCAGAGTCTCTCCGGGGACGGGGAGGAGACGTCGCCGGGTTCCGACTCGACGACGTACCAGGCGCCGTCCACCAGCTCGTCCTCCAGCTGGCCGGGGCCCCAGCCGGCGTACCCGGCGAAGATGCGCAGGCTGCCGAGGGCCGAGGCGAGCAGCTCCGGCGGGGCCTCCAGGTCGACCAGTCCGATCGCGCCGTGCACTCTGCGCCAGCCCAGCGGTGCCCCGTCGACGGCCCCGCCGCCGGGGATGACGGCGACGCCCAGCGCCGAGTCCAGGGAGACCGGGCCGCCCTGGAAGACGACACCGGGTTCGCCCGCGAGGTCGGCCCAGCCCTCCAGGATGTCGCCGACGTCCACCGGGGTGGGACGGTTGAGGACGACACCGAGGGAGCCCTCCTCGTCGTGGTCGAGAAGGAGCACCACCGCACGGTCGAAGTTCGGGTCCGCCAGGGCGGGCGTTGCCACGAGCAACCGCCCTGTGAGCGAGGACACCTCGGTCATGCCAGACATGATCCCGCATCTTCCCGCGCGGTGGGGAGCCAATGCCCTTTCGGGAGTGGTTGCAGCTCAGAGCACAACGATGCGCCCTACGCGCACGCCAGGCGCCCGTGACCGCATGTGCCCGTCGCCTAGCAGTTCGTGTTGTGACAGAGCTATGACGTGGTTGGGCGGTACTTGGGCTTACTGCAGGGGGGTGGGCGGCGATTACCCTTTCCCTTCTGGCCCCTGCCCGACTCATCGGAACGCGAGATACATGACCGTCAACGGCTCTGACGACGTACTGCTTGTCCACGGCGGAACTCCGCTGGAGGGCGAGATCCGTGTCCGCGGTGCGAAGAACCTCGTACCGAAGGCCATGGTCGCCGCCCTGCTGGGCAGCGAGCCGAGTCGACTGCGCAACGTTCCGGACATCCGTGACGTGCGGGTCGTACGCGGACTGCTGCAACTGCACGGGGTGACGGTCCGTCCGGGTGAGGAACCGGGCGAGCTGGTGATGGACCCGACGCACGTCGAGAGCGCCAACGTCGCTGACATCGATGCCCACGCGGGTTCCTCGCGGATCCCGATCCTGCTGTGCGGCCCGCTGCTGCACCGGCTCGGGCACGCGTTCATCCCCGGCCTCGGCGGCTGCGACATCGGTGGCCGGCCCATCGACTTCCACTTCGAGGTGCTGCGGCAGTTCGGCGCGACGATCGAGAAGCGCGCGGACGGGCAGTTCCTGGAGGCACCGCGGCGCCTTCGCGGTACGAAGATCCGGCTGCCGTACCCGTCGGTGGGGGCGACCGAGCAGGTGCTGCTGACGGCGGTCCTCGCGGAGGGCGTCACGGAACTCTCGAACGCGGCCGTCGAGCCGGAGATCGAGGACCTGATCTGCGTCCTGCAGAAGATGGGCGCCATCATCGCGATGGACACCGACCGGACGATCCGCGTCACGGGTGTGGACCGGCTCGGCGGCTACAACCACCGCGCGCTGCCGGACCGCCTGGAGGCCGCCTCCTGGGCGTCCGCCGCGCTGGCGACCGAGGGCAACATCTACGTCCGCGGGGCCCAGCAGCGCTCGATGATGACGTTCCTGAACACCTACCGGAAGGTGGGCGGTGCCTTCGAGATCGACGACGAGGGCATCCGCTTCTGGCACCCCGGTGGGCAGTTGAAGTCCATCGCGCTCGAAACGGACGTGCACCCGGGCTTCCAGACGGACTGGCAGCAGCCGCTGGTGGTCGCCCTCACGCAGGCGACCGGCCTGTCGATCATCCACGAGACGGTCTACGAGTCCCGCCTCGGCTTCACCTCCGCGCTGAACCAGATGGGTGCGCACATCCAGCTGTACCGCGAGTGCCTGGGCGGCTCGGACTGCCGCTTCGGCCAGCGCAACTTCCTGCACTCGGCGGTCGTCTCCGGCCCCACCAGGCTCCAGGGTGCCGACCTGGTCATCCCCGACCTCCGCGGCGGCTTCTCGTACCTCATCGCGGCACTGGCCGCGCAGGGGACTTCGAGGGTCCACGGCATCGACCTCATCAACCGCGGCTACGAGAACTTCATGGAGAAGCTGGTCGAGCTGGGCGCGAAGGTGGAGTTGCCGGGCAAGGCACTCGGCTGAACCACCTCCTGAACACGCCGACGGGGCGGCCACCACACCGGATGGCCGCCCCGTCGCCATGTCCGTGGAACCGGGCGCGAAGGTGGAACTGAGGGGCAAGGCACTCGGCTGGCTGCAGCGGTCGCAGGAACGCCGATGGGGCGGTCACCCGGACTCGGGTGACCGCCCCATCGGCGTTGTGCTGAGCGCCCCCAAGGGGCGCGGGGAACTGCGCGACCAGCCACGGCGGTCCCGTCAGCCGAAGGACGGCCCGCAGTTACCCGGCGCTCGAAGCGGAGCGCTTACTTGCCCTTGGCGGCTTCCTTGAGCTTGGAGCCCGCCGAAACCTTGACGCTGTAGCCGGCCGGGATCTGGATCGGGTCGCCGGTCTGCGGGTTGCGCGCGGTGCGAGCGGCACGGTGGGTGCGCTCGAAGGTCAGGAAGCCGGGGATGGTGACCTTCTCGTCACCCTTGGCGACGATCTCGCCGACGGTCTCGGCGAACGCGGCCAGAACGGCGTCGGCGTCCTTGCGGGTCACCTCGGCGCGGTCGGCCAGCGCGGCCACCAGCTCACTGCGGTTCATGTTGTTACTCCCGTGTTCTTCTTGCCGTTGGGGTGTGCCTCGCGGCGGAGCCGCACACGAGGCACAGCGAAGCCGATGCGCTCGCGCCCAGGGACGCATCCTGCCCCTACCTGCTGCGGGAAAGCCAATCCGGCACCCGTAGGACTCGCATGAACACCCTAGGGGGTCACACGAACAGAGGCCTGGGCGTGGCGCCACCCTAGAGGGTGGCGCGAAGCCCCCGGTTCCGCGACGCGCCGGGCCGGAGGACCGCCGTGGCGATCCTCACATCCGAACAAATATCCGACGCCCACTGTAGACGCGGGGTCCGAAGACCCGGTCGGGGACCTACGCCGTCGCCCCCGCGGCCTTCGCCGCCTCCCGCACCGCACCCGCCACCGCGCCGGCGACCTTGTCGTTGAAGACGCTCGGGATGATGTAGTTCGGGTTGAGCTCGTCCTCGGTGACGACGTCCGCGAGGGCCTTCGCGGCCGCGAGCATCATCTCGGTGTTGACCGTGCGGGACTGGGCGTCCAGCAGACCGCGGAAGACACCCGGGAAGACCAGCACGTTGTTGATCTGGTTCGGGAAGTCGGAGCGGCCCGTGGCCACGACGGCCGCCGTCTGACGGGCGATCGCCGGGTCCACTTCGGGGTCGGGATTCGCGAGCGCGAACACGATCGCACCCTCGGCCATGGCGGCCACGTCGGCGCCGTCCAGGACGTTCGGGGCCGAGACTCCGATGAAGACGTCGGCGCCGCGCACGGCCTCCTTCAACGTCCCCGTCAGGTCCTCGGGGTTGGTGTTGTCGGCGATCCAGCGCAGCGGCGAGTCCGCGGCGGCGTCACGCAGGTCCTCGCGGCCCGCGTGCACGACGCCGTGGATGTCGGCGACGACGGCGTTCTTCACGCCGGCCGCGATCAGCAGCTTGAGGATGGCCGTACCGGCCGCGCCGGCGCCGGACATGACGACCCGGATGTTCTCAATTGCCTTGCCGGTGACGCGAAGTGCGTTCGTCAGGGCGGCGAGGCAGACGATCGCGGTGCCGTGCTGGTCGTCGTGGAAGACGGGGATGTCGAGAGCCTCGCGCAACCGGGCCTCGATCTCGAAGCAGCGCGGGGCCGAGATGTCCTCGAGGTTGATGCCCGCGAAGCCCGGCGCGATCGCCTTGACGATCGCGACGATCTCGTCGGTGTCCTGGGTGTCCAGGCACAGCGGCCAGGCGTCGATGTCGGCGAACCGCTTGAAGAGGGCCGCCTTGCCCTCCATGACCGGCATGGCGGCCATCGGGCCGATGTTGCCGAGGCCCAGGACGGCCGAGCCGTCCGTCACGACCGCAACGGTGTTGCGCTTGATGGTGAGGCGGCGGGCGTCCTCGGGGTTCTCGGCGATCGCCATGCAGACGCGGGCCACACCCGGCGTGTAGATCATGGAGAGGTCGTCGCGGTTGCGGATGGGGTGCTTCGACGCCATCTCGATCTTGCCGCCGAGGTGCATCAGGAACGTACGGTCGGACACCTTGCCGAGCGTGACGCCCTCGATCTGACGCAGCTCCTCGACGATCTCGTCCGCGTGCTTGGTCGAGCTGGCCGCGATCGTGACGTCGATCCGCAGCTTTTCGTGACCGGAGGCGGTGACGTCGAGGCCGGTCACCGAGCCTCCGGAGGACTCCACGGCGGTGGTGAGCTGCGATACGGCGGTTCCGCTCGCGGGCACCTCCAGCCGGACCGTCATCGAGTAGGAGACGCTGGGCGCCGTTGCCATGGCCGACTTCCTCTGCTTTCACCTGTGCGCTGGATGCCGTCCGATGGTCGCACCTACCGACGAGTAGACGTTAGCCGGGCAGGATTACGAACGTTTTGTTCACAGGGGACGCTCCCTGAGGAGCCGAGGAGAGGAGAAGTGGCACCGACCCGCCATGCTCGCCTCGCGGCAAGTGGTCCCTCTGAGGGACGAAGGTTGGGCCCGGGGGCTTGGATCGGGCCGGTGCCACGTCAAGGCTAACAAACGGATCCCGTAAGGCCATTCCCGTCTCGACAGTTCATGGGGATCAGTCCCTGAGGAGATCGGGGACACCCTGGGCGTCCGGTTGGTCGCGGTCACCGGAGACCACGGTCAGCTGCTGGGTCGCCCGGGTCAGGGCGACGTACAGCACCCGCAGTCCGGCCGGTGACTCGTCCGCGATCTCCGCGGGCGACACGACGACCGTGGCGTCGTACTCCAGGCCCTTGGCCTCCAGGCTGCCGAGCGCCACCACCCGGTCACCGAGCCCGGCGAGCCAGCGTGCGGCCTCCTCGCGCCGCTGCATGGCGACGACGACGCCGACGGTGCCGTCGACGAGTTCGAGGAGGCGTGCGGCCTCCGCGCGGACGGCCTCCGCCAGGGACCTGCCCACGGCCGTGAAGCGGGGCTCGACACCGGTGGACCGTACGGCTCGCGGGGACTCGGCGCCCGGCATGGCCAGCGCCAGCACCTTCGCCGCGAGGTCGGCGATCTCGGAGGGGTTGCGGTAGTTCACCGTGAGCTGGAAGCGGCGGCGGGGGCGGCTGCCGAGGGCCTCGTCGCGGGCTTCGGCGGCCTCGTCGGGGTCGGACCAGGAGGACTGGGCGGGGTCGCCGACGACGGTCCAGGTGGCGTGCCGGCCGCGGCGGCCGACCATGCGCCACTGCATCGGCGTGAGGTCCTGGGCCTCGTCGACGATGACGTGGGCGTACTCGACCCGCTCCTGGGCGAGCCGCTCGGCGCGCTCGCGCTGCGACTCCTCGCGCACCGGCATCAGCTCCTCCAGGCCGGTGAGGTGGTCGAGCGGGTCCAGGTCGCGCCGCTTCTTCGGGCGGGCCGGGGCGCCGAGGATCGCCTGGAGTTCGTCGAGCATGGCGATGTCGTGCACGGAGAGGCCGTCGCGCCGGAGCGAGCGGGCGACCCTGCGGACCTCGCCGGGGTTGAGGATGCGGCGGGCCCAACGGCCCAGGCGCCGCTCGTCGGCCATGGCGGCGAGGACGGCCTTGGGGGTCAGCTCGGGCCACCAGGCGTCGAGGAACTCGATGAAGCTGTCCTCCGAGGTGATGTCCTCGTCGAACGACGACCGCAGCTCGGCGGCCAGCTCCGGATCGGTGTGCCGACCCCCCGCCCCGGACCGCGCCCACAGCGCGTCCAGGAGCAGCTTGCGGGCCCGGGGCCGCAGCAGGTTGACGGGCGCGGTGCCGCTGAGGGCGTTGCGGCGGACCCGCTCCAGCTCGTCCGCCTCCAGTTCGAGCCGCCGCCCGAAGGCGACGACGCGAAGACGGGTGGGGGGTCCCGCGGGAGTGGCCTCGGGTGTTGTCTCCTCCTCACAGAGGGCGAGCTGACCGGAACCGTCTCCCCCGTGAGTCCCCTGTTCCAGCGCCCCCCGCGCCGCCTTCCGCAGCACCTTCAGCATCCGGTACGAGCCCTTGGCGCGGGCCACCGCCGGAGAGTCGTAGAGGGTGGCCTCGACGCCGTCGACCAGGGAGCCGATCGCCCGGATCGCGACCTGGCCCTCCTCACCGAGGGAGGGCAGTACGCCCTCGGTGTACGCGACCAGCAGGGGCGTCGGCGACACGATGAGGATGCCGCCCGAGTAGCGGCGGCGGTCCTGGTAGAGGAGGTAGGCCGCGCGGTGCAGGGCGACGGCGGTCTTGCCGGTGCCGGGTCCGCCCTCGACGTAGGTCACGGACGCGGCGGGGGCGCGGATGACCAGGTCCTGTTCGGCCTGGATGGAGGCGACGATGTCCCGCATGGTGTGGCTGCGGGCCTGGCCGAGCGCGGCCATGAGGGCGCCGTCGCCGATGACGGGCAGCTGGTGGCCGTCGAGGAAGGCCCTGAGCTCGGGACGCATGAGGTCGTCCTCGACGCCGAGCACCTTGCGGCCCTTGGAGCGGATGACCCGACGTCGTACGACACGCCCGGGATCCACCGGAGTGGACCTGTAGAAGGGGGCGGCGGCCGGGGCCCGCCAGTCGATGACGAGCGGGGCGTACTCGGAGTCCAGGACCCCGATCCGGCCGATGTGCAGGGTCTCCGCGATGTCGGCGGTGTTGTCCTCGCGGACGGCCCCTTCGGCGGCTTCCACGGCGGTGTAGGCGCCGTCGGGCCCCTTCTTGCCGTCCTTGCCGAGAAGCAGGTCGATCCGGCCGAACAGGAAGTCCTCGAACTCGTTGTTCAGCCGGTTGAGGTGGACGCCGGCCCGGAAGACCTGGGCGTCCCGCTCGGCGAGCGCGCCGGGCGTGCCGACCTGGCCACGCTTGGCGGCGTCGTTCATCAGGAACTCCGCCTCGTGGATCTTCTCCTCGAGGCGCCGGTAGACCCGGTCCAGATGTTCCTGTTCGACGCTGATCTCACGGTCCCGAACCGAGTCCTGAACCGAGCCGACCGCAGTTGGTTGAGCCTGAGCGGCCACCGGGCCCCCTTCTGACGTGCTGGGCAGCCGTCAACCGTACGCGAAGGGGACCCCGGGCGGGAAGCTACACGTCGACCTGGACGAGCTTCTTGCCGTCGGAGGTGACGACCTCGAAGTGGTCGATGTCGCCCTGGGAGGGTGCCACCGCGCCGCCGATGTAGAGAGGCTGCTTGGACTCCGGGGTCTTGCCGTCCGGGATGCCGTAGCCCCACTTGCCGACGGACCAGGTGGAGGCCGTCCAGCGCTCGCCGTTGGTGCCCACCGCGATCAGGGAGCACTTGAGTGGTCCCTTGACGCCCTTGAGCTCCAGACCGAGCGAGGTGCCCCAGTCCTTCTGGGCCATGGCGACGGTCGCGCTGACGCCGGTGGAGGAGTCGGTCGCCGCCACCTTGTCGGTCATGGACTCGAAGAGTTGCTTGGGAGTGGCCGCCAGGACCTGGCCCTGCTTGGCTCCGCCGCCGTCCGAGTCGCCGCCGCTCGCCGCCATCGCGACGAACGGGCCGCCGATGATCAACGCGGCCGCTGCCGCGACCATGTAGAAGCTGCGGCGCCGCTTGTGCGCACGGCGCTCCGCGACCTCGTCCACGAGCTTGTTCACGATGCGTGGGCTGGGCTTGGCGGAGAGCGACTCCCCGATCGCGGGGGTGCCGGAGCCCGGCAGGTCCGCGAGGGCGGCCAGCATCGGCTCCATTCCGGCGAGCTCGTCGAGCTGCTGGGCGCACCATTCACAGGTCGCGAGATGGGCCTCGAAGGCGGTCGCCTCGGCGTCGTCGAGGATCCCGAGGGCGTAGGCGCCGACGGTCTCATGCTCGTTCGGCACCGGATTTCCCATCATGGAGCCTGACATACCCGAACCACCTGTACCGAACCCCTGGTTACCCCCGTAAACACTCATCACGCCGTCACCCCCCGCTCCTCCAGTGCGAGCTTCATCGACCGCAGGGCGTAGAACACCCGCGAGCGGACGGTTCCGCTGGGTATGCCCAGTGTCTCGGCCGCCTCATTGACGGTACGCCCCTTGAAGTACGTCTCGACGAGCACCTCCCGGTGAGCCGGGGTCAGGTCGTCGAGCGCGTCCGACAGCGTCATCAACCACAGCGCCTTGTCGATCTCGTCCTCCGCGGGGATGACCTCCAGCGGTGACGGGTCGACCTCCTGCGGCCGGGCCTGCCGGCTGCGGTGTCCGTCGATGACGATGCGCCGGGCGACCGTCACCAGCCAGGGGCGTACCGATCCGGTTGCTCGATTGAGCTGTCCGGCGTTCTTCCAGGCACGGATGAGCGTCTCCTGCACCACGTCCTCGGCTCTCTGGCGGTCACCCGCAACCAACCGGAGGACATACGCAAGGAGAGGCCCGGCGTGCTCTCTGTACAGGGCACGCATCAGCTCCTCATCAGGTTCCGAGGGCTGGGACATGCGATGTCGGGCCCTCGATCCACGTTCATTGGCCACGACGGAATCCTTGCGCACGCCCACCTCCGATGTCCCGGGTTCCCCCAGTCGGTCGCTCGACGAGAGGTACGGAGGCGAGGAGTTGGATGTTCAAAGCGCGAAGACAGTTTTCTTCTGAGTGACGTGACGAGACAGGACATGCGCGCACATTCCCGCCGCGCGATCTTTACATTTCCGCCACACAGGCAAGATCGCGACTACGGCCCGTAAGGTTGAGTGAGTAAACGACATGTAATCGAAATCACGTCGACTCCCCCTCCACAGAAGGGACATAACGACCTGTCAGACGCGTGCGAGTGCCGCCCGGCGGCGATGCCGGGCCACTCTTTCCCGGTTCCCACAGACCTCACTGGAGCACCAGCGCCTCCTGCGCCCCCGTGACGTATCGAGGTAGACGATGGGGCAGTTGTCCCCTTCGCACTCTCTGATCGCCGCCCGCGCGACGGGGTCGGTGAGCAGTTCCACGGCGTCCCTGGCGACGGCCCCGAGCAGTGCCGCGCACTCCGGCGGACCGGCCAACTCCCGTACCAGCGCACCGCCTTCACCGGGCACCGCGCGCGGGGCCGGGGGCGCGGCGCGGGCGGTGTCGTTGACGTGGGCGAGCGCGAGCTCGTAGCCGGGCCCGGGGGTGTCGCGTACCAACTGCCCGATCCATCCCCGCAGTTCACGGAAAGCGACGAGCCAGGAGGGGTCCGCGTGCGTCAGGTCCGTCCCGTCCGGCACCAGACCCGAGCCGACGATCCAGGCGCACAGCACCTTCGTCGAGTCGAGGCGTTCCTCGGGGTGGGTGGTCGCGAGGAGATCGAGACAGATCCGTCCGGCGTCGAACCGCAGCTCGTACGCGACCGTGGCCGTACCCAGTGCCATGTGCCTGTCACCGCCTAGGGGTGCCCCGGTCGGATGGCGTCGGTGAGGTGCTTCGGGACTGTGCCGGGGCTTCCTCCCACAGTGCCTTCCCGCTCCCGCCGCCGGAACCCCTCGTACCGGGGCGGTGCGCGGACGGACACGCACGCGGGTGCACATCATGGCCATGCCGGCGTGGCGAGCGGTCCCTGACAGGGAGACATCACGGGTGGGGCTGGATCGCGGGCGAAATCAGCCCCGCCGGCGTTTGAGGAGCGGGGGTCCGGGGGCGGAGCCCCTGGGAGCGGGGCATGAAGGGGCGGCAGCCCCTGGAGGACGGGACGGGCAGGGGCTGCGGGGGCGAAGGAATCAGGCGTCCGAGTACTTCGCGTCCGCCGCCGGGTCCAGTGCCAGCCGGTACCCCCGCTTCACCACCGTCTGGATCAGCTTCGGCGCCCCCAGGGCCGTACGGAGACGGGCCATGGCCGTCTCCACGGCGTGCTCGTCACGGCCCGCCCCCGGCAGCGCCCGCAGCAGTTCCGCCCGGGACACCACCCAGCCCGGCCGCCGTGACAGCGCCCGCAGCAACGACATCCCCGCGGGCGGCACCGGCCGCAGCGCCCCGTCGACCAGCACCGCGTGCCCCCGGATCTCCACCCGGTGGCCGGCGATGGGCAACGAGCGGGCCCGGCCGGGAAGCTCCTGGCACAGCAGCTGTACGAGCGGCCCGAGCCGGAAGCGCTCGGGCTGGACCGTGTCCACGCCCTGCGCCTGCAGCGGCAGCGCGGTCACCGGCCCGACACACGCCGGCAGCACATCGTGGTTGAGGGCCGCGAGCAGCTCCGGCAGCAGACTGCGGTCCTCGGCCCGCGACAGCAGGGACGCGGCGGCGGGCGCGCTCGTGAAGGTCAGCGCGTCCAGGCCGCGCGAGACGGTCGCGTCCAGCAACCGGTCGAGCGGCCCGAGGTCCTCCGGCGGCATCCACCGGTACACCGGCACGCCCACGACCTCCGCGCCCCCGGCCCTGAGCGCCTCCACGAACCCGGGCAGCGGCTCCCCGTGCAACTGGATGGCGACCCGGCGGCCCTCGACGCCCTCCTCAAGCAGCCGGTCGAGCACCTCGGCCATGGACTCGGACGACGGCGACCACTCCTCCGTCAGCCCGGCGGCCCGTACGGCCCCCTTGACCTTGGGTCCACGCGCCAGCAGCTCCACCTCGCGCAGCCGGTCGAGAAGCGGCTCGCCGAGCCCCCACCCGTCGGCGGCCTCGATCCACCCCCGGAACCCGATCGCCGTGGTGGCCACGACCACGTCCGGCGCCTGGTCTATGAGGCCCTTCGTCGCCGCCAGCAGTTCGCTGTCGTCGGAGAGGGGCACGATCCGTAGGGCGGGCGCGTGCAGTACGGCGGCCCCGCGGCGCTGGAGCAGCGCACCGAGTTCGTCGGCCCGGCGCGCGGCCGTGACTCCCACGGTGAACCCCGCGAGGGGGCCGTGCTGCTCTGCTGGCTGCTGTTGCTCGTACATGGCTCTCGTCCCGCACTCGAGTCGTAGTACATGGTCGTACTCGGTCGTTCCTACATGCCGACCGAGCCTGTCAACGGCTCGTGACAGGCTCGGTTCCGGTTCATGTCGCCAGTGTTACGTCACACCTCGGCGTAGGTGAGCTGCGGCTTCGTCTCGGCGGCCGTCGTGGACTCCCCCTTGGCGGCCGTACGGCGAAGGTATACGGCCCAGGTGACCCCGAAGCAGAGGGCGTAGTAGACCAGGAAGGTGATGAAGGCGCCGGTGCCGGAGCCGTTGCTGAGGAAGGACTGGCGGAAGGCCATGTTGATGCCGACTCCGCCGAGCGCGCCGACCGCGCCGATGAGGCCCATGGAGGCGCCGGAGAGCCGGCGGCCGTACAGCACGGCCTCCTCGCCCTCGAGCCCCTTGGCGAGCGCCTTGTTCTGGAAGATGCCGGGGATCATCTTGAAGGTCGAGCCGTTGCCGAGCCCGCTGAGGACGAAGAGCACCACGAAGACGGAGACGAACAGCGGGAGCGACTTCTCCATGCTGGCGATGACCAGGACACCGGTGGCGACGGCCATGCCGACGTAGTTGTAGAGGGTGATCTTCGCGCCGCCGTACTTGTCGGCGAGCCAGCCGCCGAGGGGGCGGATGAGCGAGCCGAGCAGCGGGCCGATGAAGGTGAGGTACGCGGCCTGCAGCGGGGTACGACCGAACTGGACCTGGAGGACCTGGCCGAAGGCGAAGGCGTAACCGATGAACGACCCGAACGTCCCGATGTAGAGGAAGGACATAATCCAGGTGTGGGCGTCCTTTGCGGCGTCCTTGGCGGCGCCGGTGTCGTTCTTCACGGACGAGAGGTTGTCCATGTAGATCGCGGCGAGGGTGGCGGCGATGACGATCAGCGGGATGTAGATGCCGAGCAGCACGCGCGGGCCGCCGCTAGCGCCGATGATGGCGAGGGCGATCAGCTGGATGACCGGGACGCCGATGTTTCCGCCACCGGCGTTGAGCCCGAGCGCCCACCCCTTCTTCTTGAGCGGGAAGAAGGCGTTGATGTTGGTCATCGAGGAGGCGAAGTTGCCGCCGCCGATGCCGGCCAGCAGACCGACCACCAGGAAGGTGGAGAAGGAGGTGCCCGGCTTCATCACCGCGAAGGCGGCGATGGTGGGGATGAGCAGCAGGCCGGCCGAGATGATCGTCCAGTTCCGCCCGCCGAAGATGGCGACGGCGAAGGTGTACGGCACGCGGACGACGGCCCCTACGAGCGTCACCGTGGACGTCAGCAGGAACTTGTCGGCCGGGGTCAGCCCGTACTCGGGGCCCATGAAGAGCACCAGCACGGACCACAGGGTCCAGATCGAGAAGCCGATGTGCTCGGAGAGTACGGAGAAGAAGAGGTTCCGCCGGGCGATCTTCTCGCCCGTCTCCTTCCAGAAGGTCTCGTTCTCGGGATCCCACTGCTCGATCCAGCGTCCGCCCCTGTTCTGGGGTGCGGGGGCTGTACTAGGGGCTGTCATGACGCCTCCACGGTGCGACGGGGCTCAGGTCCTGCTATGAGCGGCTGATCCCGAAGGTAGGGAGGACGCGTTTCCTGCCTGTGGCACCGGGTGACCGGAAAGGAACTTTGCTCTCACCCCGGCGAGGGGCGGGATGAGAGGTCCTGAGGCCTTTATGTTACGAACAGCTCCGCTGCAGGGGACCGGGGCCTGAGAGCCGGTCCAGGTCACAGGCTACCGGTTCGGTCGCCGGGGCCCTCGGGGCCGTCTTCGGGATCGTCTTCGGGGTCGTCGTACTCCTCGGCCAGCCTGAGCCCGAGGTCGGACTCCCACTCCAGGGCCCATCGCCGCAGGTCGGCGATGTCGTCGGGGCCGAGTCCGTACGCCGCGAACTCCTCGTCGCCGACCCATACGACGCTTTCGAGGCGGTCGCGTAGTTCGGCGAGGTCGAATTCCCCCTCGTCCCGTGCGCCCAGCTGCTCCAGCTCGATGACGGAGTAGTACCGGCAGGCGGCGTGGACGTCGATCACGTCCCTTGGCAGACCGCGATCGCCGAGGGCCCGCACCTTCATGACCACCAGATCTTCGAGATCCACCACGGGGCCGACATCCATGACGACAGGCTGACGGGCCAAGGCCTCTTTGAGGAGGTCGACCTCGCAGGCCTCCCGGCTGTCCGGATCCGTTACGAGGAGCCGCGCCTTGAGCGGCCTGACATCGACCACTGCGACCGCCCACCCCCTCGCCCGCAGGCCATCCGCGAGGCGCGGGACGATGTCGGTCATCGCCGCGGGGTGCCGAGTCGCGAAGTCCAGATCCTGGCTGAGACGAGCGACCAGACCGTGAGCCTGTACGGCATACCCACCGGCGAGGGCGAGCTCGTAGTCCTCGCCCGCATTCAGGGCGTCCGCCAGAAGTCGGCGATGCAGCGGGGCCAGCTTCATGCCGAGCCGGAGCGACGGAGCTCGGGAAAAGCTTCCTCCCACGTGTCGCGCACGCCACGCCCCAGCATCTTGCGCAGGATCGGCCAGTGACGGACGAGATGCCCGTGATCGAGGTAGCGCACGAAGTCGTCCGTCGATCCGTTGTTGAGGACGATTCGGTACAGGCCCAGCAGCAGCTTCACGTCACCGAGGTCGAAGACTCGCAGCCCGGACCAAGCCAGCTCCAGGGGAAGCTCGACGGCTCCGCTCGTGGGTCCCTCCAGCTCGTCGAGCGTGGTCGGCAGCCGCTCCGTCCCGTAACCCCAGCGGGAAGGCGCGCTTCTGCTTGCGTCTGCGTAGTCGGCCACAGCAGCAGTATGCCGGGCTCGTACGACAGCCGCGGCTGGGCGGACGATCACGCTGCCGCTCAGCGCTTCCCACCAACCTCAAACCACAACAGCTTCCCGGCTCCCCGGTCGAGAACCCCGTCCTTGAGCGACCAGCCGCCATACGAGTCGGCAAGCTCCTGGACGAGGAACAGTCCGCGCCCTCCGGCGTCCCCCGCCGGAGCGGGCGGAACACGATCGCCGGGAGGCCGGGCGAAGGGTGCGGGGATGCAGGGGTGACTGTCCCAGACCCCGACCCGCAGCCGCCCCTCCCCCAGGGCCGTCAGCCTCAGTGAGGCGGGGCCCTTGGCGTAGAGGTAGGCGTTGGTGACGAGTTCCGACGTCAACAGCTCCACGGCGTCGAGTACTTCGACCATGCCGTGGCCTTTCAGGGCAGCCCGCACGGTCGTACGTGCGACACGTGCGGCTCTCGGGTCATACGGCAGGCGAAGGGCGTACGCCCAGGTGTCGGGCAGGGCTACGGTGACCATCGGATACCTCCGGCAGGAGAGAAGGGGAGATTCGAGGATCTGCTCAACCAGCTCGCCGTGCGGTGGCTGTGCCTGGATGGGTGCGCTTCCGGCTTATGGGCGGGGGGAGTTGGGCGACAAGAAGCACACTAGAGGCTCACGGGAGATACATCTTCCGAATCCAGGAGATGTGCCCGCGATTACTTCGTGTGGGTTACACGACCACCGCGTCGCCGCCCGAGAGGAGGCGCTTTGCCGCCCACCAGCAACCCCACGCTCCGCCAGCGCCGACTCGGGGCCGAACTGCGCAAACTCCGCGAGCAGGCGGGCTTCACCACGACCGGCGCCGCCTCCCTGTTCGGCGTCAACCAAGGGCGCATCAGCATGATCGAGACCGGCCGCAGCGCTCTCAGCGCCGACCGAGTCCGCGCCATGGCGTCGACCTACGCGTGCTCCGACGAGGCTCTGATCGACGCCCTGGCCGACATGACGGGGAGGCGGACCCTCGACTGGTGGGAGACGTACCGCGATCACCTACCGGCAGCGCTGGTCGACCTGGCCGAACTGGAGCACCACGCATCGGGGCTGCGGGTGGCCCTCGTGATTCACATCCCCGCACTGCTGCAAACCACAGACCATGCCCGATCCCTCTTCCGGGCAGTCGTACCGCCCATGCGGCAGTACGAGATCGAACACCGCCTCACACACCGCATGAAGCGGCAGGGCATCCTGCACCGGGAAGATCCACCCCTGTACTCGGCATTCATCCACGAGACGGCCCTACGCATGGGCTTCGGCGGATCCGGTGTCGTGCTCGGCCAGCTCAAGCACCTGCTGGACATGAGCGAACTGGCTCATGTCACAGTCCGAGTAATCCCCTTCGGCACGGAGTTCTTCCCGAGCACAGGCCAGTCCTTCGACTACGTGGAGGGCGCCGTCCCACAGCTCGACACAGTTCAGCTGGACACACACCACGGGGGCTGCGGCTTCCTCGACACAGAGGCATGGTTGAGCAAGTACCGTGCCGTACTTGATCACATGGAGACCTGCGCCCTCGGCATCACCGAGTCACGGGACTTCATCCACCGCCTCATCCAGGACACGTGAAAGGTCCGTGCCGTGCAGACCCTCCACTGGCAGAAGTCCACTTACAGCGGCGACAGTTCGAACTGCGTCGAGATAGCCGCCACGCTCACCGCCATCCACGTCCGCGACTCAAAGATCACCGAAGGCCCCCACCTTGCCTTCCCAGCCACCGTCTGGATTCACTTCATTTCCCAGACGACCTTCCCAACGTCGCCGTTGCAGGACCCCATCTGATCCTGCCCCCGACAGTTCCGGCGGGACCCCCGCGCCCTCTCTCAGGGACCCGAAAATGTCGAGTTCGCGCCTGCGCCAAGTAGTGCCGAACGCGAAAAACCCCAGAGATTTAAAGAATCTCGCGAGTTTCACCCGCGCTGGCGACAGTGATTTCCATCGATTCAAACCGGGTGGCCATTTTCATGGCACTCACACCCTCGAAGAGTAGATCTAGACAGTCACTATCCGCCCCGCCAGGAGCTGCCCTGAGCAGCAACTGAGAGTGGCCGACTCCATATCGCCAGACTCTAAACGTATATCCGGAACTGAACGCGGCCGAGCCACTAGGTGTCTCATTTGAACGGGTTGTCAACGGCACTCCCTCCTCTATACCAAGTGATCCGACTCCCCGCGAATACAAGAGGATCATCAATCCCGTCCAAATTGAATGAAATCCTGGTTTCAGATCCCGAAGACAAGAATCCGGCGGTCTCACTCGTCTGCCCACCAAGACCCGGGCATCTGAACGCTACATCGCCCTTCCTGCCGAATGCCTCCACTCCCTCAAGAAGCACAGGGAACAGCTGAACGGGAAACGCGAAACGGCTGGGTCAGCCTGGAGGGACAGCGGCCTCGTCTTCACCTCCCTAACCTCAAAGTTTCGTGACAGTCCGCCGACGGAGTCGGTGGACCGTTTTCGTGCCGTGGTCTGAGGCTGTGCAGGCCGAAGAGCCGAGTGACG
>NZ_JBEZKG010000035.1:0-75743 GCF_040651535.1 Streptomyces sp. NPDC048420
GGGGTCTGGTGCGTGCAGCTGCAAGGCGGAGGAGGGAGTCGACGCGGAGCGTCGGCGAGTGACGACAACGCCGCAGATGCACGCACCAGACCCCGCGCCGCCGGCATGATCCGCCGGACAGGCCCTAGCCCGGTACGGTCAGAGCTCCCGGAACAGCTGCAGGTAGCGGGCTGTCAGTTTCGGCCAGGCGTAGCGTTCCTCTGCCGTTCGCCGGCCGGCCGCTCCCATCCGGTCCGCCAGATCCCCGTCGGCCAGCAGCTTGGCGCACGCCGCGGCAAGAGCGTCCGGATCCCCCGGCGGGACGAGCAGACCCGTCTCCCCTCCGTCGACCACGTGCGGGATGCCGCCCACCTCAGAACCGACGACCGGTGTGGCACAGGCCATGGCCTCGACCAACGCCATGCCGAAGGACTCCGCCTCGGTGAGCGAGGGCAGCGCCAGCACGGCGGCCGTGCGTACCGCTTCCATCAGTGCTTCGCCGCTCAGGGCACCCGGGGTCTCCAGGCGGTCGGCGACGCCGAGCTCGGTCGCGAGGGCGCGCAGGCCGGGCAGCGCGTCGCCGTCACCGACCAGGCGCAGACGGGCGTCGGGCACGGTGCGGACGAGGTGGGCGAAGGCGCGGACCAGGACGTCGACGCCCTTCCAGGCCGAGGAGCGGTCCATACGGCCGACGTAGACGACCGTGCGGGGGCGGCGGGAAGCCGGCTCGCCCGGTGTGAAGCGGTCGGTGTCCACGCCGGGTGAGATCCGCACCGTGTGCGGGTGCCCGTCGGCCAGCGACACCGGCGACACCGCGACCAGTCGCCGGGCGCGGGCGAAGACCCGGGGCAGCACGGCCCTCTCGTACAGGCCGATCAGCCGGTCGGCGGCGCCGCTGTCGGCCTCGCCCTTGTGCATCGATCCCGCGTGGTAGGTCAGCACGGTGGGCCGGCGCCCGGCCACGGCGACGGCGAGGTCGCCGAGACCGGGGACGGGCGCGTGCACGTTGACGACCTCGGCGCGGGTCCGCCGCAGCCAGCGACGCAGCTGCAGCGGCCACAGCGGGCTGAGCGGGGTGTTGGACAGCTTCAACCAGACGCCGAGCCGCACCACCGGGATGCCGTCCTCGTTGCCCACGGTGGTGCGCAGCCCTCCGTCGAGACGCGTGGTGATGACCACGGGCCGCAGATCGGCGGAGCCCGCGACGGCTGCCGCGATGCGCGCGGCGTACTGCTCCACCCCGCCGATCTTCGGCGGGTAGTACGGGGCGACGACCGCGACGGTACGGCGTCTGCTCACACCGACTCCCGCAGCCGGGCGGGCAGCGACTGGGCGCGGGCGACGTAGCCGGGCAGATTGGCGTCGAGGATCGCGCGGTAGGGGGCGGGGTCCTTCAACAGCGGCTCGACCAGCGCCCACAGCCTGTCGTGGGTGACGTCGGCGATGGGCAGGACCCACTCGCCGAGGCCCAGGTCGGCCATGATGCCCCGGGTCTTGTGCTCGTACTCGATGGCGACGCAGGGCACCTCGCTGGTGAGCGAGAAGATCACCGAGTGGAAGCGAGTACCGATGAGCAGGGAACACTCGTCGTACAGGCCCTTGAGGTCGCGGTAGTCGACGACCTCGTCGACCATGAGCGGGCCGCTGGTGCAGTGGGCGGCGATACGGCGCTCGCAGATGCGGTCGTCGTCGCCGAGGTAGTCGGTGCTCACCTGCGGGATGAGGACCGCCCGGACGCCGGTGGCCTGGACGGCGTCGATGGTGCGGGCGAGTTCGCGTTCGTAGCGTTCCTGCGCTGCGGGGGCCAGCCAGCGGCGCGCGGTGATGCCGACCAGTCGCTCGTCGGGACCGACGCCGATCTTGGCCCGCCAGTCGATACGGCGCTCGGGGGCGAAGGCGAAGCCGGCGTCGACGGCTCGCTCGATCTGCTGCGCCGGGATGTCGCAGGCAAGCAACTCGCCCACACTGACGTCCTCGCGCGGCAGTACCGCGGCCGAGCGCCGCATGACCCGCCCGACCAGCTTGCGCTGTGCGGCGGCCGGGAACGGACCGAAGGACTGCGGGGCCCAGACCACGGGGACGCCCGCCTTCTGCGCGAGCAGCGCGGGCAGCAGGACGAAGAAGACGTTCTGGTAGCCGTCGAGACCGGGGCGGGCCAGTACATAGCCACCACCCATGGACACCACCAGGTCCGCCGTGGCCACGGCACGGGCCTCGCGCCGGGCCTCGGCGGGCAGCACCGCGACGACGGCCCGGGCGAACGGACGGGGCAGGGCGACCGCCGCGGTGCCCGCCAGCCCGAGCAGCGCCTTGCGCAGCAGGCGTCGGGGCAGCGAGACGGTGCCGTCGGCGACGTAGCGGCGGATCGAGCCGATGTTGCGCACGCCCTCGAAGGCCGTGTGCACGGCGGCGTCCTCCATGCCCGCGATCACCACGTCGGCTTCGGGAAAGGCCTCCTGTACGTGCTGCAGGCAGACGGAGAGGAGAGCGGCGTCGCCGGCGTTCTCACGCACGTACGCATTGATCACCACGATTTTCAAGGAGCGGGCCTCTCGGAACTGAACGAACTGGCGGAACTGACGGTGTTCGTGGGGGAGGTGAGCAAGCCGGAGGCAAGGTGGGGGTCGGCATGGGCGTCGAACGGTGCGCCGGGCGGATCACCGTAGGGGGCCGCGTACGGCTCGGTGTCATAGCCGTGGTAGTCCGCGTACGGCTCGCCGCCGGACGCCGCGTACGGGTACTCCAGGCCCACGCCGTACGGGTCGGCGGGCCCGACCCGGTAGGGCGCGTCGTAGCCGCCGACCACGTCGTGATACGGCGTGTCGAGGTCCGTCGGCCGCAGTGCCAGGGTGTCGTCCGGCGACGGGGTGTCCGCCGCGGGCACCGGCGTGGCCACCGGCGCCGACGCGGCGCGGGGGCGCCGGACCAGACTCGCCGTGGCGAAGAGGCCGGCGACCGCGTTCCCCGTGGCCCACGCGTAGCCGATCCACACCAGGCCCCGGTCGGCGAAGGCGGAGGCGAGACCGACGGACAGACTGGCCATGATCGTGTTGGCGGCGATCAGGTGCCGCATGCGCTGAGCCAGTTTGAGGGCGAAGCAGGCCCAGGTGTTGAGGGCGACCGGCAGGGCGGCGATCGCCAGCACGGTCAGCAGAGGCCGGGCCTGACCCTCGTACTCGGCGCCGAACATCTTCAGCAGCAGTCCCCCGCCGAAGACCACGACCGCGGCGGCGGGCACCTGGACGGCCGCGATGATCCGCCCGGAGCGCAGCATCAGCTCCCGGAACCGCGACTCCTGGTGCGAGACCTCCACGAAGACGGCCTCACCGACGGCGGTGGAGACGGAGTTCAACATGGCCGCGATCTGGAACGCCACGAAGAAGTAGCCGGCCGCGGCCGCCCCCAGGTGGTGCAGCACGATCAGCGGCGTCGCCAGCACCGGCGTCAGATTGATCAGGTTGGAGAGATGGCTGGCGACGGAGAAGCGGAACTTCTCGCGCAGCCGGGTGCCGTGGGTGCGCAGGTCCATGCGGAAACCGAGCCGTCGGCGCAGCACCACCACGGCGACCAGCACCGTCACCGCGTAGCCCACGCCGGCCGAGGCGACGATCCCGAAGACGCCGAGCCCCGTGAGGACGGCCGGGATGGCGACCTTGGCGACTCCCTGGGTCAGTCCGTCGATCAGCACGTTGTACTCGGGAATGCGGGCCGCGTTGAAGACCGACTTGACCAGCATGCTGGCCGCCGCGCAGCCGCAGAACACGGCGAAGGCGACCGCCGACATCCAGTTGTCACGGACGAAGCCCAGCTTGGCGCCGTACAGCGGGAGTCCGAGGAGGTAGATGCCGGCCGCCACGCATCCGACCACCGTGACCAGCACCATCGCCTGGCTGATCTGGGCGTTGCGCGCCTCGCGCTCCGCCGGGAAGCGGACCAGTGTGTTGTTCAGGCCGAGCAGGCTGAAAGTGGCCAGCAGCGAGGTCGCGGAGATCAGCGAGGTGGCGAGTCCGACCTGGGAGGGGCTGTAGAAGCGGGCGACGACCACCCAGAACACGAAGCTGAGCCCGGCGGTGACCACCGTGGAGGCGAGCAGGAAGAACGAGCTGCGGTAGATCCGGTCGCCCGGGCGGCGGTGCCGGCCACGCGCGGGCGTGGCCGGGGCGGTACTCCCATCCGTCATGGGTGCTCACCGCGGTAGTGCGCCAGCAGGGTGTGGACGTGGTCGTTCCAGGCGAAGGCCTTCTCCGCGTACGTCCGCGCGTACTCCCCCATCCGGGCCCGCCGCTCGGGGTCGGCGGCCAGCGCGCGCAGTTCGGCGGCGAGCACGGCCGGCTCGCGTGGCAGCAGGGACACCTGGTCGCGGTCGAGGTCGTAGGGGGTGTAGCCGGGGTCGTCGGTGGTGACCACCGGCAGGCCGGAGGCCATGGCCTCCTGCACGGTGAGCGGAAATCCCTCGGCGGTGGAGGGCAGCGCGAAGACGTCGCAGGCCCGGTAGGCCTCGGCGACGGCCTCGGGGGGCAGCGCGCCGAGGTGGTGGACGCCGGGCCGACCGGCCAGAGCCGCCGCGTCGCCGCCCCCGGAGAACACCAGGTCGTAGCCGGCGTCGGGGGTGTGGGCGGCGAGGAGCAGGTCGTAGCCCTTCTTGGGCACGAGCCGGCCCACGAACAGGACCAGTACGCGGTCGGCGGGCAGCCCGAACCGCGTCCGTGCGAGTGCCCGCTCGGCCTCGGAGGCGGCGGGGCGGAACAGTTCCGTGTCCACCCCGTTGGCCAGATGATGCCGGCGCCGGGCACCGTGGCCTTCCACGAACCGGGCGACCGAGGCGTTGAGCGTGAACACCGCGCGGGCACCGCGCAGGAGACCGCGGCCGGCCACCCCGTACACAGCGCGCTGGACAGCCTGGACCAGACCGGAGGGGTGCTCGACGACGGCCACATGCTGGGTGAGGACGTACGGGGTGCGGGTGAGCTTGGCCGCCAGGCCTGCCGTCCACGAGCTGATGTAGAGGCAGTCGTGGATGTGCACGGCGTCCGCGTGCCGCGCCCAGCGCAGCGCGACGGCCGCCAGGGCGGGCGAGAACACCGGGAAGGGCACACCCGCCTTGCGCTCCGCACCGTTCCAGGCGGCGACGCGCACCACCCGCACCCCGTCCTCACGGGTGACGGAGGAGCGGTCGGCGCTGGTGACGACGGTGACGTCGACGCCCTCCCGGGCAAGTCCGACGGCCTCGCGGCGCGCGACGTTCTCGATGCCACCGACGTGCGGCGGGTAGTAGTGGCTGACCAGGAGGACCCTCAACGGTCTCGTGCTCATCGGTAGATCACCGCTCCCCCGTTGCTGTAGATGATGTCCCGGGAGTCCAGGACCTTCATCGGGTACTCGTACGTGATCAAGTCGCCGCCGTAGAAGACCGTCACCTGGCCGGTGCGGGTCGGTGTGGTGCCCAGGAGCACGTACGAGTCCGTGCGCAGGGAGGCCGGGGTGATGTCGGCGAGGGTGGGATGGGTCAGAAGGGCTTGGAGGCGGCTGTAGCTGAACCGGTCGGTCTGGATCAGCCCCGTGCCGTCCTTGGCGATCCGCGCATCGAGCCAGAGCGCGGCCCGGCGCTCCTCGGCGTGCGGGTAGTAGATGGAGTAGTACTGGCCGGAGTTGGACAGCTGCACCTGCGCCGGATAGCCGCCCAGCGCCTTGGGCACCACACCCGACAGGTCGAGCAGCAGCCCGGCCAGCAGTACGCACGCCACGGGCACGGTACGGCGGCCCGCCCAGCGCAGTGCCCACAGCGTGGCGGTGGCCAGGAACGGCGCGAAGAAGAACAGGCCCTGCTGGAACGCGCGCAGCAGGCTGTAGTCCACCGAAAGCTGCGGCACCAGCGTGAAGACGGCGACCATGCACCAGGCACCGGCGGCGATGGTGATCTGGTCGCGCACCGGCCGGAACGCGGAGCGGCGCGCCCACAGCGCCACCGCGAAGCCGACCATCACCATCAGCTGGAAGAACAGCGCGGTTCCCTGTCGGAGCGCGCCGTTGAGTCCCGGCACGCTGATGCCGAAGGCGTCCATGAGCCGTCCGATGACGGTCAGCTTCATCGTCGGCACTTCGACGACGGGCGTGGACAGGCTGTCGATCTGCTTCAGCGGCAGGTAGTTGCCGTCGTCCCGCTCGGCCGCGGTCTGCTTCAGCAGGTCGGCCTTGTACTCCTTCAGGCGCTCGGACGCCGGGATCTTCTTGCCGCCGAGGATGCTGTACGCCGTGTCGGAGGAGCCCGACTCCGACTTGCCCCCGAACACGGCCGAGGCGACCGACGTGAGGGTGCGTTCGACCTGGCCGCCCGTGTGGGTGAGGGGGCCCGACCACAACAGGGCGAGCACGGCTGGCACTGCCACCACCCACCAGGTGAGGAAGGACAGCATCCGGTCCTCGCGGCGTTTGCGGCGCGTCCTTCCGCGACCGCGCCGGGACACCAGCCGCCACACCTTGTCCAGGGCGAAGGAGATGGCGAGGGTGCCGACGACGACGTAGGTCGTGGAGTAGTGGGAGAGGACGATGCCGCCCAGCAGCACCACGAACACCGTCCGGCGCAGGGCCAGCGGGCCGCGCGAGTCGGTGAGCACCACCATGGCGCAGCCCAGCAGCAGGAAGGCGATCTCCTGGCGACCGAGGTAGGTCATGTCGGTGAGGAACGTGGGGAAGACGATGAAATACACCGCAGAGATCAGCGCGACCACGCGTGGGGCCACGTTGCGTACCGCGCGGTGTACCAGCACCGGGGTGAACGCGAACAGCAGCGGCAGGACGACCTTGAAGATCGACGTGTCGGAGAGCGCGGTCATCTGGAAGATGTGCACCGGCAGCAGCGTGATGCTCAGACAGGCGTTGTACGGGTCGGTGTAGGTGCCGATGTTCCAGTACTCGCCGCCCAGGGCGAGCCGGAAGTACAGGTACTCCTTCTGGATGTCGTGTCCGGTGATGTACTGCCCGCGCAGCGAGGTGAGCAGCAGCAGCGCGGCGGAGGCGCAGTACAGGCCGAACTCCAGGACGGGGACCGGGTAACGGGCCCGGCGCAGCAGGAGCAGACAGATCAGCGCGGCCACGACGACCGTGGCGACGGCGCTGACCGTGCCGCCCAGGCCGTTGTTGAGCCGGATGGGCCCGGCCACGGAGAGGACGAGGGCCAGGCAGCCGAGGGCCGCGACCGGCCTGAGTCCCCGGGTGGTGGACCAGGCTTCCAGGACGGACCGTCCGGAGCGTTCCGGCATGGGTGCGAGAACGCCGAGCACGACCAGGGCGGCGGCGGTGGCGACGGTGAGGAACAGTCGGGTCAGCGGCCGGTCGACCCCGATCAGGGGAAGCGTGGTGTTCACGGTGAGCGCGACGACGATGTCGGTCAGCACCGTGAATCCGACAGCGAGCAGCTGGGCGGCGGTCCCGGTGCTCACGATGCGCGCGGTCACCCCACGCCACAGCAGGACGGGGGCGCCGAACAGCAGCCACAGTCCGGCGAGGGTCTGCAGCGGACCGGGTGTCTGGGGCAGCAGTTCCAGGACGCTGGCCGGGGCGAGGCTGAGCAGGATGGCCCAGCGGCGGCCGATCGGGATTCCCCAGGGGCCCGCGGGCCCGCCGGCCCCGAGGGGCGGCTCGTCGTCGGTGTGCGGCTGCGGGTCGGGGCCGGTGACCCGCAGTGCCAGGGTTTCGTCGTTGACGGTCACAACAGGCCGGCCTTGGTGTAGACGTCGTCGACGAGACGGGCGACGGTCTCCCACGAGTAGTCCCGGGCCCGCTCCACGCTGGCGCGGGCCAGCCGCGCCCGCAGCGCGAGGTCGGCAGCGACGGAGTCGAGGGCGGCGGCGAGAGCGGTCGGCTCGGGGGCAGCCAGTAGCCCGGTGTCACGGACGAGTTCCCGGGTGCCGGGCACGTCGGTGGCGATCACCGGCAGCCCGGCCGCCATGGCCTCCAGAACGACCAGCGGCATGCCCTCCTTGTCCGAGGGCAGCACGAAGGCGTCGGAGTCCGCGTACGCCTTCACCAGGTCCTCCCCGAGCAGTGCACCGCTGAACTCCACGTTCGCCAGGCCCAGGCCGGCGGCCTGTTCCTCGAGCTGCCCACGCAGCTCGCCGTCGCCGACGATCCGCAGCCGGATGTCCTGCCGCGTCCGGCTCAGGGCGTTCAGCAGCCGGGGCACGTTCTTCTGGACTCCGAGGCGGCCGACGAAGAGCAGCTTCATGGGGCCGGGCGCGGGCTCTCGGGCCGGCATGAAATACATGGCGCCGACGCCGTTGGGCACGACGTGGACGCGGTCGGCGGGTACCCGGTAGGTGTCCGTGAGGAATGCCGCCTGGGCGTCGGTCAGTGCGATGACTCCGGCCGCGTTCCGCAGGACGCGTCCGAACACATGCTCCTTGTAGTGCGGAAGCAGAGCACCGAGAGGGCCGGAGGCGTCCACGTCGAGGTGGAAGTGGAGCAGGAATCGGGTACCGCGCAGCCGGGTGGCGAGAGCGACCATCTCGGGAAGCAGAGCGTGCGCGCAGTGCAGATGGAGCACCGCGTCGCGGGGCAGCCTGGCGAGGTGCGTGGCGAGGCCCGGGGCGAGGGCGGTGTGCGCCACCTCCACGGCCCGGTGCCGGTGCACCACTACCCCCTCCTCACGGGTGGTGCGAGGCATGCCCTCGGTGCGCAGGGCCGTGGTCAGGACCTCTACGTCGTGCCGTCTGGCCTGCTCCCGAGCAAGGTTGGAGACGACACGCTCCAGCCCGCCGAGCGCCGGCGGGTAGTACGGAGTGATCTGGACGATGGTGGGCATTCAGGCTTCCCGGAGTGTGGCAGGTGCGGCTCGTGGGGGGTGGGAGGGGGCGGGCTGGAAGCGGTCAGCGCAGATGCATCTGGAGCCGCTGTGAATGGCCCGGCAGCGTCACCTCGACGAGATCCGCGTTCTTCTTCCCGCTGCCCTTCAGACGCAGCCGGACGTCGACGCCGATCAGGGCACCCGGCTTGGTGGTGACGGGTTCCGTCCGGGCGGCGAGGCGCTTGCCCTTCGCGTCCTCGGCCCAGGCCCGCACCGTGTGCTTGCCGCCGGTCTCGCCGTGCTCGACGACCTCCAGCGGCACGACGAGTTCGTCCCCGTCGAAGAACGGCTCCTTGCCGAAGTACATCTCGATGTAGGACTGCTGACGTTCGGTGAAGGAGTCCTTGAGCACGGTCCGCACCTCGGGCACGGACCAGCCGCCGACGCCGAGCACGACCACGGCGATCAGGGCGGCGACGGTGCTTGTCGTACCGCGCAGCGACCGACCGCGCCGTCGCGACGCGGTCGTCCGGGATCGGCGGCCGGGCTGCCGGTCGTCAGGTTGCCGTGCCGACCCGTCCGCGGTGTCCTGCGGGCCGGGCCCAGTGTCGTGAGACGTGCCGCTCACGCCATTTCCAGGGGGACCTCATCGGTGTTGCGCTGCCCCGGCAGGGACGCCAGTGTCGTCTCCCCGAACTTCTCGGCCGAGGACGTGGCGGACCGGGACGCCCTGGGTGCCGTCGAGTCCGCGATGGACGCGTCGAGATCGAACGATTCAGTGATCTCGTCGATTTCGTCGTCCAGCCGATCGGTGGCGGGCTCTTCCGGGTCGAACGCCGCGGACGCCTTGAAGATCGTGGAGGTGTCATAGGTCTCGCGCAGCCCCGATCCGTCGGAGAGGCCGGGCACATCGGACGGTTCGGTCACATGCGCGTCCGCAGCGGACGGCTCGCGCTCGAGTACCGCCGCGGTCTTCTCACTGAGCTGCTCCACGGCGGCCACGGCACGCTCGGCGGCCACGGCGGCGCGCTCGGCGGCATCGTTGGCGCGGGCCATCTCGGCCAGCGGAACCATGCGTGAGGGCGTGGTGCGGAAACGATTGTCCCGGACCTTGTGCTCGAAGAGCTGGCGCAGGTTGGCCACTCCGTCGGGCAGGGCGTTCAGCTTGACCTGTCCGCCGCGCACCCGGTACTCGATCGGCACCTCGAGGCAGCGGAAGCCGGCCCGGGTCGCCGCGTTCTTGATCTCCTGCGAGAAGGCCATGCCCGGCGAACGGACGTCGATCGCGGCCCATACATGACGCTGGAAGACCCACATGCCGGACTGCGAGTCGCGCAGACCGTTACGGAACAGGGCCCGGCTCAGGGCGCTGAGGGCGTGGTTGGCGACCGTGTGGGACGGTTTCATGGCACTGCGGTTCTCGACCCCGAGCCGGTTCGTGGTCATGAACTCCACCCGCCGGGCATCCATGATGTGCAGCAGGTGCGGCAGCGCGTCGAACGGGTACGTGCAGTCGGCGTCACCCGTGGCGATGACCTCGCCCCGGGCCGCGTCGAAGCCCGCCTGGTAGGCGTTGCCGTATCCGCGCAAGGGCTGCGAGACGACCCTGGCACCCAGCGAGCGGGCCACTTCCGCGGTGTCGTCGGTCGAAGCGTTGTCGACCACGATCACCTCGGCCTCCCAGCCCGCTTCCGCCAGTTCGCGGTGCGGGATGGTCGCCATGACCGTCGGCAGGTTTTCAGCTTCGTTGAGCGCGGGAATGACTATGGACAGAGATCTCAAAGCAAGCCCCCCCAAGGACTTGAAACAGTCACTGGACATCACTCCTGGCGCGGGCCCCCTTGCCCGACCGTGACGGTGCTTCGGCCCATGTCCTGCGACACGGGCCCCCCTCCACACACCACGGGAAACCGGAAGACCGTTGTGCACACTCGTACGACTAACGGACTGATGTCTCATTCAAATAGTTTCATCGCACCTTAACCCGTACTCACTTTGTGCACGTAACTCCTTCACGGACTTGTTATCCAGGTCACGTCGGCTTCACATGACCACCCACCCGGACATAGCGGGACGACCAGGTCCTGCGGGGCTGAACACGCCGAAGGGCGGCCACCCCGAGAGGTGACCGCCCTTCAACTCAAGCAACCCGCTTACTGGTTGTACGGCCCGTAGTCGTAGTCCTCCAGCGGCACAGCCTGCCCGGAGCCCGTGCCGAACGGCGAGTAGTCGATGTCGTCGTAGCCGACGGCCGAGTACATCGCGGCCTTGGCCTCCTCGGTCGGCTCGACCCGGATGTTGCGGTAGCGGGACAGGCCCGTACCGGCCGGGATGAGCTTACCGATGATGACGTTCTCCTTGAGGCCGATGAGGCTGTCGGACTTGGCGTTGATCGCCGCGTCCGTCAGGACTCGGGTCGTCTCCTGGAAGGAGGCGGCCGACAGCCAGGATTCCGTCGCCAGCGAGGCCTTGGTGATACCCATCAGCTGCGGACGACCGGAGGCCGGGTGACCGCCCTCCTGGACCACACGACGGTTCTCGGTCTCGAACTTCGAGCGCTCGACCAGCTCACCGGGCAGCAGCTCGGCGTCGCCGGACTCGATGATCGTCACACGGCGCAGCATCTGCCGGATGATGATCTCGATGTGCTTGTCGTGGATCGACACACCCTGCGAGTTGTAGACCTTCTGGACCTCGCCGACCAGGTGGACCTGGACGGCACGCTGACCCAGGATGCGCAGCACGTCGTGCGGGTTGGTGGCACCCACGGTGAGCTTCTGGCCCACCGAGACGTGCTCGCCCTCGCTGACGAGGAGCCGGGCGCGCTTCGAGATCGGGAACGCCGTCTCGTCGCTGCCGTCGTCCGGCGTGATGACGATCTTCTTGGTCTTCTCGGTCTCCTCGATGCGGACACGGCCGTCCGCCTCGGAGATCGGGGCGACACCCTTCGGGGTACGGGCCTCGAAGAGCTCGACGACACGCGGCAGACCCTGCGTGATGTCGTCACCGGCCACACCACCGGTGTGGAAGGTACGCATCGTCAGCTGGGTGCCGGGCTCACCGATGGACTGGGCGGCGATGATGCCGACCGCCTCACCGATGTCGACCAGCTTGCCGGTGGCCAGCGAGCGGCCGTAGCACATGGCGCAGGTGCCGACGGCGGACTCGCAGGTCAGGACCGAGCGGGTCTTGACCTCGGAGACACCGTGCTTGACGAGCTCGTCGATGAGGACGTCGCCGAGGTCGGTGTTGGCCGGGGCCAGCACCTTGCCGTCGACGGTGATGTCCTCGGCCAGCGCACGGGCGTACACGCTGGTCTCGACGTTGTCCGCCTTGCGCAGCACGCCGTCCGCGCCGACCTCCGCGATCTGGAGCTTGAGACCGCGCTCGGTGCCGCAGTCCTCCTCGCGGATGATGACGTCCTGCGAGACGTCCACCAGACGACGGGTCAGGTAACCCGAGTCGGCGGTACGCAGGGCGGTGTCGGCCAGACCCTTACGGGCACCGTGCGTGGAGATGAAGTACTCCAGCACGGACAGGCCCTCACGGAAGGACGCCTTGATGGGACGCGGGATCGTCTCGTTCTTGGCGTTCGACACCAGACCACGCATACCGGCGATCTGCCGCATCTGCATCATGTTTCCTCGGGCACCCGAGTCAACCATCATGAAGATGGGGTTCGTCTTGGGGAAGTTCGCGTTCATCGCCTCGGCGACCTCGTTGGTCGCCTTGGTCCAGATCGCGATGAGCTCCTGCGTGCGCTCTTCCTTGGTGATCAGACCGCGCTCGTACTGCTTCTGGACCTTCTCGTCCTGCGCCTCGTAGCCCTTGACGATCTCCTTCTTCGCCTCGGGAACGACGACGTCGGAGATGGCCACGGTGACACCGGAACGGGTCGCCCAGTAGAAGCCGGCCGCCTTCAGGTTGTCGAGCGTCGCCGCCACGATGACCTTGGGGTAGCGCTCTGCCAGGTCGTTGACGATCTCGGAGAGCTGCTTCTTGCCCACCGAGTAGTCGACGAACGGGTAGTCCTCGGGCAGCAGCTCGTTGAAGAGCGCGCGGCCCAGGGTGGTGCGCAGCCGGAAGGTGTCACCCGCCTGGTACTCCGGGTCGCCCTCCTCGACGGCCGGCGGCGTCCAGCCACGCGGCGGGATGGTGCCCACCGGGAAGCGGATGTCGATCGGCGACTGCAGCGCGAGCTCACCGGCGTCGAACGCCATGATCGCCTCGGCCGTGGAGCCGAAGGACCGGCCCTCGCCCTTGGTGTCACGCAGCTCGCCGTCGGTGGTAAGGAAGAACAGACCAAGAACCATGTCCTGGGTCGGCATGGTGACGGGGCGACCGTCGGCCGGCTTCAGGATGTTGTTCGAGGACAGCATCAGGATGCGGGCCTCGGCCTGCGCCTCCGCGGACAGCGGCAGGTGTACGGCCATCTGGTCACCGTCGAAGTCCGCGTTGAACGCGGTGCAGACGAGCGGGTGGATCTGGATGGCCTTGCCCTCGACCAGCTGCGGCTCGAAGGCCTGGATGCCGAGGCGGTGCAGGGTGGGAGCACGGTTCAGGAGAACCGGGTGCTCGGCGATGACCTCTTCGAGGACGTCGTACACGACCGTGCGGCCGCGCTCCACCATGCGCTTGGCGCTCTTGATGTTCTGCGCGTGGTTCAGGTCGACCAGGCGCTTCATCACGAACGGCTTGAACAGCTCCAGCGCCATCGCCTTCGGCAGACCGCACTGGTGCAGCTTCAGCTGCGGACCGACGACGATCACGGAACGCGCGGAGTAGTCCACACGCTTGCCGAGCAGGTTCTGACGGAATCGACCCTGCTTGCCCTTGAGCATGTCGCTCAGGGACTTCAGCGGGCGGTTACCGGGACCGGTGACCGGGCGACCACGACGACCGTTGTCGAAGAGGGCGTCAACAGCCTCCTGAAGCATGCGCTTCTCGTTGTTGACGATGATCTCGGGCGCGCCGAGGTCGAGGAGCCTCTTCAGACGGTTGTTGCGGTTGATCACACGGCGGTACAGGTCGTTCAGGTCGGAGGTCGCGAAGCGGCCACCGTCCAGCTGCACCATCGGGCGAAGGTCCGGCGGGATGACCGGGACGCAGTCGAGGACCATGCCCTTGGGGCTGTTGGAGGTCTGCAGGAAGGCAGACACGACCTTCAGCCGCTTCAGCGCACGGGTCTTCTTCTGGCCCTTGCCGGTACGGATGATCTCGCGGAGACGCTCGGCCTCCTCGTCGAGGTCGAAGGACTCCAGGCGCTTCTGCAGCGCCGCGGCACCCATCGAACCGTCGAAGTACGTGCCGAAGCGGTCCCGCAGCTCGCGGTAGAGCAGCTCGTCACCTTCGAGGTCCTGGACCTTGAGGTTCTTGAAGCGGGTCCACACCTCGTCGAGACGGTCGATCTCGCGCTGCGCACGGTCGCGCAGCTGCTTCATCTCACGCTCGGCACCCTCGCGCACCTTGCGGCGCACGTCGGCCTTGGCACCCTCGGCCTCCAGCTCGGCCAGGTCGCTTTCCAGCTTCTTGGCGCGGGCCTCCAGGTCGGAGTCACGGCGGTTCTCGACCTGCTGACGCTCCACGGAGACGTGCGCCTCCAGGGAGGGCAGGTCGCGGGTACGGCGCTCCTCGTCGACGTACGTGATCATGTACGCCGCGAAGTAGATGACCTTCTCGAGGTCCTTGGGGGCCAGGTCGAGCAGGTAGCCCAGACGCGACGGGACGCCCTTGAAGTACCAGATGTGCGTGACGGGGGCGGCCAGTTCGATGTGGCCCATCCGCTCACGACGCACCTTGGCGCGAGTGACCTCGACGCCACAGCGCTCACAGATGATGCCCTTGAAGCGGACGCGCTTGTACTTGCCGCAGTAGCACTCCCAGTCCCGGGTCGGACCGAAGATCTTCTCGCAGAAGAGTCCGTCCTTCTCGGGCTTGAGGGTGCGGTAGTTGATGGTCTCGGGCTTCTTGACCTCGCCGTGGCTCCACTGACGGATGTCGTCAGCGGTGGCCAGACCGATCCGGAGCTCATCGAAGAAGTTGACGTCGAGCACTATGCGTCAATCCCTCTCAGGGTTGTAAGTCTTGGGGTCTGAAACGGGGGTCCAGGGGCCGGCCGGAGGTTCCTCACCAGGTCCTCCGGCCGGACTCCCGTCAGACCTCTTCGACGCTGCTCGGCTCGCGCCGGGACAGGTCGATGCCGAGCTCTTCCGCAGCGCGGAAGACGTCCTCGTCGGTGTCGCGCATCTCGATGGACATGCCGTCCGAGGACAGCACCTCCACGTTGAGGCACAGGGACTGCATCTCCTTGATGAGCACCTTGAAGGACTCGGGGATGCCGGGCTCGGGGATGTTCTCGCCCTTGACGATGGCCTCGTAGACCTTCACGCGGCCGGTGACGTCGTCGGACTTGATGGTCAGCAGCTCCTGGAGGGCGTAGGCGGCGCCGTATGCCTCCAGCGCCCACACCTCCATCTCGCCGAACCGCTGGCCACCGAACTGGGCCTTACCACCCAGCGGCTGCTGGGTGATCATCGAGTACGGACCGGTCGAACGGGCGTGCAGCTTGTCGTCGACCAGGTGGTGCAGCTTGAGGATGTACATGTACCCGATGGAGATCGGGTCCGGGAACGGCTCACCGGAGCGGCCGTCGAACAGCCTCGCCTTACCGGTCGGCTGCACCATGCGCTCGCCGTCGCGGTTCGGGATGGTGTGGTTCAGCAGACCCGCGAGCTCGTCCTCACGCGCACCGTCGAACACCGGGGTGGCGACGTTGGTGCCCGGCGCGACCTGGTCGGCGCCGATCACCTGGAGCCGCTGCGCCCAGTCCTCGGCGAGCCCGGAGACGTCCCAGCCGCGACTGGCGAGCCAGCCGAGGTGGATCTCCAGGACCTGTCCCGGGTTCATTCGGGACGGCACACCGAGCGGGTTGAGGATGATGTCGACCGGGGTGCCGTCCTCCAGGAACGGCATGTCCTCGATCGGCAGGATCTTGGAGATGACGCCCTTGTTGCCGTGTCGGCCGGCGAGCTTGTCACCGTCGGTGATCTTGCGCTTCTGCGCCACGTACACGCGCACCAGCTGGTTCACACCGGGGGGAAGCTCGTCGCCCTCCTCGCGGTCGAAGACGCGGACGCCGATGACCTTGCCGGTCTCGCCGTGCGGCACCTTCAGCGAGGTGTCACGGACCTCACGGGCCTTCTCACCGAAGATCGCGCGCAGCAGGCGCTCCTCCGGCGTCAGCTCGGTCTCACCCTTGGGCGTGACCTTGCCGACGAGGATGTCACCGGCGATGACCTCGGCACCGATGCGGATGATGCCGCGCTCGTCGAGGTCGGCGAGGACCTCCTCGGAGACGTTCGGGATGTCCCGGGTGATCTCCTCGGGGCCGAGCTTGGTGTCACGGGCGTCGACCTCGTGCTCCTCGATGTGGATCGAGGAGAGGACGTCGTCCTGCACGAGGCGCTGCGACAGGATGATCGCGTCCTCGTAGTTGTGACCCTCCCACGGCATGAACGCGACCAGCAGGTTCTTGCCGAGCGCCATCTCGCCGTTCTCGGTGGCCGCGCCGTCGGCGAGGACCTGGCCCTCGATGACGCGGTCGCCCTCGTCGATGATGACCTTCTGGTTGACCGAGGTGCCCTGGTTGGAACGGGCGAACTTGGCCAGGCGGTACGTGATGTACGTGCCGTCGTCGTTGGCGGTGGTGATGTAGTCCGCGGAGACCTCCTGGACCACACCCGCCTTCTCGGCCTTGACCACGTCACCGGCGTCGACGGCGGAGCGGTACTCCATGCCGGTGCCGACGAGCGGGGCCTCGCTCTTGATGAGCGGCACGGCCTGACGCATCATGTTCGCGCCCATGAGGGCACGGTTGGCGTCGTCGTGCTCGAGGAACGGGATCATGGCGGTCGCGACCGACACCATCTGGCGCGGCGAGACGTCCATGTAGTCCACGTCGTCACCGGGGACGTAGTCGACCTCGCCGCCACGACGGCGGACCAGGACGCGGTTCTCGGTGAAGCGCATGTCGTCGTCGAGCGTGGCGTTGGCCTGCGCGATGACGAAGCGGTCCTCCTCGTCGGCCGTGAGGTAGTCGACCTCGTCGGTGACGATGCCTTCGACGACCTTGCGGTACGGCGTCTCCACGAAGCCGAACGCGTTGACGCGGCCGTAGGAGGCGAGCGAACCGATCAGACCGATGTTCGGGCCTTCGGGCGTCTCGATCGGGCACATACGGCCGTAGTGAGACGGGTGCACGTCACGGACCTCGAAGCCGGCCCGCTCACGGGAGAGACCACCCGGGCCAAGCGCCGACAGACGGCGCTTGTGGGTGAGACCCGACAGCGGGTTGTTCTGGTCCATGAACTGCGACAGCTGGCTGGTGCCGAAGAACTCCTTGATGGAGGCGACGACCGGCCGGATGTTGATCAAGGTCTGCGGCGTGATCGCCTCGACGTCCTGGGTCGTCATGCGCTCACGGACGACGCGCTCCATACGAGCCAGACCCGTGCGGACCTGGTTCTGGATGAGCTCGCCGACGCTGCGCAGACGACGGTTGCCGAAGTGGTCGATGTCGTCGGTCTCGACGACGATGTTCGTGCCGCTGTCGCCGACCGTCTCGGTCTCGCCCGCGTGCAGCTTCACCAGGTACTTGATCGTCGAGATGATGTCCTCGACGGTCAGGATGCCCGCGTCCAGCGGAGCCTCCGCACCCAGCTTCTTGTTGACCTTGTAGCGGCCGACCTTGGCGAGGTCGTAGCGCTTCGGGTTGAAGTAGAGGTTCTCCAGAAGAGTCTGGGCGGCCTCACGCGTGGGGGGCTCGCCCGGACGCAGCTTGCGGTAGATGTCGAGCAGCGCGTCGTCCTGGCCCTGGGTGTGGTCCTTCTCCAGGGTGGCGCGCATCGACTCGTACTCGCCGAACTCCTCGAGGATCTGCTCGGTGGTCCAACCGAGAGCCTTCAGGAGCACGGTGACGGACTGCTTGCGCTTGCGGTCGATACGGACACCGACCATGTCGCGCTTATCGATCTCCATCTCCAGCCAGGCACCCCGGGAGGGGATGATCTTGGCCGAGAAGATGTCCTTGTCGGACGTCTTGTCGATGGAGGAGTCGAAGTAGACGCCCGGCGAGCGGACCAGCTGCGACACCACGACACGCTCGGTGCCGTTGATGACGAAGGTGCCCTTGTGGGTCATGAGCGGGAAGTCGCCCATGAAGACCGTCTGGGACTTGATCTCGCCGGTCTCGTTGTTGGTGAACTCGGCCGTCACGAAGAGCGGGGCCGCGTACGTGAAGTCGCGGTCCTTGCACTCGTCGATGCTGTTCTTCGGCGGCTCGAAACGGTGGTCACGGAACGTCAGCGACATCGACCCGGAGAAGTCCTCGATCGGGGAGATCTCCTCGAAGATCTCCTCCAGACCGGACTTGGTGGGGACGTCCTGACCTGACTCCAGAGCCTCCTCGACCCGACTCTGCCAAGCGGTGTTCCCGAGCAGCCAGTCAAAGCTCTCGGTCTGCAGCGCGAGCAGGTTGGGAACCTCGAGAGGCTCCTTGATCTTTGCAAAGGAGATGCGCAGCGGGGCGGTGCTGGCACCGTTGTTCGTATTCGCGGTCGAGGCAGTGCGCGAGGCGGCCAAGAGGGGGTCCTTCCGAGGGCTCGGACTCACTACGCGCTCCCCGGACCCTCACGCACGGCATAGAGACAGCTATCTCCGATTTGACCAAAAGGCCAGGTCAGAGATGGTCCGATCATCGATGCTGAGGCGAGGGCAGACCCCTGGTGACGGGCAGGGGACAGCTAACAGGCAGCGCAAAGGGTCAGTGTAGCCACTTGGCGCACTGATGTCCAGCCCCGCTTTTCTGCCCGGTCTTCAAAAACTCTCGCTGCCCTCAACGTCCTCGGCATGGTGCCCTCAACGCACGTTGATACTGCCCTCTTCGTCGCCGATCCATGCCTCGGATTCGGACCGTTCTGGCGACGCGTCCTGAGAATTGCGCGCTGCGTGCGGTTCGTCAAGGCCCCTCAGCCCGAACCCGGGGTTTCGGGAGACACGACGAAGATCACCATACCCCCCGCTCACGAGGGGACAGGGCAACCGTGACCGCGCCTCCAGGAACGCCGAAGAGCGACCACCCGGATGGATGATCGCTCTTCGGTGCTTACGCGTTACAGGCCAAGCGAGACCTGTGAGAGGCGTTACTTGACCTCGACGGAGGCGCCGGCGCCCTTGAGGGACTCGGCGGCCTTCTCCGCGGCCTCCTTGGCGACCTTCTCGAGAACGGGCTTCGGGGCGCCGTCCACGAGGTCCTTGGCCTCCTTCAGACCCAGGGAGGTCAGCTCACGCACGACCTTGATGACCTGGATCTTCTTGTCGCCGGCACCCGTGAGGATGACGTCGAACTCGTCCTGCTCCTCGGCAGCCTCGGCCGGGGCGGCCGGACCGGCCGGGCCGGCAACGGCGACCGCGGCGGCGGCGGTGACGTCGAACTTCTCCTCGAACGCCTTCACGAACTCGGAGAGCTCGATGAGGGTCATCTCCTCGAACTGCGCGAGCAGGTCTTCCTGGCTGAGCTTCGCCATGAGGGGCGATCCTTCCACTAATTCGGCTGGTGCCGGTTGTATCGAAACGGCGGGCGTACTTACGGCCCGCTACGACCCGCGCCTCATACGGCGTGGATCAATGCGCGAGCCGAATTACTCGGCACCGCCCTGCTCGGCCTGCTTGGCACGAAGCGCCTCCGCGGTGCGGACGAACTTCGACGGGAGCGCCTGGAAGACCTGAGCAGCCTGGGTCTGCTTGCCCTTGAAGGCGCCCGCCAGCTTGGCGAGCAGAACCTCGCGGGACTCGAGGTCCGCAAGCTTCTTGATCTCGTCGGCGGACAGCGCCTTGCCGTCAAGGACACCGCCCTTGATGACGAGGTTCGGGTTGTCCTTGGCGAAGTCACGAAGACCCTTCGCCGACTCCACCGGGTCACCGGTGACGAAGGCAACTGCCGTCGGACCGTTGAACAGGTCGTCGAGCGTCGAGATCCCGGCCTCGTTGGCCGCAATCTTGGTCAGCGTGTTCTTCACCACGGCGTACTGGGCGTTCTCACCGAGCGAACGACGCAGCGTCTTGAGCTGCGCCACGGTGAGACCCCGGTACTCGGTCAGCACGGCGGCGTTCGAGCTACGGAACTGCTCCGCGAGCTCGGCCACCGCGGCAGCCTTGTCGGGCCTTGCCATAGAGCGTCGGCCTCCTTCCGGGTGATGAGGACCGCTCGGAAGGGGCTGGGACGAACGAAACGCCCCGGCGCAGGCGCACGGGGCGTAGCTCGACCGGAACACGCATGCCGTAGGGCAGCGGACTCCAGGAGCGACTTCCACATTCACCTGCGCGGGTCGTCCGCGAATTTCAGCGGATCCTTCGGCCACCGCGCCCTCTTGCGAGGACACAGCAACGACCAGCGGTCTTTGGCTTCTGTAGGAGCGTACGTGACCGGATCCCTGTCAAGCAAATCCGGTCCTACGACGCTCAGCTGCTCTGGAGTTCCTTCATCATCTCGGCCAGGTCGGCGGTCTCCTTGGCGGGCGGCGCCGTGACGGTCACCGGCTTGTTGTAGTCGAGGAAGGTGAAGGTCATGTCGAACTTGCCCTTGTCGGCGTCGCCCTGCATGCGGAACTGCTTGGCGTGGTCCTCGCCGTCGACCCACATGTCCATCGTGAACTTGTCCAGGCCCAGCTTCTCGAGCTGCTCGGTGCTCTTCTCGCGCTGCTCACGGACCGACTTGTCGGCGTCCTTGAAGGAGGCCTTGAGCTCGGCCAGCGTGACGTCGCCCGAGTAGTGGGTGGTCTTGACCCCGTCGACGGTCTCGGTGCCGACCTTCTTCACGTCCTTGGCGCCGTTGAGGAAGGAGGACATGGAGGCCGGGTTCTGGTCGGCCTGGCCGGCGCCGGGCGCGGTGGCGCCGAGGCCCCCGTCCTTGCCGAGCGAGGACAGGTCGAACTTCATCCACTTCTTGCCGTCCATCTCCTTGGCCATCTCGGCGTTGCCGCCGATGTACATGGCCTTGTCGACGAGCCGGATCTCCGCGGAGCCCTGACCGGCCGCGGTCATCTTCATGCTCATCGCGATGTCGGGCTTGGTCCGCATGGCGGCCTCGGCCTGGACCTGGCCCTGCCCGGGCATCTCGCCCTTCATGCGGTAGTGGAAGGAGGTGATCTCCTCCGTGTTCTTCGCCGCCTTGGCGACCGCCGCCGCGGGCGTCATCTTCGGCGACTCCTCGCCCGACCCCTTGGAACAGCTCACCGCGCCGGCGGCGAGGGCCACGGCGGCGAGGCCTGCGCCGATCGTGCGAGTGCGCGCGGAACGTCGTACAGAAGTACCCATTGATTCCCCCCAAGGAACATATGGCCGATTCACAGCAAGACCGCGAGCTTATCCGAGAGGGGACGGAGGGGTCCGTGAATTCCCGGAGGCTCAGGAGGGGTTGGTGCTCGACTGTGACAGGAGGGCCTTGAAGTCCGCCGTGTCGGCCGCCGGCGGTTTCCGTACGGCGACCCGCACGCCGTAGTCGCTGTAGTGGGCGGTCTGGGTCACCTTGCCGTTCGCCGTGCTGGTCTTCTCGACCTTTTTGACCAGCAGGTTCTTCTCGTTGATCCATATGTCGACGGTCTCGGCGGTGACGCCGGCGTCCTGGAGGCGCCGACGCAGCTCGGTGTCGGTGACGTCCTCGAGCTCCACGGTGCCGCTGTAGTGCGTGGTGGCCTGGCCGTCCACGGTCTCCGCGCCGACCTCGCGCACGTCCTCGGAGTCCAGCAGCAGCTTCACCGACTGGTCGGGGGTGGTGGAGCGCATCTGGTCGGCGAGGTCGGCGCCGCCGCCGAGGCTCTTCAGGTCGTCGTAGGCGTACTTGAGCCAGTGCTTGCCGCCGATCCTGGCGGCGAAGGTGTCTCCCATGCGCGCGTAGTAGGCGTCGGAGAGGTAGCGGGCCTCCATGGAGGTGACGCCCAGGTCGCGCATGGCCTTGGCGGCGGTGCCGCCGGTGTAGCGGATGGTGAGGGTGCCGGAGAGCTCGTCACGCCAGGCGAGGACGCCGTCGGCGGTGAGGGACAGCTGGCTGCCCATCACGGTGGTGGACCGCACCCGGGCCGTCTCGGCCCGCTCGGTGGCGTGCTCGGCAGTGCGCAGGGCGGGCAGCGAGGCGGGCGCCGAGGTGGTGCGCCTCTCCACGGGCTCGTCGGGTGAGCCAGAGGAGGAGGTGCAGGCTGCGAGTCCCGTCAGTGCGGCGGCCGTCGTGAGCCAGACCGTCGTCCTCTTCATGCGTCCCCCTGGTGCAAGTGCCCTGCTCGCACGCTAACCCAGAGCACAGTCCCCGCACATGGGAACGGGCCCCGCACCTCGAAAGGTGCGGGGCCCGTGAACCTGCCGGTGTCTCAGACCGCGGCCGGGTCCTCCTCGACGAGGAGGTTGCGGGTGCGGTTGGAGTCCAGCGGAATGCCGGGGCCCATCGTGGTGCTGATGGCGGCCTTCTTGATGTAGCGACCCTTGGCGGCGGACGGCTTCAGACGGAGGATCTCCTCCAGCGCCGCGCCGTAGTTCTCCACCAGCTTGGTGTCGTCGAACGACGTCTTGCCGATGATGAAGTGCAGGTTCGAGTGCTTGTCGACGCGGAACTCGATCTTGCCGCCCTTGATGTCGTTGACAGCCTTGGTGACATCGGGGGTGACGGTGCCGGTCTTGGGGTTCGGCATGAGACCACGGGGACCGAGCACGCGGCCGAGGCGGCCGACCTTGCCCATGAGGTCCGGGGTGGCGACGACGGCGTCGAAGTCCAGACGGCCCTTCGACACCTCGTCGATGAGCTCGTCGGCGCCGACGATGTCGGCGCCCGCGGCACGAGCGGCCTCGGCACGGTCACCGGTCGCGAAGACCAGGACCCGGGCGGTCTTACCGGTGCCGTGCGGGAGGTTCACGGTGCCACGGACCATCTGGTCCGCCTTGCGCGGGTCTACACCCAGACGGAAGGCGACCTCGACGGTGCCGTCGAACTTGGACGTGGAGGTTTCCTTGGCGAGACGGACGGCCTCGAGCGGGGCGTACAGCTTCTCCCGGTCGATCTTCTCGTCCGCAGCCCGGAGGGCCTTGCTGCGCTTGCTCACAACTGCTCCTGTGTGTTCAGAAAGGAGTCGTGGTGTACGGGCCGAGCAGGCCCTACCACTTCTGCTTGTCTTACGGGGGTGAGGTCAGCCCTCGACCGTGACGCCCATGGAACGCGCGGTGCCGGCGATGATCTTCGCGGCGGCGTCCAGGTCGTTGGCGTTGAGGTCGGGCATCTTGGTGGTGGCGATCTCGCGGACCTGCGCCTCGGTGATCTTGGCGACCTTGGTCTTGTGCGGCTCGCCGGAGCCCTTCTCGATGCCCGCGGCCTTGAGGATCATCTTCGCGGCCGGCGGCGTCTTGGTGATGAAGGTGAAGGAGCGGTCCTCGTAGACCGTGATCTCCACCGGGATCACCCAGCCACGCTGCGACTCGGTCGCGGCGTTGTACGCCTTGCAGAACTCCATGATGTTGACGCCGTGCTGACCCAGCGCGGGGCCGACCGGCGGAGCCGGGTTGGCGGCACCGGCCTGGATCTGGAGCTTGATGAGCCCCGTGACCTTCTTCTTCTTGGGAGGCATAGCTCTCCGGGTCCTTTCGATTCGGGTCCTGCCTGTGAACGGGGACCACCCGAGCGCAGGCATACCGCACAACGATAACGGGTATAGATGCGCGGCCAAAAACCGAGCAGGTCAGGCAAGCTATGAACAGCCCGCCTGACCTGGTCGGAAGCCTTCTGCGAAGAACTAGTTCTTCTGAATCTGATCGAACGAGAGCTCGACCGGGGTCTCACGACCGAAGATCTCCACCAGACCCTTGACCTTCTTGGAGTCGGCGTTGATCTCGTTGATCGTGGCCTGCAGGGTGGCGAACGGACCGTCGGTGACGGTGACCGAGTCGCCGACCTCGAAGTCCAGCACCTGGACCTCGACCTTGCGGGCCGGAGCCGGCTTGCCCTCGGCCTCGGCGGCCTCGCGGGCGGCCTTCTCCTCGGCCTCCGGGGCGAGCATCTTGACGATCTCGTCCAGCGTCAGCGGGTACGGGTCGTAGGCGTTGCCCACGAAGCCGGTGACGCCGGGGGTGTTGCGGACGACGCCCCAGGACTCGTTCGTCAGGTCCATGCGGACGAGAACGTATCCGGGGAGCTTGTTCTGGCGGATCGTCTTGCGGTCGCCGTTCTTGATCTGGACGACCTCTTCCTGCGGCACCTCGGCCTGGAAGATGTAGTCCTCGACGTTCAGCGAGACGGCACGCTGCTCGAGGTTGGTCTTCACGCGGTTCTCGTAACCGGCGTAGGTGTGGATGACGTACCACTCGCCGGGAAGGGTCCGCAGCTCCTCGCGCAGGGCGGCGACGGGGTCGACCGGCTCGGCCGGCTCCTCCTCGACGAGCTCTTCCTCGTCCTCGACGGCCTCGACGTCACCGCCGGACTCGTCCTCGAACTCGTCCTCGGTGTGGAGCGCGGCTTCCTCGGCGGGCTCGCCCGCCTCGGCGTCGGCAGCCTCGACCTCGTCCAGGTCCTCGTCCGCGCCCTCGACGATGTCGAGCTCGTCGTCGACAGACTCGTCGGGCTCGATGGCGTCGTTCAGGTTCTGGTCAGACACGGTGGCTGCTTCTTCCTGGATACATGGGGTGGAACATGCGAAAAGGGGCGCCGGTAACCTCGGCGCCCTTCGCTCTGTGCTCAGCCGAATACGTACTTGGCGGCGTGGTTGAGTCCATAGTCAATCACGGTCACCAGACCGATCATGACGAGAACGAAGACGATCACCACGGTCGTGTACGTCGTCAGCTGGTTCCGCGACGGCCAGACGACCTTGCGGAGTTCTGCGACGATCTGCCGGTAGAAGGTCGCAAGGCGCTTCAGCGGGCCCTTCTTGGCACGCTTGCCGCCCTTACGGGTCTTCTTGTTGGACTCCGGCACTTCGTCCTGGGCATCAGGCGTGTCGATGGAGCCCACGGCGTCCGCCATTCGTCCTCACCTGTTCCCGGGTCGTGGCCGTGCCGCGCCCGGTTGGAGCCGCACGGCGGTGCGTTGCTGTACGTACGTTGTGTAGCAGGGCCGGAGGGACTTGAACCCCCAACCGCCGGTTTTGGAGACCGGTGCTCTACCAATTGAGCTACGACCCTTTGATGTCCCCCAACGTACCGCATCCGCTTGGATGCCCGGTTGAAGGCCAACGAGGTGAGAGTGTACGTGCTCCGTGGCCCTCCGTCGAACAGAAAGCACCTGCAAGGGCCTTGGACACGGAAGATCGCCCAGCACAGGGGGTAAATCCGGACGGTTGTTCAGCCGTTGTTCAGTCTGTGAAACCCGTGTGCCGGGGAAGTTTCCGGTCTGGAACGATGGGCCCCATGAGCGCTGCAACCCCTCCCACCGAGCGCCGGGTCTCCGCCCGAGTCGGCGCGATCTCCGAGTCCGCCACCCTCGCCGTGGACGCCAAGGCCAAGGCCCTCAAGGCCGCCGGGCGTCCGGTGATCGGCTTCGGCGCCGGTGAACCGGACTTCCCGACCCCGGACTACATCGTCCAGGCCGCGATCGAGGCCTGCTCGAACCCGAAGTACCACCGCTACACGCCGGCCGGCGGCCTCCCCGAGCTGAAGTCCGCGATCGCCACGAAGACGCTGCGCGACTCGGGCTACGAGGTCGACGCGTCCCAGATCCTCGTCACCAACGGCGGCAAGCAGGCGATCTACGAGGCCTTCGCCGCGATCCTCGACCCGGGCGACGAGGTCATCGTCCCGGCGCCGTACTGGACCACGTACCCGGAGTCGATCCGGCTGGCCGGCGGTGTCCCGGTGGAGGTGGTCGCCGACGAGACGACCGGCTACCGGGTCTCCGTCGAGCAGCTGGAGGCGGCCCGCACCGAGAAGACGAAGGTCGTCCTCTTCGTCTCCCCCTCCAACCCGACCGGCGCCGTCTACAGCCAGGCCGACGCCGAGGCGATCGGCCGCTGGGCCGTCGAGCACGGCCTGTGGGTGCTGACCGACGAGATCTACGAGCACCTCGTCTACGGCGACGCGGAGTTCACCTCGCTGCCGGCGCTCCTGCCCGAGCTGCGCGACAAGTGCATCGTGGTCAACGGTGTCGCGAAGACGTACGCCATGACGGGCTGGCGGGTGGGCTGGATCATCGGCCCGAAGGACGTCGTCAAGGCCGCGACCAACCTCCAGTCGCACGCCACGTCCAACGTGTCGAACGTCGCCCAGGTCGCCGCCCTCGCCGCGGTCTCCGGCAACCTCGACGCGGTGGCGGAGATGCGCACGGCCTTCGACCGCCGTCGCAAGACGATCGTCCGCATGCTCAACGAGATCGACGGCGTGCTCTGCCCGGAGCCCGAGGGCGCCTTCTACGCCTACCCCTCGGTCAAGGACCTGCTCGGCAAGGAGATCCGCGGCAAGCGCCCGCAGGACACGGTCGAGCTGGCCGCGCTGATCCTGGAGGAGGCCGAGGTCGCGGTCGTCCCGGGCGAGGCCTTCGGCACGCCGGGCTACCTGCGGCTGTCGTACGCGCTGGGTGACGAGGATCTCGTCGAGGGCGTCTCGCGGATCCAGAAGCTGCTGGCGGAGGCGCGCGACTGAGGTCGCCGTACCGGAAGCACCGGAAGCACCCCCTCCTTGAGGGGGTGCTTTTTTGTGCGAGCAAGACCACTAAAGGGGAAAGTGGTACCGGGACGGCAGTGGCGTACGGCAGGATTCCGGAATGGAGCGTGTACGTGATGTCTCTGAGCTGCCGAAAGCCCATCTGCACCTGCACTTCACCGGCTCGATGCGCCCGGGGACGGTTCTGGAACTGGCCGACAAGTACGGCGTACGGCTGCCCGAGGCGCTGGTCGACGCACTGACCAGCGGGGAGCCGCCGAGGCTGCGGGCGACGGACGAGCGGGGCTGGTTCCGGTTCCAGCGGCTGTACGACGCCGCGCGGTCGTGCCTCAGAGAGCCCGAGGACATCCGGCGGCTGGTGCGGGAGGCCGCCGAGGAGGATGTGCGTGACGGTTCGGGGTGGCTGGAGATCCAGGTCGACCCGACGTCGTACGCGCCCCGGCTGGGCGGTCTCATCCCGGCGCTGGAGATCATCCTGGACGCGGTGGAGACGACCTCGCGCGAGACGGGGCTCGGGATGCGGGTGCTGGTGGCCGCGAACCGGATGAAGCACCCTCTGGACGCGCGGACGCTGGCCCGGCTCGCGGTGCGGTACGCGGACAAGGGCGTGGTCGGCTTCGGACTCTCGAACGACGAACGCCGGGGCATGGCGCGGGACTTCGACCGGGCGTTCCACATCGCGCGCGAGGGCGGGCTGCTGTCGGCGCCGCACGGCGGTGAGCTGGCCGGGCCGTCGTCGGTACGGGACTGTCTCGACGACCTGGACGCGAACCGGATCGGGCACGGGGTGCGCGCGGCGGACGACCCACGGCTGCTGAAGCGGCTGGCGGACCGGCAGGTGACGTGCGAGGTGTGTCCGGCCTCGAACGTGGCGCTCGGTGTGTACGAGAAGCATGAGGACGTCCCGCTGCGGAAGCTGTTCGAGGCCGGGGTGCCGATGGCGCTGGGCGCCGACGACCCGCTGCTGTTCGGGTCCCGGCTGGCCGCGCAGTACGAGATCGCCCGTCGGTATCACGGCTTCACGGACGTGGAGCTCGCGGAACTGGCCCGCCAGTCGGTACGGGCCTCGGCGGCCCCGGAGGACATGAAGACCAAGCTGCTGTCGGGAGTGGACGACTGGCTCAACGGCCCGGTCTCTTGACGCCTGGCTCCTTGGACGCAGGGTGTGCGTCAGGCCCGGGCGTCGGCGACCGAGATTCCGCCCAGCAGGGTCCCGACCAGCCGGCCCGCGAACTCCTCCACCGGCGGCCGTACGCCGTCCGCCGTGGCGTCGTACGCGAAGGCCCGCTGTGCGCAGGCGCCGAGCAGCAGGGAGGCGGCGGCGAAGGTGTCGGCGTCGGGGGTGACGCGGCCGATGGACTGCTCGGCCCTGAGGTAGGCGTCGAGCCACTCGATGGGCTTGTGCGGGCCTGATTCCATCTCGCGCATCGCGTCGTCGTGACGCCGCTTGAGCTGGGTCTCGGCGTACAGCGAGGCGGCGATCGGGAAGCTCTGCTCGTAGAAGAGGGCGGCCTGGCGGGCGATCTCGGTGAGGTTCTCGGCCAGGGGGCGGCGGCCCGGCTCGGCGGCGAGGTCGCGCAGGAGGGGGGCGAGTCTCGGCAGCCGTTCCGTGAGGACACGGATGAACACCTCCTCCTTGCTGGTGAAGTGCTTGTACAGCGCCGCCTCCGAGCAGCCGGCCGCCTTGGCGATCTCCTTGGTCGTGGCCCGGGCCAGCCCGACGGTGAGCATCAGTTCGTGGGCGGCGTCGAGGATGCGGACGCGGGCGGGGGCCGGCTTCGGCTCCATAACTGTTTCGTCCCCTTGAGTTCGGTGGCGGGCCTTGACGGGTGGGTGAGTGCTTACTCACTCTAGAGGAAGCAGGGGTGAGTGAACACTCACCCACCTACTTCGAGCATGGGAGCACCCATGAAGCTCACCGTTTTCGGCGCCACCGGGGGCATAGGGCGGGAGATCGTCCGCCAGGGCCTGGCCGCGGGCCACGAGGTCACCGCCGTCGTACGGGATCCCGCCCGGCTGACCGTCACGGGCGAGCGGCTGGAGGTGGTCCGCGCGGACCTCACCGACCCGCGGGTGCTGCGGCCCGCCGTGGCCGGGCGGGACGCGGTGCTGTCCGGGCTCGGCCCACGCGGCCGCAAGGACGCCGGGGTCGCCGCACGACTGACCCGGGTGATGCTGGCCGCCATGGAGGCGGAACAGGTCCGGCGGGTGCTCGTGGTCAGCGCGGCTCCGGTCGGGCCCGCGCCGGTGGACGACGGGCTCGTGGACCGGTGGATGCGGGGGATCGTGTCCGCCGTACTGAAGGACGTCTACGCCGATCTGAGCGAGATGGAGGCGGAGTTGGCGGCGGGCGCGACGGACTGGACCGCCGTACGTCCTCCTCGTCTGCAGGACAAGCCGCTGACCGGGTCGTACCGGACTGTCGTCGGGGGGTTTCCGGCACGGGGGCGGTTCATCTCGCGGGCGGATGTGGCGCACGCGATGTTGGGGATGGTGGGGGACGCGGGGGTGGTGAAGCAGGGGGTGGGGGTGGCGTACTGAGCGCCCTTTTGCCGGGGTTACAGGTTGACGCCGACCGTCACGGGTTCGTTGACCAGCGTGATGCCGAACGTGTCCCGTACGCCCGTCACGACCTCGCGGGCCAGGGCGAGGAGGTCCTCCGTGGTGGCGTCGCCCCGGTTGGTGAGGGCCAGGGTGTGCTTGGTGGAGATGCGGGCCGGGCCGGTGCCGTAGCCCTTGGTGAAACCGGCCCTGTCGATGAGCCAGGCCGCGGAGGTCTTGGTGTGGCCGTCGCCCGCGGGGTAGGCGGGGGGCTCGGTGTCCTCACCGAGGTGGCGCTTCACGCGCGCGTGGAACTCCGCGAACTGGGTGTCCGTCAGGATCGGGTTGGTGAAGAAGGAGCCTGCCGACCAGGTGTCGTGGTCGTCGGGGTCCAGGACCATGCCCTTGCTCGCGCGCAGCTTCAGGACGGTTGCGCGGGCGTCGGTGAGGGGGACGCGGTCGCCGGGTTCCACGCCGAGGGTGCGGGCGGTTTCGGCGTACTTGATCGGCGCGGAGAGGCCGTCGGCGTCTTCGAGGTCGAAGTGGACGCGCAGGACGACGTAACGGGTGGGGTCCTGCTTGAAGTGGCTGTGGCGGTAGGAGAAGCCGCAGTCGGCGTTGGTGAGGGTGACGGTTTCGCCGCTGTGGCGGTCGTAGGCGATGACCTCCGTGATGGTGGAGGACACCTCCTGGCCGTAGGCGCCGACGTTCTGGATGGGGGTCGCGCCCGCGGAACCGGGGATTCCGGCGAGGCACTCGATGCCGGCGAGTCCGGCCTCCACAGTGCGTTCGACGGCGTCGGTCCACACTTCGCCGGCGGCGAGCGTGAGGTGGGTGCCGGTGAGTTCGTAGCCCTTGGTGGCGACGACGAGCGCGGTGCCCTCGAACCCCTTGTCCCCGATGACGAGGTTGGACCCACCGCCGATGACGAGGAGCGGGGTGCCGTTGCTGTCGGCCTCGCGGACGACCTCGATCACCTCGGCGTCGGTCGTGGCGGTGACGAGGCGGGTGGCGGGGCCGCCGAGGCGGAAGGTGGTCAGGGGGGCGAGGGGGGCGTCGTGTCGTTCCTGCACGCGGTACAGCCTACGGGTGCCTCCGGCGGTTCGGCCGGGGTTCGGTTGTGGGTTGTCTGCGGGCCGGTGGGAGCTGGTGTTGTGCGCAGTTCCCCGCGCCCCCGGATGCCTGCGGGTTGCCTCCGGCGGTTGGGCGGGGTTCGGTTGTTGGTTGTCTGCGGGGTCGGTGGGGGCTGGTGTTGTGCGCAGTTCCCCGCGCCCCTGAGGTGCCTGCGGCGGCCCGTTGCGCCCCGGTGGGGCTTGTGTAGCGCGTGCGGTGTGTTGTGGGTCGGGGCCGGGGTGGGGGGTATCCGTCCTCGGTCCGGCGGCTCGGTCCCTGCAACAGGGCTCAGTAACGGACGCCGGCCGCTGCGGGCGGACACCCCCCACCCCGTCCCCTTTCCGCCGTACGCGGCAAACGGCCCATCGTGGCGCACGGCGCGGCGAACGGCCCGTCGCGGCGGGGGAGCGGGGAAGGGTCCGTGGTGGTGCGCGAGGTGGTCGGCGGTCCGTCGCGGCGCAGGCGACTGCACCTCCCTAGGGGCGCGGGGAACTGCGCGACCAGCCCCCCACCGGGCCGCGGCCGCCACACGGCATCGCGAGGCACTTCCCTGGGCGCCCGGCCCAAGCCGCGCAGCTGCCCGCGCGACCAGCCCCCACCGACCCGCACCCGCCCAACAACCGAACCCGGCACCCCCCTAGGCACCCGGCCCAAGCCCAGCGCAGCTGCCCCGCTCGCTCAGGCCGCGATCGTCTCCCGTGGCCGTGCCTCCTCGGCCGGCCTCGACACCGCACCCCGCTTCCGCGAGGGAATCAGCAGAGCCGCGACCCCGGCGACCGCCACCACCGCCGCCCCCGTGACCAGGGCAGGCTGTAGCCCGTCGACGAAGGACTGTCCGCTCTCTAGCCGCCCTGCGAGGAGAAGATCGACGCCATGACGGCGATCCCCAGCGCCCCGCCGACCTCACGGAGTGCGTTGTTGGCGCCGGACGCGATCCCCTGTTCCTCGGACCGCACGCTCGACATGACCAGGTTCGACGCCGGAGCGAAGAAGAGGGCCATGCCGATGCCGCTGAGGACGAGACCGGGAAGCTGCGCGGCGTAGGACGCGTCGACGGTGACCACGGATGCCATGTACGCGAGTCCCGCCGCCTGGAAGAAGAGCCCCGTGGCCACGACCGGCCGGCCCCCGATCCGGTCGGAGAGGATGCCCGCGACCGGTGCGACGAGCATCGGCATGCCGGTCCAGGGCAGCATCCGCAGGCCCGCCTCGGTGGGCGAGTAGCGGAGCACGCCCTGCATGTACTGGCTGAGCAGGAAGATCGAGCCGAACATGCCGAGGAACATCAGGAGGCTGGCCGCGTTGATGCCGGAGAAGGCCCGGGAGCGGAACAGTCGCATGGGCAGCATGGGGTTCTTGGCCCGCGTGCTGTAGAGGACGAAGGCCACCAGCAGCGCGGCGCCGGTGAACAGGGCGAGGAGGACCGGGGAGTCGGTCCAGCCGTCGGAGGGGCCGCGGACCAGGCCGTAGACGATGCCGAAGAGACCACCGCTGGCGAGCAGGGTGCCGGGGATGTCGAGGCGCGCACCGGTGCCGTGGGATTCGGCGAGGCGGAGGCGGGCGAGGGGGATGAGGGCGAGGCCGAGGGGGACGTTCAGCCAGAAGATCCACTGCCAGGAGATGTGTTCGGTGAGGGTGCCGCCGATGAGGGGCCCGGAGGCCACCGCGAGTCCGTTGACGGCGCCCCAGATGCCGTACGCCATCCCGCGCTTGGCGGCGGGGACCGCTGCCGTGAGGAGGGTGAGTGTGAGGGGCATCATGATCGCCGCGCCCACGCCCTGGACCGCGCGGGCGGCGATGAGGGAGTCGATGCCGGGGGCCAGGGCCGCGGCGGCGGACGCGCCGGTGAAGATCGTCAGGCCCGTGAGGAAGAGCCGGCGGCGGCCGAAGCGGTCGCCCAGGGCCGCGCCGGTCATGAGAAGGACCGCGAAGGTGAGGGTGTAGGCGCTGACGGTCCATTCCAGGTCGTGCAGCGCGCCGCCGAGGTCCTCACGGATGGAGGGCAACGCGGTGGTGACGACGAGGTTGTCGAGGGCCGCCATGAATCCGGCGACGCTGGTGATGACGAGGGCCCAGACGGCTCCCCCGCGACGTGCGGGTGGTGCGGAGTGCGTGGCTTGCTGTGACATCGCTCCCCCAGCGGGTGGTCGTTGCTTGGTTGATTAGTTATTGATTACTAAGTTCCATGGGCATGGAGAGGCACAGAAGACCGCCCCGCCCCCCTCAGTGCTCCAGCCGACCCTTGGTCCGGGCCGAAGGGTAGAGCCCTTCCCAGACCCGGTGCTCGGGCGGAAAGCCCATCGCCACCAGGCAGTTGACGAGCATTCCGTACGCCAGGAAGGTCGTCGTCTCGTCGATGTCGGCGCCGAGCGGCAGGTGGACGGTGTCCCACAGCCGCATCCAGCCGGCCCGCACCGCCTCACCGAACTCGTGGTCACCCTCCTGCTCGGCGGCCCCCACGGCGACGTACATCTGCATCTGCATCATCAGCACCTCGGGCCGCTCCGCGATGACCCGGGTGTACGCGTCCGCCATGGCATGCAGGGCTTCCTCGCCCTTCAGGCCTTCGGAGGCCTCCGCGAAGGTACTGATGGTGTCCTCCACACAGCGCTCGGAAGCCGCGAGGAAGATCGCCTTCTTGCCCGGGAAGAGCCGGAAGAGATACGGCTGCGAGACCCCGACCCGCTTGGCGATCGCCTCGGTCGACGTGCCGTGGTAGCCGCCGCGGGCGAACTCGGCCGTCGCCGCACGGATGACGCTCTCGCGCCTCTCTTCTGCACTCATCCTGGGCATGCGTAGCAAGTTAGTACTCAATCACTAACTTAGTCAAGCCGTTTCGGAACTTCCTCCCACCCGCCATCCGTTGTCGCAGGCAGGGGCCCTGATACACGTAAGGAGCGCCCCACAATGGAGAGCGCCCCTTACCTCGTGCGTGCATGCGCGCCTCAGGCCAGCCGTACGACCGCCCGCGACATCCCCAGCACCTTCTGGCCCGCACTGGTCGCTGTGAGGTCCACGCGGACCGTGTTGTCGTCGAGTTTGGCCCCGACCTTGCCGCTGACCTCGATCGTGGCGCCCTGGTCGTCGTTGGGGACGACGACCGGCCTGGTGAAGCGGACGCCGTACTCGACGACGGCGCCCGGGTCGCCGGTCCAGTCGGTGACCACGCGGATCGCCTCGGCCATGGTGAACATGCCGTGCGCGATGACGTCCGGGAGGCCCACCTCCTTGGCGAACTTCTCGTTCCAGTGGATGGGGTTGAAGTCCCCGGAGGCGCCCGCGTACTGGACGAGGGTGGCGCGGGTCACGGGGAAGGCCTGGGCGGGCAGCTCGGTGCCGACCTCGACGTCGGAGTAGGAGATCTTCGCCGTCATCTGCGTTCTCACGCCTCCTCTGCCGCGCGCGCGACGAGCTTGGTCCAGGCGGTCACGACGTGTTCGCCGGCCTCGTCGTGGACCTCACCGCGGATATCCAGGATGTCGTTGCCCGCCATGGACTTGATGGCCTCGATGGTTGAGGTGACGGTGAGCCGGTCGCCGGCGCGCACGGGGCGGACGTAGGCGAACTTCTGGTCGCCGTGCACCACGCGGCTGTAGTCCAGGCCGAGCTGCGGGTCCTGGACGACCTGTCCCGCGGCCTTGAAGGTGATGGAGAACACGAAGGTCGGCGGGGCGACGACGTCGGGGTGACCGAGTGCCTTGGCGGCCTCCGGGTCCGTGTACGCGGGGTTGGCGTCCCCCACCGCCTCGGCGAACTCGCGGATCTTCTCCCGGCCCACCTCATAGGGGTCGGTGGGCGGGTAGGTCCGCCCCACGAAGGACTGGTCGAGCGCCATGGGCCTCAGCACCTCCTGGTTGCTCTGCACTGTTCTACTGACCGGTATCGGGTCTCTCAACGACGCGAGGCCGCCCCCGATCTCTCGGGGACGGCCTCGTGTACGAGCCTGATTTATCGCGTTTCGCGGTGCGCGGTGTGCGCGTTGCAACGCGGGCAGTGCTTCTTCATCTCCAGTCGGTCCGGGTTGTTACGCCGGTTCTTCTTGGTGATGTAGTTCCGCTCCTTGCACTCCACGCAGGCCAGCGTGATCTTCGGGCGGACGTCGGTGGCAGCCACGTGAGTGCTCCTTGACGAACGGATAGGATGGTTTAACGCATAGAAGAGTAGCCGATCGAAGGACCGACCCCGCAATCGGCTACCGTCAGTAGCGGTGACCGGACTTGAACCGGTGACACAGCGATTATGAGCCGCTTGCTCTACCGACTGAGCTACACCGCTGTGATGTGATCGGCTCCCGTCTCGCGACGGGAACCTTCCACACCAGAGCCCCAATACGGAATCGAACCGTAGACCTTCTCCTTACCATGGAGACGCTCTACCGACTGAGCTATTGGGGCGAGCGATGAAGACATTACACGGTCCGCCGCCGTTCGCCCAAATCCGTTTCGTGGCGCCTCGCATGCCTTGATCCACGGGATTCCCGGAGGCCCCAGAGGCCTCTCCCGTACGGCGGACCACACCGGTACGACTATTGCGCTCCTCCCTGTGACGAGCGGATCACCGCCCTAGGCTCGACTCACTCTGCGTGATCTTGCGTCCCCTTGCGCGGTTCCGGCGGTTTCCGGGCTGGCGCAGCCCCCGAGCCCCTGGAGCGCGATGCCCGACAGCCAGCCGCAGCCGCACCACTCCTCGTCGTCCTCGTGGGGTGCCTCGTCGTCGGGCCGGTCCGAGGGGGCCGGTCTCCTGTTGTGCGGGGCGCGGCTCACCGACGGCCGGACCGTGGACGTACGGCTGGGCGGCGGGCGCATCGAGGCGGTCGGTACGGCCGGGAGTCTGGCCGTGGACGGCACACGCGCGCGTGGTGGACGCGTGGACCTCAGCGGCTATCTGCTGCTTCCGGCCCCGGCCGAGCCGCACGCCCACGCCGACACCGCGCTGTCGGCCGACGCCGAGGGTCCGCTCTGCCCCGACCCTCACGACATCCGGCGCCGGGCCACCGAGGCCGCCCTGCTCCAGCTCGGGCACGGCGCGACCGCGCTCAGGGCACACGTGCGCGTGGGTGACGTCCAGGGTCTTGGCGCGCTGGCCGCGGTCCTGCAGGCACGGCGTTCACTGCACGGGCTCACCGAGTTGACGGCGGTGGCGATGCCGCGCGTGCTGACCGGGGTGGCGGGGGCCGAGGGGCTCGCGATGCTGCGGGACGCGCTGAAGATGGGCGCCTCGGTGGTGGGCGGCTGTCCGGATCTCGACCCCGATCCGACGGGCTATGCGGAGGCGGTCCTGGAGGTCGCCTCCGAACACGGCTGCCCCGTCGACCTGCACACCGACGCCGCCGACCCGGCCCGGCTCGCCCGCCTCGCCGCCATGGCCGGCGGCCTGCGGCCCGGCGTGACCCTCGGCCCGTGCGCCGGCCTCGACCGGCTGCCCGCCGAGGCGGTGTCCCGGACCGCGGACCAGCTCGCGGCTGCGGGCGTTGCGGTGGTGTGCCTGCCGCAGGGCGGCTGCGCGGGCGTCGACCGGGGGGACACGGCCGACACGGCTCCGGTACGGCTGCTGCGCGCGGCCGGGGTCCGGGTGGCCGCCGGCAGCGGGGCGCTGCGGGACGTGTCCAACCCGGTGGGGCGTGGGGACCCGCTGGAGGCCGCCTATCTGCTCGCCTCCCGGTACGGGCTGCGCCCCGAGGACGCGTACGACACGGTGAGCGGGTCCGCGCGGGCGGTTCTCGGACTGCCCGAGGTGCGCGTGGAGGCGGGCTTTCCGGCAGAGTTGCTCGCGGTACGCGGCGACCGGCTGGCGAGCGCGCTGTCCCTGGCCTACAGCCGGATCGTGGTGCACCGGGGGCGCGTGGTGGCACGGACCAGCGCGGTGCGGGAGTACTGCAACTCGGCCGCGGCGGCGGAGTCGGGGCTGCCTCGGCAGGGGCGGGGCGAGGTGTCGTAGGGCTGGGTGTCGTAGGGCTGGGTGTCGTAGGGCTGGGTGTCGTAGGGCTGGGTGTCGTAGACCCGGCGTCAATGAAGCGTCCCCTGAGGCGCTCGGCTCCGGCCCGGTTCAGCAGAGGCGGCCTTTCCGTCGTACGGTCGAAGGCATGCGCATTGTCATCGCTGGTGGACATGGTCAGATCGCGCTGCGGCTGGAGCGACTGCTCGCCGCGCGCGGGGACGAGGTCGCGGGGATCATCCGTCGCGCGGAACAGGGCGACGACCTGCGGGACGCCGGTGCCGAACCGGTCCTGCTGGACCTGGAGTCGGCCTCGGTCGAGGAGGTCGCGGACCGTCTCCGGGGCGCGGACGCGGCGGTCTTCGCGGCGGGCGCGGGTCCGGGCAGTGGCGCGGCCCGCAAGGACACGGTGGACAAGGCCGCGGCGGTGCTGTTCGCGGACGCGGCGGTCCGGGCGGGCGTACGGCGCTTCCTGATCGTGTCGTCGATGGGCGCGGACCCGAAGCACGAGGGCGACGAGATCTTCGACGTGTACCTGCGCGCCAAGGGCGAGGCCGACGCCTATGTCAGCGGCCTGGACGCCCTGGACTGCACGGTTCTGCGTCCCGGCGCGCTCACGGACGACGCCGGCAAAGGTCTCGTACGCCTGGAGGCGCACACCGGGCGGGGCCCGGTCGCCCGCGACGACGTGGCCGCCGTGCTGGCGGAGTTGCTGGACACGCCCGCGACCGCCGGGCTGACGCTGGAGCTGATCGGCGGGTCCACGCCGGTGTCGGTGGCGGTGAAGTCGGTGGCGGGCAACTGACGATGGCCACCGAGGGGGTGCCGACCGCGCGGGAGGCGCTGCTGCGGCGGATGTACGAGGTCTTCGCGACGGACGAACGGGACGCCTTCGTACCGCATTGTCTGGCCCCGGACGTGGACTGGCCGAACATGCTGGACGGGGGCAGGCTGCACGGCCGTGAGGCGGTACGGGCGTACTGGGCACGGCAGTTCGCGGCGGGGCATCCCCTAGTACGGCTGGAGGGGCTGCGGTCGGACGGGGCGGCCGAGGCGGTCCATGTGACCGTACGGCTCGGGATGCGGGACGCGCGCGGTGAGCGGTGGGCCGAGGAGACCGTCGAGCATGTGTACTGGTTCGGCGAGGACGGGCTGGTGGCGCGGATGGACGTGCGGGCGGGGTCGTAGGGCGCGGGGAGGCTACGGGGGGGGCGGGGTCGTAAGCGTTGTGGGGCGCTCGGGAGACCGCGGCGAGCGGAGCCGCAGGACCTTCTCGTGGGACCGCGGCGGGCGGAGCCGCAGGACCCTCGCGAGACCGCGGCGGGCGGGTCGAGGTCGTTGCCGTTGCCGTTGCGGGCGGGTTAGAAGAGGGGCAGCTGACCGGGTACGACGGGGACTGTGTACCCGTCCAACGACGGCTGTGCCGCTCCGAGTTCCGCCTGTCTGCGGGAACCCGGGCAGGAGACCAGCTGACCTCTCTCGCGCGCCCCGGGCGGGTCGTGCCGGGCGAAGCGGCCTGCGACGACGGCGATCTCGCGACGGCATTCGGGGCAGAGCCTTCGGCGACTTGACATGCAGTCAGTGTGCCCCGAGCGGGCGGAATTCCTACGTCCGGATCGGCGGGCGTACCAGCGGGCGTCGCACGCTGGCGCGGCAACCCCGTACGACCCGTCGCTGCTCGAGAAGCACCGCCCACTGGCCCTGCCCGTCGAGATCGACGGTACCGGGACCACCTGGGTCCGGGTCGAACTGCGGCGGGGGGGGAGCATGAGTGCGCGGGACAGTGCGCGGCGCGGGGACCCCGCTGGGCGACGTGCTGGTCACACTGGTCGACGGGGCGGGCAACGTGATCGCCACGACCACGACCGACCATGACGGTGCGTACGCCTTCTCCGACCTCGACGGCGGCGCGAGCGGCGTCGGTGAGGGGCTCGGGCTCCGGCTCCGGCTCCGGCTCCGGCTCCGGCTCCGGGGTGGATGAGCACACGACATCGGACTGGCGCACGCTGGGGAGTCGTTGGCGGGGGCGGGTGGGCTTGGTCGGCGCTGGCTGGCACTGGTCGGGTGGTCGGCACTGGTCGGGCCGGGAGCGTCGTGGGGGGCGGGTGGGGCAGGGCGAGGCGGTTCGGCCCGGTTGCCCGCGGCGGGACGTGTACGGGACGTCTGCCGACCCGCGCCGGGGCGTGTTTCCGGGCGGCGAAGTAGTCCAGGGCCGCTGACTGCCGTACCGGCTGGGCCTCACGGGCCTGATCGCGGCCGTTCTGACTTCCCGGGCTCGGCGAGACACGTCATCCGAACCATCAAGTGAGCCTTTCTGAGTGATGTGCCCGGGACGGCAGCCCCAGGGCAACTGAGGCGAACTCGGTTCGGTTCTTCCTTCTCAGCCCAATTGCTCGGCCAGTCCGACGATGATGCCCTCGGGGCCGCGGACGTAGCAGAGCAGATAGCTGTCCTCGAACCGGGCGATCTCGCCGACGAGTTCGGCGCCGTGAGGGCGCAGGCGCGCAACGGTGTCCTTGATGTCGTCGACGGCGAACATGACGCGATGCGTGCCCAGGATGTTGTGCGGCCGGTTGCGCGGCCCGGCGCTGATCACCGCGGGGCTGCGGTACTTCGCCAGCTCGAGCCGGCTGTGACCGTCCGGGGTCCGGACCATCGCGACGTCACAGCGGACGCCGTCGAGTCCGGTGCACTGGTCGGCGAAGAGGCCCTCGACCTCCGCCCTGCCCTCCAGCTCCATACCGAGTTCCACGAAGAACGCGATGGCGGCGTCCAAGTCCTCGACGACGATGCCGACGTTGTCCATACGCTGAATCGCCATGCTGGTTTCTCCCTCTCTTCGCGCGGCCGGCAATGGCCGCTGATGTCCCTGGGACGGAGCCATTGGCACGTTCTCGACATCTCCGGACGGCCGACTCCGAAAAAACTGGACAGCGGCTCAGGTGAGATCCATCCGCACGTATCAACCCACCGCCGCCACGATGAGAGTGGCTCCCGTGTCCACGAGCGTGAGCACAGACAACCCCTGCGTCGCGACAACGACTCTCGTCAGCAGAACCGGGAGCGCGCGAACAGCCGGTTCGACGCAGCACTCCATGGGGAACGAATCGAACAGCGCGAGCAACGCAGAGACCCCCTCTCACCAGGTCATTAACCTGGTGAGAGGGGGTCTCTCTCAGCGTGGCGGCGCCAGGATTCGAACCTGGGAAGGCTGAGCCGGCAGATTTACAGTCTGCTCCCTTTGGCCGCTCGGGCACACCGCCGGGGTTTGCTGCCCTTCGAACCGTCTTTCGGCGGTGCTCCGTGGCAACGACGTAAACAATACCCGATGCCGAGGGGTGCTTCGCCACCCGATTGATCTGCGCCCGAAGGGCATGGGGTGACTAGGCTTGGGCGGATGCGGCCCGGGTTCACGCCGGGCTCGGCGCCCGCCCCCACGTCGCCGATACGCACCCGTACGCACGCCGATACGCACCCGGATACAAGGAGCCACAGGACATGGCCGACTCCAGTTTCGACATCGTCTCGAAGGTCGAGCGGCAGGAGGTCGACAACGCCCTCAACCAGGCCGCCAAGGAGATCTCGCAGCGCTACGACTTCAAGGGCGTGGGTGCCTCGATCTCGTGGTCCGGCGACAAGATCCTGATGGAGGCGAACTCCGAGGACCGGGTCAACGCCGTCCTCGATGTCTTCCAGTCCAAGCTGATCAAGCGCGGGATCTCGCTGAAGGCGCTCGACGCGGGCGAGCCGCAGCTCTCCGGCAAGGAGTACAAGATCTTCGCGTCGATCGAGGAAGGCATCTCCCAGGAGAACGCCAAGAAGGTCGCGAAGATCATCCGTGACGAGGGTCCGAAGGGCGTGAAGGCCCAGGTGCAGGGCGACGAGCTGCGGGTCAGCTCGAAGAGCCGGGACGACCTGCAGTCCATCATCGCCCTGCTGAAGGGCAAGGACTTCGACTTCGCGATCCAGTTCGTGAACTACCGCTGAACCGCTGATTCACCGATGTACGAGGAAGGGTGGGCACCTGGCTGGTGCCCTCCCTTCTCGCCTGCTGGCTGCGGTTCGGGGGTGTGCTCAGTCGCGCGAGTTGCCGAACAGAAGACGGTAGGCGATCAGGAGCACGAGTGAACCGCCGATCGCGGCGGCCCAGGTGGCCCCGTCGTAGAAGCTCTTGGTGACCGGATGGTCCAGCCAACGGGCCGATATCCAGCCGCCGATGAAGGCGCCCGCGACACCGATGAGGGTCGTCCCGAGGATGCCGCCCGGGTCGCGGCCAGGCAGCAGGAACTTGGCGATGGCTCCGGCCAACAGTCCGAGGATGATCCAGCCGATGATGCTCATGCCCTGAACCTGCCCTTCCGCGCTGTGCCCGCACTGTCCGGCGACTGTGATCTTCGTCCCGGCAGACTCTGCGGGTGTGTCCATGCGCATGGGTCGTACGGCGTACTCGTACGACGTTCTCGTGCGGCCTGCATGGGGTGTTCGTCGAGCGGGTGTTCGTGTCGTGTTGCTGAAGAGGACGTCAGGACCGCGCCCCCTGGTTGCACCGGATCAGTAGGGTGCGGCGCATGACGCAATCCGGTGCCGAACTCCGGCGCACGCTGGGAGTGGGTGACGCCGTCGTCATCGGGCTCGGCTCGATGATCGGCGCGGGCATCTTCGCCGCCCTCGGTCCGGCCGCACGCGCCGCCGGGTCCGGGCTGCTGCTCGGGCTCGCGGTCGCCGCAGTGGTCGCCTACTGCAATGCCACCTCCTCGGCCCGGCTGGCCGCCCTTTATCCCGCCTCCGGCGGCACGTATGTGTACGGGCGGGAACGGCTCGGCCCGTTCTGGGGTTATCTCGCGGGCTGGTCGTTCGTGGTCGGGAAGACAGCCTCCTGTGCGGCGATGGCGCTGACGGTGGGGGCGTACGTCTGGCCGGGCCAGGCCCATGCCGTGGCCGTCGCGGCCGTGGTGGCGCTGACCGCGGTGAACTACGGCGGGATCCAGAAGTCCGCCTGGATGACCCGGGCGATCGTGGCGGTGGTCCTCGCTGTCCTCGCTTCCGTGGTGGTCGTGTGTCTGGGGTCCGGCATGTCCGAGGCCCGCCGGCTGGATGCCGGGGTCTCCGGCGGCGTGGGCGGGGTGCTGCAGGCGGCGGGTCTGCTGTTCTTCGCGTTCGCGGGGTACGCGCGCATCGCGACCCTCGGTGAGGAGGTGCGGGATCCGGCGCGCACCATCCCCCGCGCGATCCCCCTCGCCCTGGGCATCACGCTCGTCGTATATGCGGGTGTGGCGGTGGCTGTCCTTTCCGTGCTGGGTGCTGATGCTCTGGGTCGTGCGGACGCGCCGCTGACCGAGGCGGTGCGGGCCGCTGGGGTGCCGGGGCTCGTGCCGGTGGTGCGGGTGGGTGCCGCCGTGGCCGCACTCGGTTCGCTGCTCGCCCTGATCCTGGGTGTCTCACGTACGACGCTGGCCATGGCTCGGGACCGGCATCTGCCCGCCCCGCTGTCCGCCGTGCACCCGCGCTTCCAGGTACCGCACCGGGCCGAACTCGCCGTGGGCGCGGTGGTCGCGGTCCTCGCCGCCACGGTGGACGTGCGGGGTGCGATCGGGTTCTCCTCCTTCGGAGTGCTCGCGTACTACGCGGTGGCCAACGCATCGGCCTGGACGTTGAGTTCGGCTCCAACGGCCCGGTGGGTGCCGGTGGTGGGGCTGCTCGGGTGTGTGGTGTTGGCCTTCGCGCTGCCGGGGGTCTCGGTGGTTGTGGGCGCGGCGGTGCTGGCCGTGGGGGCGGCCGCGTATGGCGTACGGAAGTGGTGGGCGGCGCGTTAGTCGTCAACGGTCCGCCCCTGGATGCGCTTTGCCGTCAGCGGCTCAGCTCTTGGAGGGGCTTTCAGGACGCCCGCGCCGACGGCGCCGTGCGTATCCGGAACTCCTCCCAAGGGGCCATCTCCAGCTCCTCGTTCAACTCCTCGTACCAGCCCGTGCCGTCGACCCAGGCGCTCAGCCATGCCGTGAGGTTGGGGGAGTCCACGAACCAGGAGTGGTCGCAGTCGCCGGCGTTCGGTTCGAAGAGCAGGACGGGGGCTTCCGGGCTGTGGCAGTCCACGCACGCGTACATCGCGCAGCCCCAGTGGGATATCGGCAGAACGCCCTCGGGCCAGGGCCAGTCGGGGTCCTTGCGGCCGCTTTTGCGGTTGGCGAGGTACTGCACCACGGCGGCGGGCTCACCGGCCGGAGCGCTGTCGAGCAGGGGCAAGAGGCCGTACTCCGGGCCGAATCCGCCGTCCCCTATGCGCAGGTAGAGGTCGGCGAGCAGGGGTGGCAGGCGGAAGCCCAGGGCGGCCTCGGCGCGGGTGAGGGTGGCCGCGTCCACGGGCTCGGGGAGGGAGGTCCAGCCCCACGGAGGGGTGTTGCGGGCCTTGTCCGCCACCCGTGCCAGCAACTGCTCGCTCTCGGTCATGCATTCATGATGCAGGGCCGCACTGACAGTCGGGCAAGCCTGTGGACAACCGCCGGGTTGTGGAAAACCTCGGGTCAGACGAGACGGACGGCCACGCGGTTCTCGGTGAGGAACGTGAGGAGTTCGTCGAAGGTCGGCGGGCGGTGGGCGGTTTCCGGGGTGACGCCCAGGCATCGGCGGGCCACTTCGGAATCGTGCCAGGCCAGGCTGAAGGGCGGGGTCGCGCCCCAGCGCCCCCTCAGGCAGTCGTTCAGGGCGTCCACTCCCCAGCCGAAGTAGCCGCCGGGGCCGTTGACCGACTCCCCCAGGGCGCAGAAGAAGCCGGGCAGGTCGGTGATGTGGCGGCCGTCGAGGTGGTACGTCGTGCCCGGCGGCCGGTCCGTGCGGTCGTACTCATGGTTGTCGAGAGCTGTCCTGAGCCAGAACCGGCGTCCTTCAGTGCCGCACCGTGCCCAGCGGTTGGGTTCCACGGGGCGTCCCTCTCCCCACAGCTCCCAGACTTCCCGGGCCGCGAGCGGTGGCCGCTCCGTCCACATGTCGAGAGTGAGGTCGACCAGGCCGGGGCCGCGAGCGGACGGGATCCAGGCCCGCAACTCGCCCTCGGCGGCGAGCTGCACGGGACGGCCGGAGGAGTCGACGCGCAGGAGCTTCGCGTGGCCGAGGTCCTCCTCCCCGGAGCTCAACGCGGCCTTCAGGGCACCCCGTGGAGAGCAGCCGAGCAGACGCAGCGGTGGTTCCATCGGGTCGTCCCGACGCTCGCGTACACGGGCCAGGTCGCGGCACGTGCCGTACGGTCCGCCGTCCGGGCCCGACAGCCGGTAGCCCGGCGACAGCGGCGGGCACCTCGGGTAGTCGTACGGGTTGTCGTCGGGTTCGGTGCCTTCGATCGTGACGTCCCGAAGGGTCAGGTCACGGGTGCAGGGACGGTCGCCGAGGACCCGGACGTCTTCCAGGTACCACTCGCCGACCGCTGTACCGGCCTTGTCCAGGATCTCCAGGGTCAGGGCACCGAGGGGTGCCGAGCCCGTGGGAAGCGCGTGGGCGAGGGCTTCGTCCAGGACACCCTCGGGCACGCAGCCTAGGAGTTCGTACGTCTCCCGGACCGGAGGAGGCGGGTCGGCGAAGAGATCGGTGACGTCCTCGCACAGGGCCCATGTCTCCTCGTGGCCCTCCTCGCCCTCGGGTTCGGATTCCTGGTCGCACGACAGCAGGACGTACTTCGGTGCCCCCACTCCCCCGGCCCGCCTGTCAGCGGGTCGCGAACGGCTCGTCCGTGGGGACGATCTCGCGGCCCAGTGGGAACAGGGACACGGGGATCAGCTTGAAGTTGGCGACGCCGAACGGGATGCCGATGATCGTGACGCAGAGGACGAGGCCCGTGGCGATGTGGCCCAGGGCCAGCCACCAGCCGGCGAGGACCAGCCACAGGACGTTGCCGACGCAGGAGGGTGCGCCAGCGTCCCGGCGCTCGACCGTGGTGTACCCGAAGGGCCACAGGGCGTAGACGCCGATGCGGAAGGCCGCCAGGCCGAACGGGATGCCGATAATCGTGATGCAGAGCAGCGCGCCCGCGGCCAGGTACGCGAGGAACAGCCAGAAGCCGCTCAGGACGAGCCAAATGACGTTCAGGATGGTTTTCACTGGGGGCGACCTGCCATCTTCTCGAGCCGGGCGATGCGCTCCGCCATGGGCGGGTGCGTCGAGAACATCTTGGACAGTCCTTGGCCTGGGCGGAAGGGGTTCGCGATCATCATGTGGCTCGCGGTCTCGATGCGCGGCTCGGGGGGCAACGGCAGCTGCTTGGTGCCCATTTCGAGCTTGCGCAGGGCGCTGGCGAGCGCGAGGGGGTCGCCGGTGAGCTGGGCGCCGGACGCGTCCGCCTCGTACTCCCTGGAGCGGCTGATGGCCATCTGGATGAGGGTGGCCGCCAGCGGCCCGAGGATCATGATCATCAACATGCCGAGGAGGCCGGGGCCGTCATCGTCGTCGGAGCGGCCGATCGGGATCAGCCAGGCGAAGTTGACGAGGAACATGATCACGGAGGCGAGGGCGCCGGCGACCGACGAGATCAGGATGTCGCGGTTGTAGACATGGCTGAGTTCGTGACCGATGACACCGCGCAGCTCCCGTTCGTCCAGCATCCGCAGGATGCCGTCGGTGCAGCACACGGCGGCATTGCGTGGATTGCGGCCGGTCGCGAAGGCGTTGGGCGCCTCGGTCGGCGAGATGTACAGGCGCGGCATGGGCTGGCGGGCCTGGGTGGAGAGCTCGCGGACCAGGCGGTACAGGGCCGGGGCCTCGAACTCGCTCACCGGGCGGGCGCGCATCGCGCGTAGAGCCAGCTTGTCGCTGTTCCAGTACGCGTACGCGTTGGTGCCCAGCGCGATCAGGACAGCCACAACCAGCCCCATGCGGCCGAAGAAGCTGCCGATGACGATGATGAGTGCGGACAGTCCCCCGAGGAGGACTGCGGTCCTGAGCCCGTTGTGCCGGCGGTGCACGGTACGCCCTCCAAGTGGTGCAGCAGGGGAACCCTTTGCTTGCTGGTCTCCGATGTCTTCCGATGCCACCGGTCCGTGGTGCCACGTCCAGTGGACCTTCCCGTCTTGCTCAACGCGAGGCGAGGGCCACTAGTTCCCTTGTGCGTACGGAGGCCCAGGTGGGCCGTCCGGGTGATGGTCCGGCAGGGGCGCTTCAGGTCCGGGAGGGCCGGGTCAGAAGAGGCCGGTGTCGGCGAAACGCAGCACCAGCTGGGGTGCGCCCGAGAGGGCGATGCCCACGACTCCGGTCAGGGCGAGCGCGGCCGTAAGAGGGACGGGGACTCGGTGTGTGGCGGGTTCGCCCTCGGGGGCCCGGAACAGCAGGGTCGTCCACTGGAGGTAGTAGAACAGCGCGATCACGACGTTGACGGCCATGACCACGGCGAGCCAGCCGAGGCCCGCGTCGACGGCGGCCGAGAAGACGGTGACCTTCGCGAACAGGCCGATGATGCCTGGTGGCAGCCCGGCCAGGCAGAGCAGGAAGAAGGCCAGCAGGAGGGCGGCGAGCGGGTTGGTGGCGTAGAGACCGCGGTAGTCCGAGATGCGGTTCGCGGCCTTCGTACGGCCCACCAGGGCAGCCACCGCGAAGGCGCCGAGGTTCACGGCGGCGTACATGAGGGCGTAGGCGACGGTGGAGCCGACGGACCGCTCGGCGTCATCGGAGTACGCGGCGGCGGCGATCGGGACAAGGAGGTAGCCGGCCTGGCTGACGGAGGACCAGGCGAGCAGGCGTACGGCGCTGTACGCGCGTGTGGCCTGTTGACGCAGGGCGCCGACATTGCCGACGGTCATGGTGAGGGCGGCGAGGGCGGCGAGTGCCGGGCCCCAGACGTCGGCGTACGACGGCAGGGCGACGACGGTGACGAGGATCAGGCCGGAGAAGCCGACCGCCTTGCCGACGACCGACAGGTAGGCGGCGATCGGGAGTGGCGCGCCTACGTAGGTGTCGGGCACCCAGAAGTGGAAGGGGACGGCGGCCGTCTTGAAGGCGAAACCGACGAGGGTGAGGACGACGCCGGTCTGGGCGAGGGTGTGGAGCTGGCCGTCGACGCGCTGGATGCGGTCGGCGACCTGGGTGAGGTACAGGGTGCCCGTGGAGGCGTAGACGAAGCTGATGCCCATGAGGCTGACCGCGGTCGCGGTGACCGAGGAGAGGAAGAACTTCAGGGCCGCCTCGGAGGACTTCCGGTCGCCGTGCCGGATGCCGACGAGGGCGAAGGCGGGCAGGGAGGCGACCTCCAGGGCGACGACGAGGGTCGCCAGGTCGCGGGAGGCGGGCAGGAGGGCCGCGCCGGCGGCCGAGGAGAGCAGCAGGAACCAGTACTCCCCTTCGGGGAGTCCCTTGTCGGCGTCCTTGAGGGTGGTGACCGACAGGAGGGCCGCAAGGAGGGCGCCGCCCAGGACGAGGAACTGGATGACGAGCGTGAAGCGGTCGGCCGTGTAGCTGCACACATGTGTGTCGCCGGTCAGGCAGAAGGTGCTGCGGTCGCCGTCCAGGAGGGGCAGCAGCAGAAGCGCTGAGGCGGCCAGGCCCGTGACCGACAGCCAGCCGAGCAGGGCCTTCTTCTGTTCGCCGACGAAGAGGTCGGCGACAAGGACGACGAGTCCGACGACCGCAGCGACGGTGGGCGGCGCGATGGCGAGCCAGTCGACGGACTGGACGAGGTTCGCGGCCATCACGGCCGAGGGCTCTGCCGAAGAGGCGAACGGCTGGGCCATGGCGGCCAGGGTGCTCATCGGTTGCCTCCTGCGAGGAGCTGCTGCACGGCCGGGTCGGTCAGGCCCAGGAGAGCCTTCGGCCACAGGCCCGCTACGACGGTGAGGGCGACGAGCGGGGTCCAGGCCGCGAACTCGTACGTGTGGACGTCGTCGAGGCGGGGGGCGTCCTGCGGGACGGCACCCATGCAGACGCGCCGGACAACGACGAGCATGTAGGCGGCTGTGAGGAGGGTGCCGAAGGCGCCGATCGCCATGAAGGTGAGGAAAGCTGGGCGGCTGAGGTCGTCGGCGGGCTTGAAGGCGCCGAACAGGGCCAGCATCTCGCCCCAGAATCCGGCGAGTCCCGGCAGGCCGAGCGAGGCGACCGCGGCGAAGGCGAGCAGACCGCCGAGGCGCGGGGCCTTGCCGTAGAGGGCGGCGCCGGTCTCCTCGGCCAGGGTGTCGAGGTCTGTGGTGCCCGTGCGGTCCTTCAGCGCGCCGACCAGGAAGAACAGGAGGCCGGTGATGAGGCCGTGGGCGATGTTGGCGAACAGGGCGCCGTTCACGCCGGTCGGGGTCATCGTGGCGATGCCGAGCAGGACGAAGCCCATGTGGCCGACGGAGGAGTAGGCGATGAGGCGCTTGAGGTCGCCCTTCGCGCCCCGCTTGGCGAGGGCCAGGCAGGCCAGGGATCCGTAGATGATTCCGACGACGGCGAAGGCGGCGAGGTAGGGCGCGAAGTCACGGAAACCGTCGGGAGCGATCGGCAGCAGAATACGGACGAACCCGTACGTACCCATCTTCAGCAGGACGCCGGCCAGCAGGACCGAGCCGACGGTCGGTGCGGCGGTGTGGGCGTCGGGCAGCCAGCTGTGCAGCGGCCACATCGGGGTCTTGACCGCGAGCCCGACGCCGATCGCCAGAACGGCGATGACCTGCACGGATGCGGTCAGTGACCGGCCGTTGTCAGTGGCGAGTGCCACCATGTCGAATGTGCCCGCCTTGATCCCGATCAGGAGCAGGCCGAGCAGCATGACGACCGAGCCGAGCAGTGTGTAGAGGATGAAGCGCCAGGCGGCGGCCTGACGCTCCTCGCCGCCCCAGCGGGCGATGAGGAAGTACATCGGGATGAGCACCATCTCGAACGCGAGGAAGAACAGCAGCAGATCGAGGACGGCGAAGGTCGCGAGGGTGCCGGACTCCAGGACGAGCAACAGCGCGACGAAGGCCTTCGGAGAGGGGCCCGAAGGCATCTTGAAGTAGGAGTACAGCGCGCACAGGAAGGTCAGCAGCGCGGTCAGGACCAGAAGGGGGAGGGAAATGCCGTCGACGCCGAGGTGGATGCGCACGTCGAGTGCGGGGATCCAGCTGATGTCGGTCGTGGCCTGCATCTTCGACGGATGGTCGTGGTCGAAGCCGAGCGCGAGGACGACCGCGGCGATGAGGATCACGCCGGTGACGGTCACGCCGTGCCGCAGTACGGCCTGGTCGGGAGACTTCCCCTTCAGTCCCGGCGGGGCGGGCAGCAGAGCCGTGACCGCGCCGAGGAGCGGGCCGGCCACGATCAATGCCAGAAGGAACTGCATCACGGACTCGTTGATATCGATCACGCCTGCTCACGCTCCCGTGGCGACGAGGACGGCGGCGACCGCGAGGACGACGGTGCCGGCGAGCAGCGCGCTCACATAAGTCTGCAGATTTCCGGTCTGGGCGCGTCGTACGGCGGCACCCAGCCAGCGGGGCAGCGTGCCCGCACCCCGTACGTAGGTCTCGACGACCTCGCGGTCCAGGAACCGGACGAGGGTTGCTCCGGCCTGGACCGGGCGGACGAAGACGGCCGTGTACAGGGCGTCCAGGTGGAAGCCGACGGCCGCGTGGCGGTGCAGGGGGCCGAGCAGCAGCCGTCCGGGGTCCGCGGGATCGGGTGCGTAGGCCACGTCTCCGTACGCGGGCTCGTGGGTGGCGATGGCCTCGGCCTCGACGAGTCCCGCGTCGCCCTCGGGGTGGGCGGCGACCGCTCCCAGCGGGGCACGGGCGGCGAGCGCGCTGGTGTGCCGCCAGGCGGCGTAGGTGAGGAGGCCGCCGACCAGGGCCACCCCCGTGCCGACGACGGAGGTGGTGAGGGTCGGGGTGAGGTCGCGGCCGTCGAACCAGTCGGGCAGCACGCGGTAGGCGAAGGCGCCTAGGGCGAGGGAGGGGGCCGCCAGGACCCACAGCACCACGTTCATCGTCAGTGGCTGGCGACCGTGGTCGGGGGCCTCGGCGCCCCGCCCGTGGAAGGCCAGCAGCCACAGCCGTGTCGCGTACGCGGCGGTGAGCAGGGCCGTGAGGAGGCCGGCGACCAGGGTGATCCAGCCCGCGCCGCCGGGTGCGTGCTCGGTGTGGCCGGTGGCCACGTGCTCGGCGGCGCCGAGCACGGACTCCTTGGAGAAGAAACCGCTGAAGGGCGGGATCGCGGCGAGCGCGAGGAGCGCCACGGTCATCGTCCAGAAGGCGTCGGGCACACGGGCGCGCAGGTCCTTCATGCGGGACATGGCGGCCAGCGAGTTGGTGCCGGCGGCGTGGATGACCACGCCGGCCGCGAGGAACAGCAGCGCCTTGAAGGCGCCGTGGGACAGGAGGTGGAAGACGGCGGCACCGCGGTCGCCGACGGCGAGGGCGCCGGTCATGTAGCCGAGCTGGCCGATCGTCGAGTAGGCGAGGACGCGCTTGATGTCGTCCTGGGCGAGCGCGGCGAGACCCGAGCCGAGCATCGTGACGGCGGCCATGACGGCGAGGATCACCATCGCGGCCTGGGAGGCCTCGAAGACCGGGAGGAGACGGGCGATGAAGTAGACACCGGCGGCGACCATCGTCGCCGCGTGGATCAGTGCGGAGACGGGCGTGGGGCCCGCCATCGCGTCGGGGAGCCAGGTGTGCAGCGGGAACTGGGCCGACTTGCCCGCCACCCCGGCGAGCAGGAGCAGGGCGATCAGGGTCGGGTGGTCGAGTCCGCCGCGCGCGACGGTGTCGAGGACCTTCGTGATCCGGAAGGAGCCCGCGTCGGTGGCCAGTGCGAACAGGCCGATCAGGAAAGGGACGTCACCCAGCTTGGTCACCAGGAAGGCCTTGAGGGAGGCGGCGCGGGCCTCCGGGGTCTCCCAGTAGTGGCCGACCAGGAAGTACGAGCAGATGCCCATGATCTCCCAGCCGACCAGCAGCACCATCAGGTCGCCCGAGTAGACGACAAGCAGCATCGCGGAGGTGAAGAGGGAGACGAGAGCGGCGTACGAGGGGTAGCGCGGGTCGTCCCGAAGATAGCCGGTCGAGTAGATCTGCACACAGGTGGCGACGAAGGCGACCAGGACGGCGACGAGGGCGGCGAAGCCGTCGATGTGCAGGGCGAGTTCGATCGGGACCGAACCGGTCGGCGTGAGTTCGGTGGCGGCGTTCACCGTCTGGTCGCCGCCCTGGCGTGCGGCTACCACCGTGGCGAGCGCGAGGGCGGCCAGTGGCGGTAGGACGGCGAGCGGCCGGACGAAGGCGGGGGCAGTGCGGCCGAGGAGCAGGCCGGCCGCGGCGCCCAGGAAGGGAAGGAGGGGGACGAGGACGGCGAGGTTGGTCGTGGTCACGCGGTGGCCTCAGCCTTCCCGGTCCGCCCGGACCGTGCGGTCTGCTCGGCCGCGTCGGCAGCGCCGTCGGAGTCGTGGGGGCCGTGAGGTTCGTGGCCCTCGGCCGTGTCGCGGAGCTTGTCGATGTCGGCGGTGCCGCGGTTGCGGTGGACGGCGAGGACGATCGCGAGGCCGATGCCGATCTCGGCTGCGGCGATGGCGATGGTGAACAGGGTCAGGGCCTGGCCGGAGTGCAGGGTCTCCTCGGCTGTCCTGCTGAGCCAGACATCGAAGGCGACCAGGTTCAGGTTGACGGCGTTGAGCATCAGCTCGACCGACATCAGGACGAGGATCGCGTTGCGGCGGGCGAGGACGCCGTACAGACCGGTGCAGAAGAGGAGGGCGGAGAGTACGGCGGGATAGGCGAGGTGCATCAGCGGGCGCCTTCCTGTGCGGCCGACCCTGATCCCTCGGCGGGCTTGGTCGCCTGGGCTGGCTCAGTTGCTCCGGCCGAGGCGGTTCCCTTGACCGGCCCAGTTCCCTTGACCGAGCCATTTCGCCCGATCGGGTGATTACGGGAACCCGGGACGGATGGGGAACTACCGGTCGCAGCTCGGGAGTTCACAGGGGGAGAGCTCGACTCCGCCTTCGCCTTGCGGGACAGGACGATCGCGCCGACCAGCGCCGCGAGGAGCAGGACGGAGAGGGCCTCGAAAGGGAGGACCCAGTTCTGGAAGAGGCTCGCTCCGGTGACCTCGGTGGAGCCGGCGGCAGGACCGTCCAGGTCGATCCAGGTGGTGCGGAAAGCGTCGACGACCACCCAGACCAGGGCGGCCGCCGCGCCGAGGGCCACGGTGAGGGCGGCCCAGCGATTCCCGGAGTCCGCGTCAGGGGAGCGGCCGATGGGGGCCTTGGTGAGCATCAGACCGAACAGAAGGAGGACGACGACGGAACCGACATAGATGAGGACCTGCACCCACGCGATGAACTCGGCGGTGAGCAGGAGGTATTCGACGGCGAGACCGCCGAGGGCCACCACCAGCCACAGGGCGGCGTGCACCAGCTGCCTGGTGGTGACGGTGACGATCGCGGCGCCGAAGGTGACCAGGCCGACGAGCAGGAAGGCGATCTCGACGCCGGTCGGGGAGAGGAAGCCGTGGGTTTGGGCGGCGCCGGTGGTCAGCGCGGGGTGCGCCAGCGTCGCGGTGGCTGCGGCGAGGCTCACGAGGTGCCTCCCTCAGGAGCGGTCGGCCCCGACTGTGGGCCTGGCTGCGACTGTGGACCCGGCTGCGACTCCGACGGCGGGCCCAGCTGTGGTCCGGACTGCGGTTCCGCCTGCGTGGCCGCCAGCTTGTCGGCGGTCTTGCGGGCGGCCGCGACCTCCTTCGGTTCCTCCGCGCCGGGGTCGAGGGCCGGCGGGGCCGGGACGGTCCACATCCACTCGCGGAGCTTGTCCCGCTCGTGGGTGAGGTCGCGGATGTCGGTCTCGGCGTATTCGAACTCCGGGGACCAGAACAGGGCGTCGAAAGGACACACCTCGATGCAGATACCGCAGTACATGCACAGGGAGAAGTCGATGGCGAAGCGGTCGAGGACGTTGCGACTGCGCTCGCGGCCGCCGGGGGTGGCCGCCGGGACCGTCTCCTTGTGGGAGTCGATGTAGATGCACCAGTCGGGGCACTCACGGGCGCAGAGCATGCAGACCGTGCAGTTCTCCTCGAACAGGCCGATCACTCCGCGGGTGCGGGGCGGGAGGTCGGGCTGGGTGTCGGGGTACTGCTCGGTCACGGTCTTCTTCGTCATCGTGCGGAGAGTGACCGCCAAGCCCTTGGCGAGGCCGCTGCCGGGGATGCGGGGCCGGGTGGGCGGGAGAGGCTCAGCCATAGCTACTGGATCACCACCTTGACGATGCCGGTGAGGGCGATCTGGGCGAGGGAAAGGGGGACGAGGAGGGTCCAGGAGAGCTTCTGGAGCTGGTCCTCGCGCAGGCGGGGGTAGGTCACGCGGAGCCAGATGACGACGAAGGCGAGCACGGCCGTCTTGAGGAGGGTCCAGACCCAGCCGAGACCGTCGGCGCCCCAGGGGCCGTGCCAGCCGCCCAGGAAGAGGACGGTGGTGAGGCCGCACAGGACGACGATCCCGGCGTACTCGGCGAGGAGGAACAGGGCGAAGCGGAGACCGGTGTATTCGGTGTATGCGCCGAAGATGATCTCCGAGTCGGCGACGGGCATGTCGAAGGGAGGGCGCTGGAGTTCGGCGAGGCCGGCGACGAAGAAGACGATCGCGCCGACGATCTGCCAGGGCACCCACCACCACTCGAAGGCGTCGAGGATGCCGGGGAGGGAGACGGTTCCGGCCGCCATCGCCACGGAGGCGGCGGTGAGCAGCATCGGGAGTTCGTAGGCGAGGAGCTGTGCGGCGGTGCGGAGGCCGCCGAGGAGGGAGAACTTGTTGGCGGAGGCCCAGCCGGCCATGAGGGAGCCGAGGACACCCACGCCCATCACTGCGAGCACGAAGAACACGCCCGCGTCGACGACCTCCCCGACGGCGCCCTCGCCGGGGCCGATCGGGATGGCGAGGAGGACGAGGAGGTAGGGCAGGAGGGCTACGGCGGGGGCGAGTTGGAAGACACGGCGGTCCGCGCCCGCTGGTACGACGTCTTCCTTCTGGGCGAACTTCACGCCGTCCGCGACGAGTTGGGCCCAGCCGTGGAATCCGCCGGCGTACATCGGGCCGAGGCGGCCCTGCATGTGGGCCATCACCTTGTGCTCGGTCTGGCCGATGATCAGGGGGAAGGTGAGGAAGACGACGAAGACGATCAGGAGTCGCAGGGCGACGTCGAGAGCGTCGTTCACTGCGGGCCTCCGGCGGGCTTGTCGGGGTGGGGGGTGTCGCGGGTCGGGGGCTCGTCCGGGGTGGAGTCGTCGGGGCCCGGGTCGGGATCGCTCCGGCCTGAGTCGACGCCCTCGGGGTTCGGGCCGCTGTCTTCGGGGGCGGGGACGGGCTCTTCAGGTCGTCCGGGCGCTTCGGGGTCGCCGGGGGTCTCGGTGCCGCCGGGGGTCCCGGGGCCGTCGGAGGTCCCGGAAGGGTGGGGCTCCGCAGGAGGGCGGGACCCCGAGGAAGGGCTGGGGGCTTCGGAGGCCCTGGGGGGCTTGGACTCCTGGGAAGGCTCGCTGTCCTCGGGAACTTTGTGCCCCGGGGAAGGATCGGGCGCCGCAGAAGTCTCGAGCTCCTCGGAGGCCTCCCGCTCCACGGAAGCCCCGCGCTCCACGGGGAACCTGGGCTCCGACAGAACTTGGCCCTGATCGGGAGTCTTGGGCTCCGAAGGAACCTTGGGTTGCTCAAGACTCGCGGGCTCCGAAGGAACCTCGGTCTGCTCAGGACTCCCGGGCTCCGAAGGAACCTCAGTCTGCTCGGAGTGCTCGGTGGCGTCCGTCTTCTCGGGGGTGGGAGTTCGCGCGGTTTCCGGGTCGTCGAAAGCCGGGCGGGCGTGATGCCACGGTGCGTCCGGGCTGCGGGGGGTGGTGGGGGCCTTCGGGGGGGCGGGGTTCGTGCCCGTGTCGCCGGGGGACGACTCGGAGCCGGTCGTCGCGCGCTGGCTCGCGGAACCGGTCGAGGCGCTGCGCGACCGACGGGGTCCGGCCGGGGCGCTGCCCGCCGCTCCCGTGTGCCGCGGTGCGGGAGCGTCCGGGGCAGAGGTGTCGGAGGTCGGCGCGGACGAGTTTGGCAAGGGGGCGTCTGCCGAGGAAGGAGGCAAGCCGGTCGCCGGGGCGTCCGACTCGGGTGCACTGCCGGCCAGGGGTGCCGAACCTCCCCCGGTGCCTTCGGTTCCGGGTTCTGTCTGGCTGGCCGAGCCCTGCGAAGCGGTACGCGTACGGCGGGGCACGCTCGTCGGCGAAGCCTCCGGACCACCGTCCGTCGCCTCCGTCACCCCGGGCGCGGTCTGGCTCTCCGAGCCCTCGGCGGCGGAACGGGTTCGACGTGGGCCAGCCGCCGCAGTTCCGGTCCCGCCGCCCGACGCCTCCGCCTGACTCGCCGACCCTTCCGCAGCCGTACGCGCACGACGCGGACCAGCACCCGCCGCACCCGCCGCACCCACAGAACCCGCCGCTCCAGAACCCTCCGCCTGACTCGCCGAACCCTCCGCAGCCGACCGCGCACGACGGACCGGACGGTCGCCCGTGGCTCGGGGTGGGCGGTCGGAGGGGGTGCGGGTTGGGCGGGTTGGGGCTGGGGGGAGTTGGCCTTTCAGGGGGCCCCATTCGTTGGGGTCGGGGACTCCTGGGGGGAGCATCTGGCGGCGTTTGGGGCCGCCGTGTGCCGCACCCGCCGCAGGCTCCCCCGGTTCCTTGGCGCCGGGCCAGGACTTGGCGACGCGGGCGGCCAGGACGAAGTCCTTGCGGAGGGGGTGGCCCTCGAAGGTCTCCGGGAGGAGGAGGTGGGCGAGGGCGGGGTGGCCCTCGAAGGTGACGCCGAACATCTCGTGGGTCTCGCGCTCGTGCCAGGCGGCGCCCGCGTAGATGTCGACGGCGGTGGGGAGTACGGGCGTCTCGTGGGAGATCGTCGTGCGGAGCAGCAGGCGCCGTACCGGGGAGAGGGCGGCCACGTGGGCGGCCACGCGGAAGCCGGTGCCGGGTTCGTCGACCGCGCTGAGCCAGTCGAAATAGGTGCAGCCCAGTTCGTCGCGGGCGACGCGCAGTGCGGTGAGCCAGGTCGTGGGCGGGACGTCCACCGTCAGGACCTCGTAGGACTCCTCGGCGGTGGCGTCGGGGCCGAAGAGGTCCTCGGCGGGGGCGGGGAGCCAGCCCACAGCAGCAGTCACGTGGCGTCTCCCTCAGCCGGTGCGCCAGCGGCAGGACTGCCGGCAGCGCCAGAACCGCTGGAAGACTCCGGACCGCCCGCAGCGCCAGAAACCCCGGAAGGCTCCGGCGGCTTCACCAACCCGCTCTGCAGTGCCGCCACCGACGCACGGCCCCCGGTCACCCCGTACCGCTCCCCCAGCGACTCCCGGGCGATCTTCTCCTGGAGCTTCAGGATGCCCTGGAGCAGGGCCTCCGGGCGCGGCGGGCAGCCGGGGACGTAGACGTCGACGGGGATGATCTGGTCGACGCCCTTCGTCACCGAGTACGAGTCCCAGTAGGGGCCACCGCAGTTGGAGCAGGCGCCGAAGGAGATGACGTACTTGGGCTCGGGCATCTGTTCGTAGAGGCGCTTCACGGCCGGGGCCATCTTGTCCGTGACCGTGCCGGAGACGACCATCAGGTCGGCCTGGCGCGGGCCCGGCGCGAAGGGGATGACTCCGAGGCGGATGAAGTCGTGGCGGGCCATCGACGCGGCGATGAACTCGATGGCGCAGCAGGCGAGGCCGAAGTTGAAGACCCAGAGCGAGTACCGGCGGCCCCAGTTGAGGATCACCTTCATCGGTTCGGGGGCGAGGCGGGCGAGGGCGCCCAGCCGTTTCGGCTCCGGGAGCAGAACGGGCTCCGAGGGGGTCACGTCCATGCCAGGACACCCTTCTTGTACGCGTACAGCAGGCCCACGGCGAGGAAGCCCAGGAAGATGAACATCTCCACGAGGGTGGTCGCGCCGTAGCCGTCGGCGGCGAACACCGTCGCCCACGGGAACAGGAAGATCGAGTCGACGGCGAAGATGACGTACAGGAAAGCGTAGACGTAGTAGCGGACCTGGGTGTGGGCCCAGCCCTCCCCGACGGGGTCGACTCCGCACTCGTACGTCAGGAGCTTCTCGGGAGTGGGGACCACGGGTCGCAGCAGGCGGCCGGCGCCGAAGGCGACCGCGACGAACAGGACGCCGACGACGGCGAGCAGTCCGACGACCGAGTACGACTGGAAGTAGTCCGCCGCGACGACGGTCGGATCGACGACGGTTGCATCGACGACGGTCGGTTCCGGCACGTCCGCCCCTCGCTCCCTGTGGACACCGCTGCGTGAACACCGCTGAACGCTGAACACCGCTGTTCGACGATCTGTACGCACGGGAGTCTAGGCCCTCGTAAAGGCGCAGTAAGCAGCCCGTCACCCCAGGAAAGGCATCCGGAAGACCGGGGTGGGGTTTTCCCCAGCACATCGCGGCGGCCCGCCTCATGGCGCCCGGCTCTCTCGCGCGGCACGCTAGCCCATATGACCGAACGCCACTCCTCGCCGAGCCGTGCCGTGACCGCCACAAAGAGCAACGAGGGCGGGCGGCTGCCGCCGGCCCGTTTCGCCTACGGCGCGCACACCTGGAAGGAGATCGCGCACCTCCTGGCGAACCTTCCCGTGTCGATCTTCGGCTTCACCTACGTCGTGACGGTGCTGTTCACCGGATTCTGGCTGACCGTCACGGTGATCGGGTTCCCGCTGCTGGCGGCCGGGCTGCTGGGTGCCAGGCAGCTGGGCAAGATGGAGCGGGCGCGGGCCCGGGGGCTGCTGGGGGTGCGGGTGGACGAACCGAGTCCGCTGCCGTGGCGCACCAAGAACAGCGGCAACGGCTTCTTTCCCCAGCTGTGGATGGGGATCAAGGACCCGGTGGGCTGGCGGACGGTGCTGTACGAGTTCATCCGGCTGCCGTGGGGCGTTGTCACCTTCACCATCACGCTGACCTCGTTGTTCGTGCTGTGGCCGGTGCTGCCGTTCATCGCGCGGGGCCTCGCCAACGTGGACCGGGCGATGGTGCGCGCTCTGCTGTCGCCCTCCGACGAGCTGGAGCGCCGTATCGCGGAACTGGAGTCGGACCGGGGAGTCGTGGTGGACGCGGCCGCGTCCGACCTGCGGCGCATCGAGCGGGATCTGCACGACGGTGCGCAGGCCCGGCTGGTCAACCTGGCGATGGGGCTCGGTCTCGCGAAGGAGAAGCTCCTGGAGGACCCGCAGTACGCGCAGGCGATGGTCGAGGAGGCGCACGGCGAGGTGAAGCTGGCGCTCCAGGAGCTGCGGGACCTGGCGCGGGGCATCCATCCGGCCGTACTGACCGACCGCGGGCTCGATGCCGCCCTCTCGTCGGTCGCCTCGCGCTGCACGGTGCCGGTGAAGGTGACCGCCGACCTCGACTCGCGGCCGGTCCAGGCGATCGAGGGCATCGCCTATTTCACCGTCTCCGAGCTGCTGCAGAACATCAGCAAGCACAGTGGGGCGCGGTCGGCGTCGGTCGACGTGTGGCGGGCGGAGGACCGGCTGCTCATCCAGGTGTGGGACGACGGCCGCGGCGGCGCCGACCTCGACGGCGGCACGGGTATGCGCGGGCTCGCGGAACGCCTTGACGCGGTGGACGGCCTGTTCGTCATCGACTCCCCGCCGGGCGGCCCGACGGTCGTCACGGCGGAGCTGCCGTGGCGGGACCGGGCGCCCGAAAGGCCGTAGCAGCCGAAGCGGGGTAGGGAAAACCCCCCTTCCAAGACGCCGACGGCCTCCATGGTCCGTTGAGCTGCGGCCCAGCAGGGTGGAGGTACGACACCGGTTACGACTCCACAGGCGCGGGACGAGAGAAGAAGGACGACGTCGATGGCCACGGACTACGGGTACGACAGCGGGCTCGGGTTCCCCGAGGAGGTGCGGCGGCGCCGGTTGCCGGCCGGGCTGCGGGCGCCGTTCGAGGGGCGGACCTGGCGGGAGTTCGGCTATGTGCTGCTGAGCCTGCCGATCAGCGTCCTGCTGTTCACGTACGCCGTCACGATGGTCTCGCTCGGTGCGGGCCTCCTCGTGACCTTCCTCGGCATTCCGGTCTTCGCGGCCGGACTCGCCGGATGCCGTGGGCTCGGGGCGCTGGAGCGGGCGCGGGCGCGGGGCCTGCTGGGCCTGGAGGTCGGTGATCCGGAGCCGCTCAGGATGCGGAAGTCCGGGTTCATGGCGTGGATGGGGGCGGTGCTCAAGAGCGGGACCTCGTGGCGGACGCTGCTGTACTCCGTACTGCACCTGCCGTGGGCGATCTTCTCGTTCGTCGTCGCGGTGAACTTCTGGGTGTACGGCTGGGCGCTGCTGACGTATCCGCTGTGGTTCTGGCTCTTCCCGGTGTACGGCGGTCAGGACGGGCTCCAGCTCTACGGCGACGAGACCCACCACATCTACCTGGACAACCCGTTCGAGATCACCGTGACCGCGCTGGTGGGGCTGTTGTTCACGCTGGCCACGCCGTGGATCGTGCGGGCGCTGACGACGGTGGACCGGGTGATGGTGCACGGGCTGCTCGGGCCGACCCGGCTGTCGGCGCGGGTGGTGGAGCTGGAGTCGGACCGGGGGGTCGTGGTGGACACGGCGGCTGCGGACCTGCGTCGGATCGAGCGGGATCTGCACGATGGTGCGCAGGCCCGGCTGGTGGCGCTGGCGATGGATCTGGGGCTGGCGAAGGAGAAGCTCTCGGAGGATCCGCAGGCGGCGGCGCGGATGGTGGACGAGGCGCACGGTGAGGTGAAGACGGCGCTGCAGGAGCTGCGGGACCTGGCGCGGGGGATTCATCCGGCGGTGCTGACGGACCGGGGGCTGGACGCTGCGCTGTCCTCCGTGGCGTCGCGGTGCACGGTGCCGGTGCAGGTGGAGGTGGATCTGCCCGCCCGGCCGGCGCCGGCGATCGAGGGGATCGCGTACTTCACGGTGTCGGAGCTGCTGCAGAACATCAGCAAGCACTCCCGTGCCACGTGGGCGGCGGTGGATGTGTGGCGGGTGGAGGACCGGCTGCTGCTTCAGGTCGTGGACAACGGGGTGGGTGGGGCCGATGTGTCCTCCGGGTCCGGGCTTGCGGGGCTGGCGGAGCGGTTGGATGCGGTCGACGGGATTCTGGTGGTGGACTCGCCGGTTGGGGGGCCTACTCGGGTGACCGCGGAGTTGCCTTGGCGGGGGGATCGGGTGTGACGGGTTCCGGTTCCGCGTGAGCGGGCGGTGGGGGTTTCGCCCCCGCCGCCCTTACCCGTCCCATCCCCCAGGGGCGCTGCCCCTTCGACCCCGAACCCCCTGGGGGCTGCGCCCCCAGACCCCGGTCGGCCCGAAGGGCCTCGTCCTCAAACGCCGGACGGGCTGAGAAAGGCCCCCTAATCCCGTTGCCCGCACCCCTCCGCATCCGAATGCTGGAATGCTGGACTTGTCCGGCGGGCGGGCAGGGTGTGGGCTGGGGGGCCGAGAGTCGTGGAGGACAGGGTGCGGGTGGTCATCGCCGAGGATTCAGTGCTGCTGAGGGAGGGCCTGACCCGGTTGCTGACCGACCGCGGGCACGACGTCGTGGCCGGTGTGGGCGACGGGGAGGCGTTGATCAAGACCATCGGTGAGCTGGACGCACAGGGCGAGCTGCCCGACGTCGTGGTAGCCGATGTGCGGATGCCTCCGACGCACACGGATGAAGGCGTGCGAGCGGCCGTACAACTGCGCAAGGCACATCCCGGACTCGGGGTACTCGTACTGTCGCAGTACGTGGAGGAGCGGTACGCCACCGAGTTGCTGGCCGGGTCCAGTCGCGGGGTGGGGTACCTGCTCAAGGACCGGGTCGCGGAGGTGCGTGAGTTCGTGGACGCGGTGGTGCGGGTCGCCCAGGGCGGTACGGCCCTCGATCCCGAGGTGGTCGCCCAGCTGCTCGGACGCAGCCGTAAGCAGGACGTGCTCGCCAATCTCACGCCCCGGGAGCGGGAGGTGCTCGGGCTCATGGCCGAGGGGCGGACCAACTCGGCCGTCGCGCGGCAGCTCGTGGTCAGCGACGGGGCCGTCGAGAAGCACGTCAGCAACATCTTCCTGAAGCTCGGCCTTTCGCAGAGCGACGGGGACCACCGCAGGGTGCTGGCCGTCCTCACCTATCTGAACTCCTGAACCACCCGACCCACCATGCAGAGCCGAAGAACCGCAGGACGAGAGGGAGCGTCTTCAACGAAAGCGCCGGGGGGCGTGTAAATCGTGACAAGTCAGGGTGCCGTAGCGTCTCAAAACCACGTCCATCATGCGAATGGCCGAGGGAAGCCGACCCCTGCGGTCGTAGGGTTGATCCTGGGAAGGCCTGCGGGAAGGCCGCTCCCGAACAGCCGCCCAGAGGGAGGTCCAGTTCAGTGACCAGTCAGGTCAGCAGCCCAGCGGAGCAGGCCGACGAAGCCGTCGTGGGAGAGCAGCGCAAAGAGACCGGCGTGAAGGACGTCCGCCGTCTCGACCGGGTGATCATTCGTTTCGCGGGCGACTCCGGTGACGGGATGCAGCTCACCGGTGACCGTTTCACCTCGGAGACGGCGTCCTTCGGCAACGACCTGTCCACCCTTCCCAACTTCCCCGCCGAGATCCGGGCTCCTGCCGGAACACTGCCGGGTGTCTCGTCCTTCCAGCTGCACTTCGCCGACCACGACATCCTCACTCCAGGCGACGCGCCGAACGTCCTCGTGGCCATGAATCCGGCGGCGCTGAAGGCGAACATCGCGGACCTGCCGCGCGGTGCGGAGATCATCGTCAACACGGACGAGTTCACCAAACGGGCGATGCAGAAGGTGGGGTACGCGGCCTCGCCGCTGGAGGATGGATCGCTCGACGGTTACAGCCTTCATCCGGTCCCCCTGACCACGCTGACCGTCGAGGCCCTCAAGGATTTCGACCTCAGTCGCAAGGAGGCCGAGCGCAGCAAGAACATGTTCGCGCTCGGCCTCTTGTCGTGGATGTACCACCGGCCCACCGAGGGCACGGAGAAGTTCCTGCGCACCAAGTTCGCGAAGAAGCCTCAGATCGCCGAGGCGAACCTGGCGGCGTTCCGCGCGGGCTGGAACTTCGGTGAGACCACCGAGGACTTCGCCGTCTCCTACGAGATCGCCCCGGCGACGAAGGCCTTCCCGGTCGGCACCTACCGCAACATCTCCGGGAACCTCGCGCTGTCCTACGGGCTGGTCGCCGCGTCTCAGCAGGCGGATCTGCCGCTGTTCCTGGGCTCGTACCCGATCACCCCGGCCTCGGACATCCTGCACGAGCTGAGCCGGCACAAGAACTTCGGTGTACGGACCTTCCAGGCCGAGGACGAGATCGCCGGGATCGGCGCGGCCCTGGGCGCGGCCTTCGGCGGTTCGCTCGCGGTGACCACGACCTCCGGTCCGGGCGTGGCCCTGAAGTCGGAGACCATCGGCCTCGCGGTCTCCTTGGAGCTGCCGCTCCTCGTCATCGACATCCAGAGAGGCGGGCCGTCCACCGGTCTGCCCACCAAGACCGAGCAGGCGGACCTGCTCCAGGCGATGTTCGGGCGCAACGGTGAGGCGCCGGTGCCGATCGTGGCCCCGCGCACCCCGGCCGACTGCTTCGACGCGGCGCTGGAGGCGGCCCGCATCGCGCTGACCTATCGCACCCCGGTGATGCTGCTCTCCGACGGCTACCTGGCCAACGGCTCGGAGCCCTGGCGGATCCCGGAACTGGACGAACTCCCGGACCTGACCGTGCAGTTCGCGCAGGGCCCGAACCACACCCTGGACGACGGCACCGAGGTCTTCTGGCCCTACAAGCGCGACCCGCAGACCCTCGCCCGGCCCTGGGCCGTGCCCGGCACACCCGGTCTCGAACACCGCATCGGCGGGATCGAGAAGGAGGACGGGTCGGGCAACATCTCCTACGCCCCGGCCAACCACGACTTCATGGTCCGTACCCGCCAGGCCAAGATCGACGGGATCGCCGTACCGGATCTGGAAGTGGACGATCCGCACGAGGCGCGCACCCTGGTGCTGGGCTGGGGATCGACGTACGGGCCCATCACGGCGGCGGTACGACGCCTGCGCACGGCCGGCGAGTCGATCGCGCAGGCTCATCTGCGCCACCTCAACCCCTTCCCGCGCAACCTGGGCGCGGTGCTGAAGTCGTACGACAAGGTCGTCATCCCGGAGATGAACCTCGGGCAGCTCGCCACGCTGGTGCGGGCGAAGTACCTGGTCGACGCGCACAGCTACAACCAGGTCAACGGCATGCCGTTCAAGGCCGAACAGCTCGCCACGGCTCTCAAGGAGGCCATCGATGGCTGAGACGTCCACGGAAGGCACGGGCACGATCGAGGCACTCTCCCTCGTCCCCAAGGCCGAGGCCCGCCAGAGCATGAAGGACTTCAAGAGCGACCAGGAAGTCCGCTGGTGCCCCGGCTGCGGTGACTACGCGATCCTGGCGGCCGTCCAGGGCTTCATGCCGGAGCTGGGACTGGCCAAGGAGAACATCGTCTTCGTCTCGGGCATCGGCTGCTCGTCGCGGTTCCCGTACTACATGAACACGTACGGCATGCACTCGATCCACGGGCGGGCGCCGGCGATCGCGACCGGCCTCGCCTCCAGCAGGCGGGACCTGAGCGTGTGGGTGGTCACCGGTGACGGTGACGCGCTGTCGATCGGCGGGAACCACCTGATCCACGCCCTGCGGCGGAACGTGAACCTGAAGATCCTGCTCTTCAACAACCGGATCTACGGCCTCACCAAGGGCCAGTACTCCCCCACCTCCGAGGTCGGCAAGATCACGAAGTCGACGCCGATGGGCTCGCTGGACGCCCCCTTCAACCCGGTGTCCCTCGCCCTCGGCGCGGAGGCGTCCTTCGTGGCGCGGACGGTGGACTCCGACCGCAAGCACCTCACGTCGGTGCTGCGCGAGGCGGCCGCCCACCCCGGCACCGCGCTGGTCGAGATCTACCAGAACTGCAACATCTTCAACGACGGTGCCTTCGAGGTACTGAAGGACAAGCAGCAGGCCGAGGAGGCGGTGATCCGCCTGGAGCACGGGCAGCCGATCCGTTTCGGCGGGGACCTGTCCAAGGGTGTGGTCCGGGACGCGGCGACGGGTGACCTGAAGGTGGTGCCGGTGACTCCGGAGAACGAGTCCCAGATCCTCGTCCACGACGCCCACTCCACGTCCCCGACCACCGCCTTCGCCCTGTCCCGCCTGGCCGACCCGGACACGCTCCACCACACGCCGATCGGGGTGCTGCGGTCGGTGGTCCGGCCGGTGTACGACACGCAGATGGCGGACCAGCTGGATTCGGCTGTTGAGCAGAACGGCAAGGGGGATCTGGGGGCGTTGCTCGCCGGCGGCGACACCTGGACGGTCGTCGGCTGACGGAGCCGGAGACACCGAGGGCCCGGATGCAGCACGGCATCCGGGCCCTTCGCCGTTCACACGTCGGGGATGTCCCTCCTGGCGCGAAGTCTCGCGGGTGACGACGGCGATGCGTTCGTAGTCGGCGCGGGCGGCGTCCGAGGGGAGAAGGGGGTCCAGGTCGGCGGTGGCTTCGGTGCCGATGACGGCGAAGCGGCCGTCGCTCAGTTCGAAGATGCCAGGGCAGGTCTCCATCGATGCAGGTCCCTGAAGGTGCTCAGGGCGTCGGCGCATCTGATCGTGGGAAGGGAGCGCTCAGGCGCGATTCCGTGCCGCGTCGTACGCCTCGCGCGCCCCCTGCACCGCCCCCATCCTCCTCGCGGTCCACTCCGCGAGCCCCCGCACCTGTTCCGCCGCCTCGCGGCCCAGGTCGGTCAGGGAGTAGTCGACGCGGGGCGGGATCACGGGGTGGGCGTCCCGGTGGACCAGGCCGTCCCGTTCCAGGGTCTGCAGGGTCTGGGTCAGCATCTTCTCGCTGACCCTTCCGATCGCCCTGCGCAGTTCGCTGAAGCGGTGCGGGCGGTCGAGGAGGTGGATCAGGACCAGGACACCCCAGCGGCTCGTCACGTGCTCCAGGACCATGCGGTGGGGGCACATCGTCTCGCCCGTCGCCGCCTCCGGGAGAATCTGCTCAGCACTTACCGTCATGCCAGTACCTTACTTCAAAGTGGGTACTTTCGCAGAGTTAGCGCATCCCCTATGGTTAGTGCCAACGCACCCCACAAGGAGATCGCACATCATGAGCATCGTCGTCACCGGAGCCACCGGAAACCTCGGCCGCCACGTCGTGGAGCAGCTGCTCGAGAAGGTCCCGGCCGAGCAGATCACGGCCGTCGTCCGCACCCCGGAGAAGGCCGCCGACTTCGCGGCGAAGGGTGTGAAGATAGCCGTCGCCGACTACAACAGCCCCGAGACCTTCGACAGCGTCTTCGCGGCCGGCGACAAGGTGCTGCTGGTCTCCGGCAACGAGTTCGACAAGGGCCGCCCCGGCCAGCACCAGGTCGTCATCGACGCCGCCAAGGCCGCGGGCGTGGCGCTGCTCGCGTACACCAGCGCCCCCGGCACCCTCACGGCCGCGCTCGCCGACGACCACCGGGCCACCGAGGAGGCGCTGCTCGCCTCCGGCCTGCCCTACTCGCTGCTGCGCAACGGCTGGTACAACGAGAACTACACGGAGAACCTCGCCCCCGTCCTGGAGTACAGCGCGGTCGTCCAGGCCGCCGGTGACGGCCGCATCTCCTCCGCCTCGCGCGCCGACTACGCGGCCGCCGCCGTCGCCGTGCTGACCGGTGAGGGGCACGAGAACTCGACGTACGAGCTCGGCGGCGACGAGGCCTGGGGCTTCGCCGAGTACGCGGCCGAGGTCAGCAAGCAGACCGGCAAGGAGATCGCCTACAACGCCGTCTCCGTCGAGGCCTACACCGGGATCCTGACCGGCGCCGGGCTGCCCGGGCCGCTCGCCGGGATCCTCGCCGGTGTCGACGCCTCCATCGAGAAGGGCGAGCTGGTCGTCTCCTCCGGTGACCTGTCCCGCCTGGCCGGCCGTCCCACCACCCCGATCTCCGAGTCCATCGCGGTCGCGCTCAAGGGCTGACCTACTCCCCGGCAGTCCCTGGGTGCGCCACCCCCGCCTGTCATGACCGTATAGCGATACGGGCATGACAGGCGGGGGTGCTCGGCGTTACCTTCGTGCGGGCGAGGACGGTGCGAGGAGGAGGGTCCGTGAAGTCGAGGGGCGAGGGGCGCATAGGTCTGCTGAACGGCTTCGCCGCGTACGGCATGTGGGGGCTCGTGCCGCTGTTCTGGCCGCTGCTCAAGCCCGCCGGGGCTGCGGAGATCCTCGCCCACCGGATGGTGTGGTCGCTCGCCTTCGTCGCCGTCGCGCTCGTGGTCGTCCGGCGCTGGGCCTGGGCCGGTGAGCTGCTGCGGCAGCCGCGCAGGCTCGCGCTCGTCACCGTCGCCGCCGCCGTCATCACGGTGAACTGGGGCGTCTACATCTGGGCCGTCAACAGCGGGCATGTGGTCGAGGCCTCGCTCGGGTACTTCATCAATCCGCTCGTCACCATCGCGATGGGCGTGCTGCTGCTGAAGGAGCGGCTGCGGCCGGTGCAGTGGATGGCGGTGGGGGTCGGGGCCGCCGCGGTGGTCGTGCTCACCGTCGGGTACGGGCGGCCGCCGTGGATCTCCCTCACGCTCGCGTTCTCCTTCGCCACGTACGGCCTGGTCAAGAAGAAGGTGAACCTCGGCGGGGTCGAGTCGCTGGCCGCCGAGACCGCGATCCAGTTCCTGCCCGCGCTCGGCTATCTGCTGTGGCTGAGCTCGCGGGGCGACCTCAGCTTCGCCACCGAGGGCCCGGGACACGCGGCGCTGCTCGCCTCCACCGGCATCGTCACCGCGCTCCCCCTGGTCTGCTTCGGCGCCGCGGCGATCCGGGTGCCGTTGTCCACGCTGGGGCTGCTGCAGTACCTCGCCCCGGTCTTCCAGTTCCTGCTCGGCATCTTCTACTTCCACGAGGCCATGCCGCCCGAGCGCTGGGCCGGGTTCGCGCTGGTCTGGCTGGCGTTGTCGCTGCTCACCTGGGACGCCCTGCGCACCGCGCGGACGCTCAGGAGGGAGATCGCGAGGCCCAGCACCACCATGACGACGGGCACCGCCGGCGCCGTACGGAAGGCGGAGAGCCTGGCCTCGGGTCCTGAGCCGCTGGACTCGCCCGCCGCGAGGCCGTAGACCGCCGTCACCGTCGAGATCCCGATCGCCGAGCCGAACTGGGTCGCCGTGTGCAGCAGCCCGCTCGCAATGCCGTGCCGCAGGACCGTCAGTGACCTACTTCGCCGCTATAAGTGACTCCATGACGGAGACAACACCCGTACCGCTGCACTGGAAACTGGTCGTCGACGCCGCCGACCCGCACGCCCAGGCCGACTTCTGGGCCGCCGCGCTGCACTACACGATCGAGGACAACGACGCGCTGATCCAGCGGCTGCTGGAGCTCGGCGCGCTGCCGCGCGAGGACACTGTCGAGTGGCACGCCAGGCTGGCTTTCCGGAATCTGGTCGCCGTACGGCATCCGGACGATCCGTACGACAAGGACAGCGGCACCGGTCTGGGGCGGCGGCTGCTCTTCCAGCGCGTGCCGGAGCCGAAGACAGTCAAGAACCGGCTCCATCTCGACCTGCACCCCGGGGAGGGGAGGCGTCCGGCCGAGGTGGAGCGGCTGACGGGACTCGGGGCGAGGGTGCTGCGCGAGGTCAGCGAACCCTCGGGGGCGTGGGTGGTGATGACGGATCCGGAGGGGAACGAGTTCTGCGTCCACTGATCGCGTCCGGGTCCTGCGGTCCGGTATGCGAACTCCCTGACCGGATTCCGCCCTTGACGGTGAGTCAACCTCAGCTTCACCATCCAGGCACCCATTCGCTGTGGAGTCCCTGTGAGTTCGGGGATTCCCATGGAATTCGGAGCCCCCCACATGAAGCTCTCGGTTCCCGGACGCGTCACGGCCACCGCCGTCGTCGTCACCGTCTCCCTCCTGGCCGGCGGATCCATAGCCGGCGCGGCCCCCGCGGGACAGCCCGCGGTGGCCGCGGCCCCGGACATCCCGGTGGCCAACGTGAAGGCGCATCTGACCCAGCTGCAGTCCATCGCCACCGCCAACGGCGGCAACCGCGCGCACGGCCGTACCGGGTACAAGGCCTCGCTCGACTATGTGAAGGCCAAGCTGGACGCGGCCGGATTCACCACGACGGTCCAGCAGTTCACGTCCTCGGGCCGCACCGGCTACAACCTCGTCGCGGACTGGCCGGGCGGCGACACCAACCAGGTGGTCATGTCCGGCTCGCACCTGGACAGCGTGACGGCGGGCGCGGGCATCAACGACAACGGCTCCGGTTCGGCGGCCGTTCTGGAGACCGCACTTGCTGTCTCCCGGGCCGGCTACCAACCCACCAAGCACCTGCGGTTCGCGTGGTGGGGTGCGGAGGAGCTGGGCCTGGTCGGGTCGAGGTACTACGTCAACAGCCTGTCCACGGCGAATCGTTCACGGATCAGCGGCTACCTCAACTTCGACATGATCGGCTCGCCGAACCCCGGTTACTTCGTCTACGACGACGACCCGGCCATCGAGAAGACCTTCAAGGAGCACTACGCCGGTCTCGGCGTCCCGACCGAGATCGAGACCGAGGGGGACGGCCGCTCCGACCACGCGCCGTTCAAGAACGCGGGCGTGCCGGTGGGCGGGCTGTTCAGCGGGGCGGACTACACCAAGACCTCGGCGCAGGCCGCCAAGTGGGGCGGGACCGCGGGGCTGGCCTTCGACCGCTGCTACCACTCGTCGTGCGACACCACGGCCAACATCAACGACACGGCCCTGGACCGCAACAGCGACGCGGTGGCGTACGCGGTGTGGGAGCTGTCGCAGTAACAGGGGTTCCTGGGCTAAGGCCCTTCTGACGGATCAGCGCGGGCCGGGGAGCGGCGTCCGGTGCGTGCGAGCGTCGTGCGGGGTGGAGGGTCATGTGGCGGAGTCGCCTGGCCCTTCGCCCCGTGCGGCGAGCGTGCGTGCCGGGCGTCGCAACGCCGCGATGATCCGTCAGAAGGCCCTAGGGCCTGTCCGGCGGATCAGGCCGGCTCCAAGGAACGGCACCTTGTCAGCGCAGGTGAGCGGGGTCTGGTGCGTGCAGCTGCAAGGCGGAGGAGGGAGTCGACGCGGAGCGTCGGCGAGTGACGACAACGCGGCAGATGTGCGTGCCAGACCCCGCGCCGCCGGCATGATCCGCCGGACAGGCCCTAGGGGTTGGCGTTCCGTGCGCGTTCCGCGAGGCGGAGCATGCGGGCGCGGGCCGACTCCAGACGGTCCGGTTCCTCGGCCGCCGGGCCCTCCCCGGCGGCCATCTCCGTCCACAGGGTGAGCAGATCGCTGCCGAGGGCCAGACCCTTCTGCGGATCGCGTACGGCCCGCCACGCGGTGGCCGCGCTCTGCATGTTGCCGTAGGCCGACTCGGCGTCTCCGGCGCGGTGCTGAACGGCGGCCAGGTCGAGGGAGATCTCCGTGGCGCGGATCGGCTCGCCGCCCAAGTAGGCGATGTAGGCGGCGAGTTCACGCACCCGCAGGACGTCGGGGTGGTCCGGCCCCAGCGTGCCGGACGCCTCGGCGACCACCTGCTCCGCCAACTCCGCGGCCGCGTCCGTCCGCCCTTCCCGCACCGCCTCACCGATCCGCCCGACCGGCTCCGCGAGCGAGGAGGTCTCCTCGATCACCGCCTCCTCCCCCATCAGAACCTCGGCCACGGCATCGAACCCCCGGACGGGGGTCGGGCGGAGGCCGGGGTCGTCGAGGAGGGGGACGGGGTCGAGGAGGGGGGTGGGGTGAGGGGCAGGACGAGGGGTGGGTGGGGGTGTTGGGGTGGAGGGGAGCGGTTGAGGGGTGGAGATGGGAGCGAAGTCGGTCGGGGGCAGGGGGACGGGGACAGAAGCAGGGGGTGAGAGGGGGCCGTACGGCGACAGCGGCTCGGGGGTCGTGGGCAGGGCCGGGGTGCCGTCCATCACCGGGGGCGGGCCGAACTCGCCCGTCGGGGGCGCCACCGTCCCGGGGGCCTGAGCCGGGGGCGAGCCAGGTGGCGGGGTGGCCGCCGGCTGTCGTAGGACGTGGGTCGGGGACGGTTCGTCATCCGTCGGGTGGGGCTCGGGCAGGTTGCCCAGGCGGAAGGTGGGGGACGCGTCCCGCGGGGCGTCCGGGAAGGGCCGTGGCGGATGGGCGGGCCGGTCATGGGGGACGGGGGTGTCGGGCAACTGGTGGCGCGGGGCGGGTGCGGCTGAGCCCATGGGTGCCCGGTCCTGCGGGGCGGGTGCGGCTGAGCCCATGGGTGCCCGGTCCTGCGGGGCGGGTGCGGTCCGTGGGGCGGAGGGCCACGGTGTCCGTGCGGGGTTCTCCGGGCCGTCGGACGGTGTCAGGTCGGCTGCCGGATCCGATGTCGGGTCGGGCTGAAGGGGCTCCTCGGCCGGCGGCGGGCTGAGGAGGACAGGGCCTCGTGGTGCGCCGAACGCCTCCGGGGAACGATCCGCCGCCGCGGACTCCGCGGCCGTCCCCGGTACCTCCGGCGGAGCCATCCGTACCGGCTCCGCCGTGAAGCGGCTGGCGCCGTCCGTGGTGACCTCCAGGGGGACGACGTAACCGATGCGGGCATCGTGGATCGTGGCGTGGACGGTGTGGCCCGCGGTGCGGGCGAGATGGTGGAGGTGGGTCAGAACGGTCTGGTGGAGTTCCTCGCCCGGCGTCGCGGTGACCGTCGTTCCGGCCACCGTCGCGCACTCACCCGCCAGGGGGACGCGGACGTCGATCGGGGTCGCCCCCGGCTGCTGGTCGCGCTTCTTTTCGCGGCTGAGTCGAGACATCTCATCCCTCACGGTCGTGCACGTAGTGTCGAGTCTCTCCGCTCGCCCCCGGTTCTCACGTCACCGTGATGTCACAGGCCTGTTCCAGGAGGTGCGGGGCGGGCGGGATGACGGGGTCGGAGCGCGGGCATGCGCACTGACGTGCGACGAGAGGCGGAGAGCGTGCAGCAGGGACCGGAGATCTGGATCCGCGGGCCGGTGGCCCCGGCAGGGAGACGGTTCGCGTGGGTCGGCACGCACGGCGGAGCCGGCGTCTCCACCCTGGCCGCCGTCTACGGCGGTCACGACAGCGGACGCGACTGGCCCGGCCCCGGCGCCCCGGCCTCCGTCCTGCTCGTCGCCCGCACGCACGCCGCGGGGCTGCTCGCCGCCCGCCGCGCACTGGAGTTCTTCCGGCGCGGTGAACACCCTCCGCACCTCGACCTCGACGCCGTCGTCCTGGTCGCGGACGCCCCCGGACGGCTTCCCCGGCCGCTCGCCCAGCGGCTCAAGGAGATCGAGTCCATGGTCGACGTGCACCGCGTGCCATGGGTGCCCGCGTGGCGCCTGGGCGATCTGAACGGCACACCACCCCGCGGAACCGAACCACTGGTCCGGCTCATCCGAGCCACCGCCGCTTAACCGCCTCCGCCCCGCCTCCGCCCCCGCCTCCGCCTCCGCCCCGGCGTCCTCGTCCGTCACGCCCGGAGCATCCACCGCGGGCCCGCTCAGCCACCCTGGACAGGTAAATGCGTACGCATATAATGCACGTGCGAGTATTTGCCATAAGCCGATCAACCAGGGGAACTCCATGACGCGCCGCTTCCTGTTCGTGCTCGGCAGCAGCCGCAGCGAGGGCAACACCGAGCTGCTGGCCCGGCGGGCCGCCGAGCAGTTGCCCTCGGACGTCGAGCAGCAGTGGATCGACCTCGCGGAACATCCGCTGCCCGACTTCGAGGATCTCCGCCACGACACCGACCATGTGCGTCCGACGATCGGCAACACGGCCCGGCTGTTCGACGCGACGCTCGCGGCAACGGACATCGTGATCGTGTCGCCGCTGTACTGGTACTCGGTGTCCGCACACGTCAAGCGCTACCTCGACCACTGGTCGGGATGGCTGCGCACACCGGGCGTCGAGTTCAAGGCGACCATGGCGGGACGGACGCTCTGGGGTGTCACCGCGCTGGCCCACCAGGAGTTCGAGGTCGCCGACCCGCTGGTCGGCACCCTCAGCAACTCGGCCGCGTACCTGGGGATGCGCTTCGGCGGAGTACTGCTCGGCAACGGCAGCAAGCCCGGTGACGTACTGAGGGACACCGACGCCCTCGGCCGCGCGAAGACCTTCTTCGCCCAGGAGGCACCTCTCGCCCGCTTCCCCTACGAACAGCTCACGCCGTGATGTCCTTCGCCGTGAACCGCGCCCACGCCGCCGAACCGAACACCGCCGCGTACAGGGCCTGGAGGCCGAGGTTCTTCACCAGGTCGTCCCAGTAGACCGGTTCGCGCATGAGGTCGGCGAAGGACAGCCAGTAGTGGGAGAAGAAGTACGGCTGGAGGGCGTGGAGTTGGGGGATCTGGTCGAGGATCTGGACCGTGATCAGCAGGCCGACCGTCGTGGCCATCGCCGCGATACCGCTGTTCGTGAGCGTCGAGACGAACAGGCCGAGGGCCGCCACGCCGGTCAGTGACGCGGCCACCACCAGGGCGATCAGCAGAGCTCTGCCCAGGCCCTCCGTGAACGTGATCCGGGTGCCGGAGATCGTCGTCAGATCGCCCAGCGGGAAGAGGATGGCGCCGACCGTCAGTGCCGAGAGTGCGACCACGAGGGTGGCGACCAGGCAGAACGCCATCACCGTCGCGTACTTGGTCAGCAGCAGGCGGGTGCGGCCCGCCGGGGCGACCAGGAGGTAGCGCAGGGTGCCGGCGTTGGCCTCGCCCGCGATCGCGTCGCCCGCGATCACGCCGATGGACATGGGGAGGAAGAAGGGGAGGGTGGCGGCGAGGGCGGTGAAGACCAGGAACAGGCCGTTGTTGGTGATCTGGGAGATGAAGGCGGGTCCACCACCGCCGCCGCCTGTCGAGGAGCCGTCGCTGGTCTCGATCTTTACCGCGATGCCCACGAGGATCGGGACCGCTGCGAGGACGGCGAGGAGGGCGAGGGTGCGCCAGCGGCGGAACGTGGTGTGGAGCTCGTTGCGGAAGAGGGTGGCTCGGAAGGTTGTGCGGCGGGTACGGGCAGTCTGTGGCTGGTCGCGCAGTTCCCCGCGCCCCTGAGGGGCGCTCAGCTCAGCCTGCGACATCGAAGCCCTCCCCCGTCAGCGCTACGAAGGCGTCCTCCAGGGAGGCCCTCTCCACTCCGAAACCCCGCACCCTCACCCCCGCCGCCACCAACGCTGTGTTGATGTCGGCCAGTTCGCCGTCCGGAGGGTCGGAGGTGACTCGGTCCTCGGCGATGACCACGTCACCGATGCCCTGTTCCTTCAGGACCCGCGCCGCCTCCGCCGGGTCCGGAGTCGTCACCACCAGGCGCCCCCTCGCCCCCGCCGCCAGATCCCCCACCAACCCCTGGGTGATCAGGCGCCCCTGGGCCATCACGGCCGCGTGGGTGCAGACCTGTTCGATCTCGTCGAGGAGGTGGGAGGAGAGGAAGACGGTGGTGCCGTCGGAGGCCAGCTCCCTCACCAGGGAGCGGATCTCCCGCATGCCCTGCGGATCCAGGCCGTTGGTCGGTTCGTCCAGGACCAGGAGTCTGCGGGGCTGGAGCAGGGCCGCCGCCAGGCCGAGTCGCTGTTTCATGCCCAGCGAGTACGCCTTCGCCTTCTTCCCCGCGGCGGCCGCCAGACCCACCCGGTCCAGTGCCGCTCCCACGCGGGCGCGCCGGGTGCGCGGGTCGGCGGTCGGGTCGGCGGCGTCGTAGCGGACGAGGTTGTCGCGGCCGGAGAGGTAGCCGTAGAGGGCCGGGCCCTCGATGAGCGCGCCCACGTGCGGGAGTACGGTCCGGGTGGCGCGCGGCATGGGGCGGCCCAGTACGCGCGCGGAGCCGGAGGTCGGCTCGATCAGGCCCATCAGCATGCGGATGGTGGTGGTCTTGCCGGAGCCGTTCGGGCCGAGGAAGCCGAAGACGCTGCCCGCCGGGACGGTCAGGTCGAGACCGTCCACGGCGAGCTGTCCACCGCGGTAGCGCTTGGTGAGGGCGCGGGTGACGATGACACCGTCACCCGCTCCTTCCGGAGCGCCGTCACCCGACCCCTCCGGATCCGGCTCCTTGGCGGACGGTTCGCCCATCGGCTTCCTCGATTCGTCGTGCCCGTGGGGGACTTACTTCCCCTCGTTCGCCGCCTTCACCAGCGCGTCCTTGGTCACCGCGCCGACGTAGACCTTGCCGTCGTCCGTGATCAGGGCGTTGATCAGGCGGGTCTTGAAGACGGTGCCCTCGCCGAACTTGCCGGAGACCTTGTCGCCGAGCGAGTCCAGGAAGCCGCCGATGTCACCGCCGCCGGCCTCGGAGCCGGACGGGACGCCCTGGCCGCCGGTGTCGAAGGTGGCTATGGAGTCCCAGCCGTCCCCGATGACGTTCAGGCCGTCGAGGCCGTCCTTGCCGAGGCCCTCCGCGGAGCCCTTGCCGAAGTCCTTGGGGACCTCGGAGTGCTCCGGCGCCCTCGTGGCGTCCTCCTCCTCGACCTTCGCGCCCTTCGGCGGGGTGAAGTCGAAGGTGGAGGCGGCCGGCTTGGCGAAGCTGACCTGGGTGAAGCCGGCGTCCACGACGGCCGCGCCACCGCTCGCCGGGGTGAGGGTGAACTTCAGCGGCAGGCCGGTCCTGGAGTCCACCGCCACGGTGATCTGACCGACCGTCGAGCCCTCGTCCTTGGGCTTGATGACCAGGCGGTAGGCGTCCCGGCCCGCTACCTGCGCGGTGCCCTCCACCGTCACCGAGGTGGTCTTGTCGGCGGCCTTGAGGGCGTCCTCGGCGAGGTCCTTGGGCGTGGCCGGGAGCTCTTCCTTGTGCTTTCCGTCGCTCTCGGAGGCCGTGGTGTGGAAGACCGAGTTGGACTTGCTGTCGTAGCCCCAGACGTCCTTGCCGTTGTGGATGAGGCTGTACTCGGCCGCGTCCTCCAGGAGCGAGACCTTCTGCTTGTCCTCGCCGTCGGCCGCGACGCGCAGGGTGTGCGTGCCCGAGGCGAGCTCGGTGAGCTTGCTCGACGGGTCCGCGGACGCGCCGTCGCCCGAGCCGGAGGGGCCCGCGGCGGAGCCCAGCGAGTTCTCCAGGCCGCCGAGGTCCGGCAGGCCGAGATCCGTGGTGATCTTCACCGTGCCGGACAGCTGCTGGACGTCCGACGCGGCGATCTTCTCGATGAGTTGCTGTGCGCTGATCTTCGGCAGGTCGGGGTCGCCCGAGTCGGCGAGCGCCGGGACGAGCCCGATGGTCGCCGCCGCGACTCCCACCACCGTGGCCGGCACGACGTACCGCGCGGCCTTGCGTCGACGCGCCGCCCGCAGTTCGTCGGCGCCCGCGGCGGTCGCGCTGTCGTCGGTTTCGTACGGTGCCATGTGTGCCTTACCTCCGTCGTCGGCGGCGGCTGTCAACTCCCGTGCGTCCACCCCGTAGCCGCCATTCTCACCCGAATCGGTGAGGAGTGGTGTTTTCCGTGGTGTCCATCTGACCAAATCCGCCACGAGCATGCGTCAACCCTCGGGGCCAACTCCGCGTACACCTGGGGTATGACACGACATGCCGGCGCCCCCTACGACCCGTAGGGGGCGCCGCTCCGGAACGGGTCAGCTCCGCAGGAACACGTAGTCGGCCTGGTACGTAACACCGACGACCGTGCCGGGCTTGCAGGAGCCCGCCGGGGCGACCCCGCCGACCGTGTTCAGGCGAAGGATCTCCACGGTCCGGGCGAGCAGGCCGTGGTGCCGACCGGACTGTGTGGCCCTGAGATCGAGCTCGGGGATGTTCCTGTCCCCGTTCGGGGTCTTGGAGAGGAGGGTTCCGGTGACCGCGCTGCGGTCGGGCGCGATCCACTGCGGGGTACCGGAGTTCGGCCGGACGAAGGAGTGCGCGATGTTCCCCCCGAGCACGGCGGCGACGTCCCGCTGGGCGAATGCGTACCCGCCGCCCTCGGCCGGCTTGCACTGGTAGATCTGCTGGCCCTTGACCACGGACGCCTGGAAGTTGTGCAGGGCGGCACGGAAGTCGAAGGCGGCGACGGTGACCTTGTGGAGCTGGCCGCGGACGGCTCCACCCGGGAACTCGCCGGTGTGGAGGTTGGCGTAGAAGGAGTTCGGGTCGGCCTTCAGCCGCGCCAGCAGGGCCTTGTCATCGACCTTCACCGTGCCCGTGACGGTGTGGTTCCGGCTGCTCTTCAGCAGGTCGGTGAAGTCGACCTTGATGCCTCCGTTGACGCCCCTCGCGCCCTGGTGGATGTGGAGCGCGGTGGGCCTGGCCACGCCGGCCCACTTCACGGCGACGGAGACCTTGTCGCCCTTGACCTTGATGAACTCCAGTGCGGCGCCGTCCCGGTCGCCGACGGCGGGACCGCCGGCCACGGGAACCTCGTTGGCCCCGCGCAGGCTCGCGGCGAGCAACGTGCCGCCCTTGCCGCCCACCGCGGCCGCGGCCGCGTTCCGGCTCACGATCTCCTGTCCGCCACCCGGGTGGCCGGAGTGACCCGCGTGGTCGGCACGGGTGCCTCCGGCGGCGAAGGCGGGTATCACCGCGGCGGCGATCCCACCGGCGGCGGCCACCGCGACCGCGGTGACGGCGAGGCTCTTACGGCGTGTCGAGAACGTCGTGTTGATGCCCATGATCCTGATTTCTCCCCGTATTGCGGCCGACGCCCCCTGCGTCGGCTTCTGTGCATGCAATTCGGAAGAGATCTCAGGTTGGATTCAGTCCAATATAGTGACGTGCGTCACTAGGGCCTGTCCGGCGGATCAGGCCGGCTCCAAGGAACGGCGCCTTGTCAGTGCAGGTGAGCGGGGTCTGGTGCGTGCAGCTGCAAGGCGGAGG